>JALHTG010000028.1 GCA_022865705.1 Candidatus Bathyarchaeota archaeon | reverse complement strand
TCCAGAAGCGTCAATCTTGAATACCCAGAAGTGACCGGAGGCATTCGAAGGCCATGTTACGCCTGCTACTGCGTATCCTCCGTCACTCGTTTGAATAATGGCATGTGCCTCATCTGTGTATGCGTCTCCGTAGGTCTTGTTCCACTGCATGTTTCCAGAAGGATCAGTCTTAACGATTAATGCCTGACGACCAGTGTCATTGCGGAGCTGTGTGGTCCCTGCTAAGACATATCCTCCGTCGTTTGTCTGAACCACGGACCTCGCGTGGTCGTCGACACCTCTGGGGTAGGTTTGGCTCCATTCTATGGTAGCTATTGCATTACGAACTACTAAACCGAAAGAAAGCAAGCCAAAGAGAGCAATGCTCATGATTATTAGCGTTCTGCTTCTAGTAAGTAACAGACTCATCCCTCAAATACCATCTGCCCGGCAATTCGAATATAAGCCTTGCAGAGTGTCAAGCGAATGCACACGCTGTCTTGTACCTCCGCCCAGCCTCGCAATTTCAACGCAAGCGCCATTGCAGAATCACAGTATCAGACCATTGGTTACAGTGTCATCAAATTTGTACCAGAAATCAACTGTAACAGAGACAACGTTCCTTGTGTCCAGATCATTGCATGTGAAACTTCCTTCTACGCGCGCGGAAACAACGAAAGCAAAATAGCGTCACAGTTTGTTAGTGCCTAGTGAGAGTCTGGTTTAAAAGATGGTCAAGTATTATTGGAAGAAGACGTGAGCAGAAATGGAAGAGACAAAGGAGCTGTTGGTCAAAGCGGTCAAGATGTTGGAAAAGAATGTTGAGTACGCAGATGCACTCTATGAAAGAAATGAAGGCGTTGCAATCAGGAAAGACAAAGCTGAGGAACGGGTTTCAACACCTGCGGCTGTTCAAGGAATCGTCTTGAGGGCCTACAAGCGGGGACAGTGGAGGGAAATGGGCAGTCATGATTCTTCACAAGCAGTCGTGAAGGAGATGGCGACAAAGCTCGCTCGGTTCCAGCCAATGAATGGAAACGACGCCAAACTTCAGGAATTGAAGTCTTGGGAGATGGATGAGGAATTGCCCGTGAAGATCAATCCTGCAGACGTGGATGTTGAGGAAAAGCTGGAGCACATGCGAAGGATCTACAAGGGCATGGTCAGCCTCGATAGAAGGGTCGTTAACGCAACAGTCACCTACTCCGACTCCGTGCTCGAGAGGGTTTTCGCAAACACTGAGGGTAGCTTGCTCCGGCAGGTCGTTCCGAGAACTTCTCTTTTCATCACACCGATCGTCAGGGAAGCAGGCAAAATGGATTACGATTATCTGGCCCCCGGAGGAACAGTGGGCTTCGAAGTCGTGAAGGATCTAGAGGAGAAAGCAGTCAAGGAAACAGTGGACAGC
The DNA here is from genome assembly GCA_022865705.1 of Candidatus Bathyarchaeota archaeon. Lineage (GTDB taxonomy): Archaea > Thermoproteota > Bathyarchaeia > 40CM-2-53-6 > JALHTG01 > JALHTG01. Next base: position 1,326 of record JALHTG010000028.1, on the reverse strand, counting down.
TCGCTAGCCCTCTTGCAGGCGTCCACTCCGCCCTCTGGGCATCTCACAGTCATTCTTGATCCAGGCATGACTGGCACGTTTGCCCATGAATCCTTTGGACACGGCTGCGAAGCGGATCAGATTGTCAGAAAAAGATCCTACTTGGTACCATATTTCGGCAAACAAATGGGGTTCGAGAAGCTGAACCTATGTGACGATGGAACACTGCCAGAGGGATACGGTTCCTTTCTATTTGACGATGAAGGCGTGAAAAGCAAAAAGAACTACATAATGAAGAACGGGATTCTCATGGGTTTTCTACACGATCGGTTCTCAGCGTCGATGATGAATGCCGAACCCACTGGGAACGGCAGGAGGGAAAGCTTCTTGCGCAAGCTCTTTGTTCGCATGACGAATACGTATGTTGAACCTAGTGACTATGGTCTTGATGAAATGATTGAAGATGTCGACCATGGTATCCTGCTGATGCATTGCGTATCGGGGATGGAGGACCCGCTTGCTGGAGGAATGGAGTTGAAGTCGAAGAAAGGGTATGTGATTGAAAAAGGAAAGCTCGGAAGAATTCTTTCTTCCCTAACATTGAGCGAGAACGTTCCCGACTTCATTGCCTCCATTGACGCAGTTGGAAAGAAGAGCCAGTTTGACATGGAACGGGGAACCTGTGGCAAGGGCTACGAGGATTATGTTCCAGTGGGAGATGGCGGTGTTTACATCCGGGCTAAAGCTGTGGTGGGTCAAGGATGAGTGAGACTGATTCGATTCAGAAAGCTCTAAGAGCAAAGGGAATTGACGAGTGGGATATCTACACCGAAGAGGCAGAAGAGTACGAAGTTCAGCTTCGCAATTTCGACGTTGAAATCCTGAGAGGCCCTATTAGAAACTCGGGATACGCCGTCAGAGTGATACAGCCGAAAAATAAGAAAGTCGGCATCGGAATCGGTACCGCAGCATCCATGAAACCTGAAAGCATAGCTAGATGTTTAGATGCTGCCTCAGTCGGAGCCAAAATTACCGAGTTCCCGGGGTACGTCATGGCGAAGCCATCTGAGTATCGGTCTGTAAAGGTTGCCGATCCAAAGATCACATCAGACGCTGAAGCAGTCGTAAGGGACAAGTCTGAGGAGCTGGTCTCGCTTCTTAGGCAATCCAAAACTATCCTGCCGACGTTCGGAAAGATCCGGACCTACAACCTTTCAACTCTTATAACTAACAGTAAGGGGTTACAGGCTAGAAAGACAGAAACTCTCATCTTCGTTGAGCTTGCTTTGAAAGCAGAGATGGAAGGCCGATTAGCGGAGTATTGGCCGATGCTTTTTGTCAGACGAG
>JALHTG010000003.1 GCA_022865705.1 Candidatus Bathyarchaeota archaeon | reverse complement strand
AAACACAATGACTCTCAAGGCAGGACGAAAGACGTGGAAGCTTAGATTCGTACGAACTTACGATGATATCTGTGAAGGGACTGTTGGATGCTTGTTTGGAAGTCACGGCTTTCTAGAGATCGCTATGAGAAGGAGAAATGTTTCGAGAGTTGTTGACGTCAGGCCTGGTTCGAAACTGACGATTAGATTTTAGAGGTCTTGTCTGAACCGCTGAGATATTGTAGTCTCTTCTCTCCTTTGATTTCTCTAATGAAGGAGGCCACTGATCGCGGCACCAAAGAAGACCAGTCCTGATTGCTCATCATACGTTTGCGTATTTCCGTGGCAGAGTACACTTGCCGGCTGTAGAATGGAACGGCTTCAACTCTGAATCCAGCTTCCTGAAAGAGCGTTACGGTCAACGGGTCGTTTGAAAACACCATCTGAAACGCAGGTGTCTGCGAAACGACATGTGCCACCCATAGCTTATGGACATTAAGGTCTGTTATCGGAAGGAGAAGGTATCTTTCTGGGGAGATTCCGGTTTCGTCCAACGCCAGTTTCGACATCGTGAGTCGTTCGCCTGCGGTGAAAGGGTTCTCCAACGTGTGACTATATTGTGCACTTCCAATGGCTATGACTACTCGATCAACCTTCTCGAGTATGTATTTGACAACTTCAAGGTGGCCGAGGTGAAACGGCTGGAATCTGCCGACATACAGCCCCGTCTCAGCCATGTTAGGACCCTTCGGCCTGAAGATTATGCATGAAGCACGTATTTACGATTGCGCTATCTCCTAGGAGGTGTCCAAACAGAAGCTTCCGAGACCTTCCGTCCGTTGAATGACACGCCCTCTCTTCTCAACAGTTCCGGTTTCAGTTCAGGGCCTCGGCCGTAGTTTCCAGTTTCAAGCGTCGAACGAACAACTCTATGACACGGAACTACAAGCACGAAAGGGTTTGCCGCCATTGCATTTCCTACGGCTCTGCTTAGCTTCTTCGATCCAAGACTCTCGGCGATGGCACCGTACGTCGTCACTCGTCCTCTAGGTATGCTTCTCGTCTTTTGATGGACTTGTTGATAGAAAGGAGTGAAGAAGCGCGTGCTCAGCTTCGTGTCGATCGAGGCTGGCTTACCTTGATACATGCTGTACCAGGCGTTGAGAAGCCTGCTGGCATGAGAATCTTCTCTACTTTCAACTCGATTGTATCGACGAAGGGTGTGAGCAAGAGATCTTTGGACATCGCTCTCCCCCTTCCTTGAGAGGGTTGAACAGACGAGTTCATCCTGATTGTTGAGTGCAACAGCGAACCAGCAACCGCCTAGCTTCTTGATGCAAACCGAAGCTGACATGCCGATTCCCTTGCTTCGTTCGCCATAGGTTGCAAGTAGGCTTTTAGCTTGCTTTCTGATCTGCAATTGCTGTGAATGCGAGAGGAACAGGATGCTACGGCTTGGCAGTGTTTTGAGGCTGGTTCGTCCTGTTAACGCCGTAATCGCATTCCTCGCGGTAATATCTGGAGCTGCGACTGCTGCTAAGACGTTTCTTGGTCCAGAAGTGCTTCTTGGAGCCATCTCCGCTTCATTGGTACTAATGAGCGGAAACGCGGTGAACGATGTCTTTGACTTAGAGGCTGATAAGGTCAATAGACCAAAGCGGCCTCTTCCTCGAGGAGACCTCTCAGTCAAACAGGCCTCTAGCATATCGCTTGTTTTCGCAGGTCTGGCTTTGATTCTTGCTTTCTCCATAAACTTCAGGTGTTTCCTTGTGGCATTATTCTACGTGTCGATGTTCTTTGCTTATGCTGCTTGGTTGAAGCCAACTGGATTGCTGGGAAATATCGTCGTAAGCTCGGGGACAGGTATGAGTTTCATCTACGGAGCTTTCACAGTCGGTTGGGTTCAGCCTCTGACGGTAATCTTTGGCGTATGTGCATTCATGTTGAATCTAGGAAGGGAAATTGTGAAAGGGGTTGAGGATGTTGAGGGAGATAGAGTAAGGAAATGCAAAACTATCGCCCTTGCTCAAGGACCGCATGTGGCTGGCCTTGCGGTAGTAGTACTGTATGTGGTTCTTCTTCCTGTGAGCGTGACGCCTTTTCTACTGGGCTATACTGGGTTGCCTTACTTGTTTTCAATTCTCGTGGGTGATTTGGTTGTTCTTGCTGTCATCCGAGAATCCTTTGTGTTGCGGATGGAGAACGCTGCTCGGGCAAGTAGACTGATTAAGCTCTCTATGGCATTGGGGATTGTTGCCTTCTTCGTTGGAGCTATCTCACGATAAGATTTTACTCGTAACTAAGAGTCTGCTTGAACTTTTCAATGTCATCATAGAGTATATTCCCAACAACTATGGTGGAGTACTTCGCCATCTCACGCGCCTTTTCCTTGCTGTCGATTCCTCCACCGTAGAAAAGATGAGAACCAGAGAGACTTTGTCTAACTGCCCGCACCAATTCTGGGTTTCCATATGTTCCGCTGTACTCTATGTACACTATTGGGAAATGCATATACCTGTCAGCGCAAGTCGCGTATGCGCATGCTTCCTCTATTGACAGATCGGTCTTCGCCTTTGTCTCGATTCCCACTGCTGATTTAGGATTTAGGACAATGTAGGCCTCTCCTTGTATCTTGTCCCAAGGAAGGCTACCGTGTTTCAGCGTCAAGCCTCTGACCCATTCTGCGTGTAAACCGACTATCCATTTTGGATCGGCACTGTTGAGAATTGAAGGAATGAAAAGGTAGTCAATGTCTTCAAAGACAACGTTGGCCGGATTCGACGGTTCCTGAATCTTCACAACGTCGAAGCGCTTCAAACGCTCGAGTAGGTCAACCACTTTCTCCCTAGTGACGCCTCGCGTTCCACCTATGAGAAGAGCGTCCGTCCCACTAGTAGCGACAGTTTTCAGGTCCTCATCGGGTATCTTTCTATCTGGATCTAGTTTGGTTATGTGTCTCCAGTTTCGCCACATCGCTCTCATCCACCAAACAAACTGCAAGCTGTCGAGAAGCTTCCTCGGCCAGCCTCAACGCACCTTATGAGGGTGAAGCTTTTCCTCTTTCTCTTTATGCTTTAAGGATTAGTGAAACACAGATCTTCGATAGAGGAAACGCCTGATGCTTGAGATTGACGGATCCATGTTGGAGGGGGGAGGTCAACTACTACGCATCTCAGTGGCACTTTCCGCAGTCACAGGAACCCCTATCAGAGTGATCAGCATTCGCGCGAAACGTCAAAACCCCGGCCTCCGTGCTCAACACCTCAACGCGGTTGAGGCTGTGGCTAAACTTGTCAATGCGAAGACCGAAGGGCTCAGTCTGGGATCCCAAGAAATCACATTCAATCCGGGTCCCATGAGGGCCAGAGATATTGAGGTGGATGTGGGAACCGCGGGATCGACAAGTCTGATCCTTCAGGCGATTATGCCTGGAATGACCTTTGCCGAGACCCCCACATCAATAGTCGTCAAGGGTGGAACGAATAATCCGATGGCTCCACCGACAGATTTCTTGGAGAAGGTTCTCCTTCCAACGCTTGGAAAGATGGGCATCTATGCCTCACTGGAACTCATTAGGCGAGGGTTCTATCCTCGTGGCCAAGGAATAGTCAAAATGAGTGTGAAACCAGCAACGGTATCTCCGATCATCCTGACAGAGTTCGGGGGGATTGGCAGAATCTCAGGGCTCGCCTACAGTTCTCGACTTCCCCAACACATTGCAGAAAGAATGGTCTCAGCAGCCAAGTCCTCTCTTCTCAGAGCAGGATACTCCAACGTCTTGATCGACCAGGAGATGTTGCAGCCAGGTAATCCCCGATGCGCAGTCAATCCAGGATGTGGAGTAATTCTTGTGGCTGAACTCTCATCGGGAGGAATCATCTCAGGTGGCGCACTGGGGGCGATAGGGAAACCTGCCGAGGAGGTTGGCAATGAAGCAGCCTATGTCCTAGTTGAACAGTTGAAAAGTCATGCACCAGTGGACAAGCATCTAGGAGATCAACTTGTCGTATGGATGGGTCTGGCCAAAGGCAGCTCTGTAATAAGGGTCAGTGAGTTAACGCTTCACACTTTGACATGCATAGAAGTAGTTCAACGTCTGACCAAAGCCAGATTCACTGTTGAAGGTGAGAGGGGTAGTTCTGCAACGATCACGTGCCAAGGAATTGGCTTTCAGAAAAATGTTTCACAAGCAGCCTAGACCAGGACCCCTCTCTTACGCCACAGTATTTGCCCAGACCTTGTATTCTTGACCGAGGTGACTCTGTGAAAAGGAATAGTCGTTTCATTCTCCGCTTCATCTTGATACGTGAACCAAGAGCTTCCGACATCCCGAATTTTCCCGAATGGAATCATCTTGATGTTCTCAGCAGCCCCCCTGTGAATGAACGTAATAACGTAGTCACCTGGGCTCTCACGTTTGTCCCAGATAACCTTGTTTAGAATGTTCTTCAACGGATGCAACTGGTTTCCCGATAGGATTTGCCTTGGGTTTCGATCAAATAAGCTCTACCCTTGCCATGCAACTACGCCATGCATTTATTCCACCAAATACGTTGATGAAGAGTGGACTCAGATTATTGTTTGGGAGAGAACCTTGATGACGAATCCTGCACATATAGAGATTTCCAGAATAGCTGAAGACATTATAGCGATGAGAATAAGGGGCGCAGGCGAGATAGCCAGATCGGCTGTGAAGGCTCTACTGCTTGCAGCTCAGAACTCTCAAACCGACAATCCTACAGATCTTCTTGAGGAGATAGAAGAAACTGCTAAGTTGATGATGAGGACAAGGCCGACTGCAGTCTCATTGCCTAATGGAATTCGATATGTTGTCCACAGGGCGAGGGGGGCAAGTCGCTCAGGTGCTAGTTTCTCAACGCTTAGAGAAACCACGGTCAAGGCTTGCAACGAGTTCATTGAAAACTCGGAGATGGCTATTGAAAAGATCGGTGAGATCGGGGCAAGAAGAATCCTTGACGGAGATGTCCTGATGACGCATTGTGATAGTTCTGCTGCTCTAAAGGTGATTGAAACAGCGTGGAGAAATGGAAAGAGGCTTAAAGTCTATGTGACTGAAACGAGACCTAGGTTTCAAGGAAGAATCACGGCCGAAAGGCTTGGCGCGTTGGGGATTCCTGTCATTCTCATCATCGATTCGGCCGCTCGATACTTCATGAATGAAGTGGATCGTGTGATAGTCGGAGCTGATGCAGTGAGCGCGAACGGTGCGGTTGTAAACAAGATTGGAACCAGCATGATGGCGCTGGCAGCGAGAGAATCCAGGACACATTTCTTTGTAGCTGCGGAAAGCTACAAGTTCAGCCCTGAAACAATGTTCGGAGAACTAGTCAAGATTGAGGAGAGAGACGCATCTGAAGTGATTCCACCATCTGAGATAAAGTATCGGAGCATTTCTGTTGCAAACCCCTCTTTTGATGTGACACCACCGGAATACATCGATTTCATAATAACAGAGAGAGGCATAATTCCGCCTCAAGCCGCCATTCTCCTTCTCCAACAGGTCCTTGGAGTGGTGACCCCAGAAGAGTTGGAGGAGTTCCAAACCTACGAGTTGCGAGAGGAAGAGAGCATCTGAGTTCCATGAGAAGAGCGCACGGCATAATTGTACGTGCCTCGTGATTTCACCGCAGTAAGTATAAATTCCCCATTGATGTAGACCTGAACCGGCAGGTGTTCTAATGAGCGAAGAGATGGCTTTCATGCCCGGTGCGACTACGGTTGGTGTCGTCTGCAAGGATGGTGTTGTTCTCGCCTCAGAAAGGCGTCTCTCATACGGTTACTTCGTGATGAGCAAAACGGCGAAGAAAACATTCAAGATAACTGACAAGATCGGCACCGCTTGTGCTGGGTTGATCTCCGACATGCAGATACTTGCGAGAGAGGTAGGCGCATATGTTGCATTGTACTCGTACGAACGGGAGCGTTCCGCATCTGTTAAGACTGCGGCAAAAATCATGGCCAACCTCCTATTCGAGAGACGAATGTTTCCTCTTCTCACTCAAACGATCATTGGCGGAATTGATCCGGAAGGCCCAAGCCTCTACGTTCTCGATCCGATCGGGTCCCTGATTCAAGACAAGTATACTTCTGTGGGAAGCGGGGCCGAGGTGGCAATGGGACTGCTTGAAGCTGAGTACAAAGATGATTTGACACCCGAAGAGGCGAAGAACCTTGTCACGAAAGCCATCAAGACCGCAGTGGCTAGAGACATTGGTAGCGGAGACGGAGTAGACCTATTAACAATAACGAAGGATGGAATCAAGGAAGAATCCCTTAAGCTCGCGTAAGATCAGACGTGAAATACAGCTTTTCCACGATAGCACGACCGAGGAACATCAATACTCAATGAGCTTGATTGGTGACCACCATGCTTGAACTCAAGCTATTCGTACAGCAAAAATGCCCGAAATGCCCTGCGGCAAAGGCCGTTGCCGAGGAGTTGAAGAAGAGAAGAAACGATGTGGAACTGAGAATTCTCGATATATCAGACCGAGAGAACTACCTCACTGCCCTAATGCTGCAGATCTCTTCAACCCCAGCCTTCTCTGTTGGCGAGGAAACCCTCTTTGTAGGTGAGGTTCCGACAGTGGATGACCTCAGTCGGAAACTGGACGAATACTCTTCTCGGCTCAAGAAGTAGATGAGCACTAGGTAGACGCGTTGCCGATTCCAGAGGAATTGATACGCATATTTCAAAAACAGAAGTATCAGGTTCTAGGCAAGCATAGTGCGGTCAAAACATGTTTCTGGACCAGGCAAGCCCTCAACACTGCAGAAGAGAAATATTGTTACAAACAGAAGTTCTATGGAATTAGAAGCCTAAGATGCCTCCAGATGACGCCAAGTCTAGGGCGATGCCTTCAGGCCTGCTTGTTCTGCTGGAGAGCAACGAGTACTGATCTTGGAATCAAATGGAACGAAACGGACTTTCCACAGGAAGAAGCTGAACCTGCCTCCTCCATCGTCGAAGAATCCATAAAAGCTCAGAGAAGAGCCTTGATCGGTTTCAAAGGCAACCTCGAGATTGACAAGTCACTCTTAGACCTCGCACTGAATCCTGTTCACGCCGCGATAAGCCTGGAAGGTGAGGTGACGCTTTACCCTAGGATCGGAGAACTGATCGAGGAGTATTTCAATCATGGATTTGAAACAGTTCTGCTGGTAACGAATGGCCTGCGTCCCGACGTTCTCTCCAGAATAGGAAAAGAACCATCACAATTATACGTCAGCGTTTCCGCCCCAGATGAGTCCACGTATCGATCCGTATGCCGACCTTTGATATCTGATGGATGGGAGAGACTCAACGAAACTCTGGAACTCCTCAAGAGTTTCTCATGCCCAACCGTCATCAGAATGACCCTTGCGAAGGGAGTGAATATGATCAATGCGGAGGGATATTCCAGGTTGATCGAGAAAGCAGACCCAACTTACCTTGAACCTAAGGCAGCAATGGCAGTAGGCTTCTTTACTAGACGTCTACCTTGGAAAGCAATGCCCTTCTACAGAGAGATTCGAGAATTCGCCGAAAGCCTTTCGAGGCTCACAGGCTACGGAGTCATCAATGAAGCAGAGCCGTCAGGAGTGGTTCTGCTGAGCAAACTGAAGAAAGCGAGGAAATTGACAGGTTGACTCGTTTCAGACCGTGATTTCGTATTACGGTATGCGCACTTGCGATCACGACTGATCCAGTATGAGCGCAACAGTAACGAGAATCAACCATTTTGGAACCTAGCAGAACAAATCGTTTATGGCTCGTTTGACGATATTAGTGGGAGATACAAGGTGTGGTTGTGTTGATCTCAAGCAAGGACCTGAAACAGATCCAAGAGAGCCTCACAAGCTTTGATGAAATCCGAGAAAAGATGCTTGCAGTTTCAAGAGTTGCCACGAGACTGTCTGATTGGTCCATCATACAAATGCACAGAAATGATATGGAACGCGCAGAGATTTCCCTTAAAGAAGCAAAAGAAGCTCTTGTGCAGATAAGAGACCTAGTGAAGAATACTCCTGAACTGAGACAAACAGGCAGTGTTTTGGTCGCTTATCAAGAATATGTTGAGGCAGTGCTCCTTCGAGGCCTGCTGAAAGAAGGAAAGCTCGCTTCGTTGAAGGAAATAGATGTGGAGCCAGTACCGTACATTCTGGGCATCCTAGATCTCATAGGTGAACTGAGGAGAGTCACGCTCAACCACTTAAGAAGAGGAAAAGGGAACGAGGCGGACAAGACTCTGAAAGTCATGGAAGAACTCTACGAGGCTGTCCTGACCCTGGACCACACGGCCATAGTTCCAACCTTCCGAGTCAAAGCGGACGCGGCCAGACGCATCATCGAGTCCACAAGAGGAGACGTCATCACAGAGATTCGAAGGATGTCACTTGAGGAAGCAATCAGAGACCTTCATGATGACGTCAAGAGGAGAACCGCATCAGCCTGAGACTAATCCTCGATTGAGTGACGGTACGTACGAAATGAACAGGATCTGCACAGGGATCGACAGAAGACATTTGATTAGCCCACCCGAAGATTTCTCATTGGAGCGAGCCATGGAGCTGCAGAAAAGGTGCAGCAAGATGGTGCGTCGAAGAAGCAACCACTTGGACAGAATCCAACTCGTCACAGGCTTGGATTCAGCCTATGAAGGAAACACAGCGTTTGGTGCAGCCGTCACTCTAGACTATGAAACATTGGAAACGAGGGAAACTGGTACTGCGAAGGGAGAGACGAAATTTCCTTATGTGCCGGGCTTCTTGGCTTTCCGCGAAGCTCCCATCCTCATCGCTGCGGCCAAAGAACTGAAGAGACCTCCGGACATCTACTTGGTCGATGGACAGGGATTTGCTCACCCAAGAAGATTTGGCTTGGCGTGCCACATTGGAGTGGCATTGGACACCCCCACAATTGGTGTCGCAAAAAGCAGACTATCTGGAACAGTCTTCGGGTCAAGACTAAAGGATCGAGGAGAAAGCATAGGGGCGATCGTTCGAAGACAGTCGGGCAGACCTCTGTATGTTAGTATTGGGCACAGGATTTCCCTACGAGATTCAATCAGAATTGTCAGGCGATGCTTCTGCACAGGCTCTAAGGATCCAATTACTTTAGCTCATATAGAAGCAAGCAAAATGAGGAGGTCTAGCAGATGAAAACTTGGCTGTTGATGACCCTTTACAGACTGGCTGAAATCACCTTAGCTTCTAATGGATCGCACACAACAGCAAGTATCGCAGGTGAACTTGGCCTGTCACAACAGACCGCGTCCAGACATCTGATCGAACTGGAGAACCAGGGCATGATCAAACGAGAGAGACTAACAAGAGGAACATCCATCAAGATAACCGATAAAGGCACGAGCGAACTCCGGAAGATGTATCACACTCTGCACAGGATTCTGGAGAAACCGAGAAGACAGCTGACACTTGAGGGAGAATTGTTCACTGGCCTCGGAGAAGGAGCCTACTACGTGAGCCAAACAGGATTCCTCCGTAAGTTTCAAGAAAGACTAGACTTCAAGCCATTCATCGGTACATTGAACGTGAGACTGAAGGGCCAGCAACTCAAGAACCGAAGCCTTATGGAATCACTCGACTGCATCGAGATTGAAGGGTTCAGAAACTGGACAAGAAGCTTCGGCCCAGTGAAGTGTTATCCAGCAACGGTCAACGAGGAAGTCCAAGCTTGTGTCATAAGGCCTTTGCGGACACATTACGGGGAAGACGTGATTGAGATCTTGGCTCCAATCAACCTGAGAAGAAAGCTGAACCTCAAAGACGGAGACAAAGTAAGGATCAGTTTCGTTACCTAGTGAAAGCCTGCTACTTACGCTTCTTCCTGTCAAGGCCTATCAATTCGATCCAGATACCATCTGGATCTCTGGCAAACGCCAGGCGGTATCCATCTTCCGAGAAGGGTTTCACAGCGATCTTCCCACCCTTCGAGGTGATCCTTCTGAGCTGTTCATCAACATTCCTTGTCCAGAAGGCAAGGTGATCTAGCTCTGATCCAGAATCGTAGTGCTCGTGATATCTTGCCTTGACAGGATAATAGTTCAGTTCCAATCGCTGACTGCTTGCCGGATTTCTCAATTGAACAAATATCCCTCCAGCTTTCGTTTTTCCTCTGGAAACCTCTCTCATCCCCATGACTTCCTTGTAGAACCGTAGAGACCGTTGCAGGTCTCGCACTCGGATTCCAGTGTATGAGAATCTAGTGCCTGATGATTTACGAGCTGTCCTTTTCAACTTCAATAACTCGCCTCTTGATCTTCGAAGAACTATCTATGTCGTCAACCGCGAATTTCCTTGTTTGAAAGACTCTTATCTTCAATCCTTTTCTCTGAATCAGTTCTTCGACTGAGCTCTTGATATCAGACTGATCATAGCCGACTGCAATGATATCAGGGTTCAACTTATCAATGACGGCCTCGTAGTTCATGTTCTCAAAACCAAGTATTGCGTCGTCCACAGGCTTCAAAGCTTCAATCAGCGCACGTCTCTGGTCTTCAGGAACTATAGGTTTCTTGCCCTTACGTGCCTCAACAGTGCTGTCCCTCGCAACTATTACAATAAGCCTCGCGTCTCTTCCGCCCATGTTCTTTGCCTCCTGGAGGAAGTTTAGATGACCATAGTGAAGCAGGTCAAAGGCTCCAGTAGCAAGAACCACTTTTCTTTTCAACGCCTTTCGCCTCTGGAGCCAGGCCACATGAATTTCACAAGTCCAAGGAATTTGAGGGCATCTAGGAGCCCTTCAGCATATGAAATCGCCGCAAGGGCTGTAGAAGGCCGGTCTTGAAGATAATACTTGGCATCTTCGGCGTATGAATGTACGTGGTCTACGATGTTTCTGACACGTTCCTCGTCGATGCCTGAGGAGGTTTTAATGAACTCCATTTCACCTAGAACCTTCTCAATCGACGTCAAATACGTTCTCGCTTTTTCTTCTGGTGTTTCCTGCAAGATCAGCCACCCAGCAACTGTTCCCCGGCTATGCTCTAACGGCTCCCGGTCTTGCTCCTGTGAGGATCTGCAAGGCTTCTGCTTCCATGAAGTGAAGTCTGGAAGGTATGATTAGGGAGTGGGGCGGGCCACCGAAGTCATATCCCACAAGTTCTCTTACGGTCCCAGTTTTTGCGAGCGCATCGCCTCCTCCTGCTCTTGCAACTCCGACAACAACTCTGCTGTCAGGGACAACACTCTGCTTTCGGTTGAGTTCGACCTGTCGAAGGTATTCCAACCCCTCCTTGATGGTCATGTAGTAGTTTCTTTCAGCCGATATGTCAAGCAGTGCCAAAGTGTGCAGTCCATTTTCCATGTTCGCCTTGATGTGATCATACGGTGACTCAGGTAGGCTACCTGAATCGATGTGGGGTAAGGTTACTGTTCTTCCGAATTTGTAGGCCTGAAGCCCTGTCAAGGCACAGATGGCTGAGAATATCGATGCGCCGGGAATCACATACGTCTTGATTCCGGCCTTTTCCGCGCGTAAACGAAGATCTATGTGAGTCGTGGCGATCATTGGATCTCCTGGAACGAGAAAAACTGCTCTTTTGCCCCTTATTCTATCCAATAGACTGCTCTTGGCATGTTCCTCCACGTCATCCCTCTTCAGGATGATTATGGACTTTCCTATGAGCTTCTCCAGATTCATCGGGTCAAGCCCAGGCATCAGGCTTGTATAAAATTCGGCAAATACGTAGTCCGCTTCCTTCGCTAGATCAAGCCCTCGCAGGGATATGCTTCGCTCGTCGTCTAGGCCAAGGCCAACAAAGGTGAGTTGACTCAAAGTCAATACGCTTCAACCTCCTGAATTCCCAGTCAGAGGTTTATTCCTTGCTGAACCGCAATCAACAGAGAACCCCTCTCCTATGCTCCTTTGGTTCACTTTACGAACTCAGAACATGATGTTCTCGCACCAAAGGATTATTTAGGCGAGATCGTTTCCTAGAAAGAACGCGCCAACCAAGGGCCCGTAGCTCAGCCAGGTAGCGAAGAAACACTCGCCTAAAGCAGCAGGCTCTTAACCTGACGGTCAGGGGTTCAAATCCCCTCGGGCCCGCCACTCTTCAGATCAGTCGAAGGTCTTAGCTTCGTCCTCTTGATCCTTCAAGATTTCTAAGTTGCTCAGTGAGTTTTGGCAAGATTTCGAAAAGATCTCCCACGACGCCCACATTTGCGATGCCAAGAATGGGAGCTTCCGGATCCTTATTAATCGCGATAATGAAGTCTGAGCTTTGCATACCGATTCTGTGTTGTATGCTTCCCGAGATTCCCGCTGCGAGATACAGTCTTGGGTTCACGGTCTTCCCGGATTGCCCCACCTGCTGTTGGTGCGGAAGCCACCCGCAGTCCACTATAGGACGCGACCCGCCAACTGCTCCGCCTAGAGCCTCTGCCAATGCGTAGACAAGTTTCAGATCCTCTTGCTTGCCGATGCCTCGTCCGCATGAAACGATGATACGAGCCTCCTCGATTCTGTCGGAAGCTTTGCTCAATTCCCTGTTTCTCTCGAGCACTTTTGCTCTGACCGCGAGAGGGTTGAGATCTACTTGAACGCGTTCCACTCTTGGGCTGCGAGTTTCTTCAGGTTCGCACATCTTCATTACGCGGGGGCGTACAGTAGCCATTTGAGGCCGACTGTGCGAAATTATCGAGGCCATGATGTTTCCTCCGAACGCGGGTCGAATCTGAACAAGACGCTTTTCATTGTCTATCTCAAGTCCCGTGCAATCAGCTGTGAGTCCTATTCGCAACCTTGCCGCGACTCGGGGAGCAAGATCTCTACCGTTAACCGTCGCGGCGAACAGTACGATTGATGGCTTGTATCGCGCTATCATAGATGATAGAACATCTGCGTATGTGTCCGTGGTGTAATGCTGCAGTAACTCATGTTCGACCAAGTAGACTTTCTCTGCACCATAGGCGCCCAGTGGTTTGACTTGCCCCGCTATGTTGTTGCCTATCAGTACAGCAGACAGTTCCTCGCCCAAGACCTTAGCCAGCTGCCTACCCTTCCCAAGCAGTTCAAAAGACACATTCTTGACTGATCCTTCATCGCTTTCTGCGACGACCCAGACACCCTTGTACTCTGCAAATCGTTCGACAGGAACGACAGGTCGTTCAATGGTTATCGCATGTTGAGGACACATTCTGACGCAGATGGTGCAAAGTGTACAAGCCTCGCCAATCTTTGCCTTGCCCTCTTTCACTTCTATAGCTGCAAACGGGCAGGCCTTGACGCATAGGCTACAGCCTGTACAACTTTCCTTGACCTCTATTGCTGACATCCTTCAGTTCCTCCTCAGATAAGGGACTCGTTCTGCAGAAATTCGATTATTTTCCCTGCAGCTTTCTCTGGATCAGTCTCAGTGATCACGATCCCCTTCTTGCGTGGCTCAGGCGCGAAGACTTGAACAACTTCTGTGTAAGAGCCCTTGAGGCCAACCAGCTCGGGCTTCACCCCTAGATCAGCAGCAGTCATCGTTCTGATCTCTTTCTTGGTCGCGCTCATCACTCCCATGAGCGACGGAATCCTTGGTTCATTTAGACCTTTGATCGCGGTGAGAAGAACAGGTAGACGACACTCAATTACTTCATGTCCATCTTCTGTTTCCCTGTGGGCCACAATCTTACTAGCATTCGCATCGATCTCAACCTTCTTGGCAAAGGTTATCTGAGGAATGCCTAGGCTCTCGGCCAGCATTGGTCCAACTTGACCGGTATCGCCATCTATCGCCTGCTTGCCACACAGAATAATGTCATACTCTAACCGTTTGATAGCGAGACACAAGGCGTAGGCAGTCGCCCAAGTATCCGCCCCTGCAAAGGCCCTGTCCGTCAAGAGAATCGCTCTGTCTGCACCCATCGCAAGACATTTCAAAAGTGCCTCTCTGGCTTGTGGAGGGCCCATAGTTACTACTGTAACTTCTCCGCCATGCTTCTCACGTATTCTCAACGCTTCCTCGACAGCAAACTCGTCGAACGGATTGAGAATACTCGGGACTCCTTCACGAACCAATGTGTGAGTGACTGGATCAATTCTTACCTCAGTTATCTCCGGAACTTGTTTGACGCAGACTACTATTCTCAAGGAACTTTCATCCGGCTAGAGGTAAAGTGATACATAAAACGGTAATGGTAGAACCGAAAAACCTAGGCTATTTGACAGTTCAGAGAAAGGCCGCCTACACTTCGATTGTCACTGCCTACAAAGACCGTCTCGATCGGAGAACAGAGGGTGGCCGAACTACATCTCTCGATAATCCCAGCCAAGAAAGCGCGCGTGATCGTTCGGAAGAAAAACCTAGTAGAGACTCAGCCACATACTCAATACTGAAAGCATTATGGAAAACACAAGATATTCGTGGTTTGGAAAGAATATGAACGAGCTGGGCTCCGTACTGAGGTCACGAGGATTCGATGTTAAGGAACAGAGGCTCCCCAAACCAGAGATAAGGATCGCTTTCAAGGAAAGAATGGAAGTGGTGGCTGACAAGTGTAAAGCGTTCTTGGATCCCTACGTCGCCCTGTTGAACTGCGGAGACGAACCAACCGAAAAGGACAAAGAGCTAGAGAGATTACTGGAGAAAGAGTATCCCCACAAGTACTCTTTTGAGACGGCCATCATCTATCCGGCACTCTTGGCTATGGCTGTTGCCTTTGTTCTCCGCTATCTGGGTTAGCAGAAGGCCTACGATCAGTGGATTCAGGAAATACTATCATAGCAAAATGCTGTTCTGGCGGCAGATGATGTTTCGTGACGCCTCGTTTCCAAAAGCTCGAAGCGATAGTAGTCCTTGGCGCTCAGATCATTCGCAGAGAGAATCTTAGCATCGGTCTTGCTTTGCACACGGAAATGAGAGCGAGGGCAGCCGGATTTGCGTACAAACTTGGAGTAGCTTCCATGCTCATCGTTAGCGGAGGGCATAATGTGGGAGTCAGATACTCTCTGAAAGACAACAAGATTCTCCCGGAACCCAGTCTCAACCCTTTCGCAAGAATCAAGGCAAGGTTGTACCCTTCCGAAGCTAGGGTAATGGCGGGCTTCCTCCACGAGAACTACGGGATTCCTTGGAATGCAATGATATTGGAGGAGGAATCCGTCGATACTCAACAGAACGCAGCGTACTGCTCGAGAATCATTAGGAGATTAGGCATCAACGAGATAGGCCTCCTGACATCGCTCTACCATTTGAAGCAGGCCACTGCGTCATTCAAGAAGATCGGCCTGGATGTCAAACCGCTTTGTGCTGAAGATCTTCTGGCGCTTGAAGATCGAACATGGATTGATCGGATTGTCGAATATTACTCAGATCTTAGGGGAGGAGAACAATGGAATGCGGAACAGATCCGTAGTAGACTTCAAAGAGGGGAGAGCACAGCTGCAGGACTGATTTGAGTCTGAAGATACGGGAGCAAAGCCGAAATAAATGGGCACTTGCTTCAAATTGTGGTACCTGAAACCTATCGTGGGTGTCATGACATTGAGCGAATGGGAACGGCCGTTCACTTTGCTGGGAATAGTAATGGTATTGCTGGGAATGCTATTTGTGCTGATTCCACAACTAGCAAGATACGCTCCAGAGATTGAGAAGCTGCCTCCCATCCTGCTCTATGTCTACCGTCGGGACAACTTCTACTTCGCAACGTCTCCGATACTCATAATCATATCAATCATATCTGTGCTGATATCTCTATTCAGCAGATACACGAGATGATTCCTAAGATTCTGTTCCTTCAAGCCTGTTGCTAGTTCCATTCTCCGTGGAACGCATCCGAATTTCTGCAGAGTCATGTATGGCATTCGCGCGGGTGTACCCGTGTATAGTAACTCGAGTTTTCACATTCACTACTGCTGTCAATCAAGCTAGAGTGCATGGACAGTCAGCCACTCGACAATACTAGTACGAGTTATTACAAACAATAAATACCTTCATCATCTCTACGACTTTTGAGTGATAATCATGGTCAGTTGGTCAGAGATTTCATGGGTAGAGGCTGAAAAGAGGCTTAAGACTTGCAAGACTGCGATCATCCCACTGGGCAGTGTTGAGCAACATGGCCCTCATCTTCCTTTAGGAACCGATTGGATAATCGCTCAAGAGTTAGCCAAGAGGATCTCTGAGAAGACAGAGACTGCAGTTCTGCCAGTGCTACCTTTCGGCTACGCTGAGTATCACATGGACTTCCCTGGAACCCTTACCCTCACACAAGATCATCTTCGGGAAGTGATGCTTGACGTTTGCAGATCGGTCCTGAAATCGGGGATTAAACGGATTCTATTTGTGAATGGACATGGCGGAAACCTCGCATCCCTTCGATCAGTGTGTTTGAAACTTCGCGAGGAATTCGGTGTTCTCTGTGCTGTTGCTCAATGGTTTGACATATTTGATGAAGTGGAAGGATGGAAAGCAACCGAGCACGGCGGAATGATTGAGACATGTTTGATGATGGGTATCAGGCCTGATCTGGTGGATCTGCGAAAAGCTATCGTTCCACTACCCAAGCCACTAAGTGACCAGATAAGAACGATCTCAATAAATCGAGTCAAGTTTCGCAACGGCGGAATACATCTGTTTCTGAGGACGCGAGACGTGACGAAAGAAGGATCCATGACGGAAACTGAAGATTCAAAGCCCATAACGGACTTCTCGTCTGCGACTCCTGAGAAGGGAAAGGAAATCCTCAATCACTTCGTGGAATACTTGGTAGATTTCTGTCGCGAGTTTGAACGGACACAACTGCCAAGCTAAAGCAGAGCAGTGCTGTCAGGTGGCGCATCATCCTATTTCGCAACAGGCTTGTTGCTGCCGACCTCTTCCAAGGCGTAGCTTTCCAGTTTTTCATATCCCTCACTATAGTAGAAGTTACCGACGAGACTTCTTCCTTCAAGCAGCAGGTGAAGCCACACCTGGTCGTCCTGCCACATCTGATCATACGGAATCTGCGCTTTGACAAACCAGTTGAGTTCACCTTCAACGCTTTTTCTAAGCCTCCCCTTCACAGATCTTGATGAAAACACGAATACTACCTGATCGAGTCGCTTAGATTCTCCCAAATGGAAGTTCAAGATTCCATGAAAGTGCAAATTCTGCATACTAAGTCCCGTTTCTTCGAGGGCCTCACGTGCTGCTCCGGCTTCAGGAGATTCCCCATCGAGGAGCTTTCCGCCTGGAGCGTTCCACCGGCCACCGCCGAAGAGCCCCTTGGATTTCAACTGTAGCAGGACCTTGCCCCTTCGAAAGGCATAACATAAGGTTGCGAACGAGGCCATGAGAAAGACGTTTCGTCGATCGCAAACTTATCAACCTATCCATGAGCCGTTCTTCTCATCGTCAAGATGTTTCATATGGGCAGATCGCGATATCTCTGTTCGGGAAAACACCATGATTGATCATAGGAGGGCTGAACTTTGAGGATTAGAGATTTCAAAATGGAACGCTGGCAGTCAACCTACGAAAACGTGGTTCAGTACAATCTTGCTGAAAGCGGTGTCCACCCGTTCATGGTCAGAGAACTAGTTGAGGGCGAGTTGGAGAATCTGGCCAGTGTAAGGTTGGGCTATGGACACACAAATGGAACTCCTGAACTGAGAGATTTGATCAGCCGAATCTACAAGGAACAGACAGATCGCAATGTCGTAGTTGCGAATGGTAGCTCAGAGGCCAATTTCGTTTCTATCTGGCGCCTCGTAGAACGGGGGAGCAAGATTGCATTGATGCTTCCCAACTACATGCAGATATGGGGACTCGCACAGGCGTTGGGAGCCAAAGTGAGAACCTTCAGACTCCAAGAAAAGAATGATTGGGCGCTAGATATCGAGAGACTGAAGGATGTTGTCGGCAGAGGAACTAAGCTCATCATAGTGTGTAACCCGAACAATCCGACTGGCTCTGTTCTTTCGACTTCTGATATGAAAGCGATTAGGGATCTTGCATCAGAGAATAGAGCTTGGATACTGTCGGATGTGGTCTATCAGGGTGCCGAGCTCGATGGTTCAACCACCCAGTCATTTCTTGATATCTACGATAGAACTCTTGTGACGAGTGGGCTATCAAAGGCGTACGGACTACCGGGGCTTCGAATTGGATGGGTTGCAGGTCCAGAATCCTTGATCGCTAAGCTCTGGTCCAATCGCGACTACACGACCATCGCTCCATCAGCAGTCAGTGATCTCCTCGCCCGCATAGCTCTGAAGAAGCGGAAGCAGATACTGGAAAGGACAAGGAACATTCTTGGAACCAATCTTCCGATATTGGAGGAGTGGGTAAGTCGTTCTGGCGTCTTGGGCTTCGTGAAACCGAAAGCGGGAGCCATCACATTCATGCGGTATCGGCTGAAAACCAACTCGACCGAGCTAGCAAGAAACCTCTGCGAAAAAAAGAGTGTGCTAGTTGTCCCAGGAGATCACTTTGGAATCGACGGATACCTAAGGATAGGCTACGGAGTCGAAGCAGACCATCTTAGGGCCGGCCTCGACCTCATCGGTCAATTCATCCACGAATCAACTGTCAGATGAGATAGTTGATGGAAGACACGTCTTGCCCTTATTCTTGGATTATTGGAGGACTCTCTGGGCTGCCCCGAGTCCGCTCCCAAATTCCGTCTTGAATCCTAGCTTGTTGAACGATCTTTCGATCGCGCCTATGGTTGCCAAGAGATCTGATGAGGATACCTGCCCCATATGTCCGACTCGGAAGATTTTTCCTTCTAACGGGCCAAAGCCTCGAGCTATTATGACACCGTTCTTCTCAACTTCTTGACGAAACGCCAAATCCTCTATGCCTTGAGGGTAGTATGTCGCAGTCACTGTGTCGGCCTCGAAACCTGGTTCAGCTACAAGCCTCAATCCTAAGGCCTTCATGGATTCTCTGAAGGCTCTAGCCAGTCTTCTGTGACGGGCAAAACGAGCCTCCAACCCCTCCTCCAAGATCAATCGACAAGCCTCCCTTAGGCCATAGATGAGGTTGACTGGAGGGGTCGCATGGTATTTGGCTGGGTCGATCATACAGGGCAACCAGTTCTTCAAGTCGGCGTAGAACGCAGGAATCTCACTCTTTCGCTGTTGCAGATACTCTACAGCTCTCTTTCCAGCTCCGATTAGAACCAGACCTGGGGGAACTCCTATGCATTTCTGAGAGCACGAACAGGCTACATCTACTCCCCAATCGTCTGTTCGAAAGTCCATTCCTCCAAGCGACGCTATCGTATCCACGACAAAGAATGCACCCGAATCCTTTACCGCCTCAGCGATGTTCCGAATAGGCAATGCCACGCTCGTCGAGGTTTCAACGTGGGCAGCAGTGACCACCTTGAACTTCTTTCCTTTGATGGCTTTCTTCACATCTTCAGGGTCGATCGCTTTTCCCCACTCAACCCGGAGAACCTCAACATCAGCTCCGTAACGCCTCGCGATGTCAGCGAATCGTGCTCCAAAATAGCCATTATTCAGACAAAGCACCTTGTCGCCCCGTTCAATGAAACTGGCTAACCCAGCCTCTTGCGAAAGGGTTCCACTTCCTGCGAAAACGAAGCATTCACCATTTGTGAGGAATATCTTCTTTAGATCATCAAGCACGGATTTGAACTTCTTCGCCCATTCAGAACTGAGATGCGACTCGGACTGTTGAGAGATAGCTCTCAGCACGGACGGATCTTGAATCGTTGAGCCAGGAATCATTAGCAACGTGCGCTCGGACATGACGTGGCCACTTGTTCGATTAGAACGCAACTCTGAGCTTTATCGCTTGCTTATTCAACCAATGAACATATTCACCGAAATCCCAGACGAAGAATACTCTCGAAGGAAACAGCAAGATTACGAGGAGCTTTAATGACTCATCTACAGGTTCTGAAGTCATGGTCTCCACTGCCTACGCGCGTGGACGTAGCAGAGAATACAGGGTCCTTCAGACTCTTCGAAAGGAAGGATGGGTGTGTAGCCGCAGTGCTGCTTCTCATGGGCCGGTAGACATTTTTGCAGGAAAAGACGGGCACACTCTCTTGATCCAAGTCAAAAGCGGAAAGAGCCGAATGAGTCAACTCGACATGAAGATACTGAGAGATTGGGCTGAAGCCTACAGAGGAAGAGCAGAGGTATGGCACTTCGATAAGCGAAAAGGTCTAAGGAAGATTTTGGTACATGATGCCGGGTCAAATGGACAGGCCTAGTCTGCTTCGCCTGCAATTGGCTATGTACGGGCGTCTTTTCGCTCGCCTCTAACATTTCCCATTCGTATGGATCCATTCCGCGTATGTTTGTAGAATATCGTAGCTGGACATCCGAGGCACTTCTTGTAGGAAGGACAGACTCCGCAGTTTGACCCGCAAGGAGAGACTCTCTGTAGCTTCTTAGGCCGTCGCTCTTCCAGTTTCTTTGGATAATTGACATTGTCTACGATTGTTACTTTTGCCTTCCTCAATCCAAAAGTGATCTCAGGCCTTTTTTCCACGTACTCGATCCACCACCTTTCTCTCTTGGGAAGAAAGAACGTGGCGAAGAGTTGCTTTCCTTTGGTTGCCATGAGGTTTACGTGCGGACATTTTCCGAAGCGTTTTGCTATGTGCTCGACTCCTTTCTTGGTTTTCGCTTCGCCATAAACTAGGGCGCACATTAGTTGATCTCTCATGCGTCTTCCCTTGAAATCCGTCTGGCCCTATGTACCCTTTTTCATTTACTCCACTGCCAAAGATCGGACGAAGCATCAATAAGATCGTAGGACTTGGTCCACGACTGACCCGTTCCTAAGCCAAAATCTTAGAAACACCAAAATCTCACCTTCAGAACAGATACTGACTGCGGAGATATATGCGATGCCCATAAAGCTCAGAAAAGAAGTCAGGTTCGCTGAACTCCTCACACCGTTGAAGGACTATGCAACGGAAAAACAACCAATTGAACATAGATATGATCCCCTGACTGGGCGTGAAACTGTAGTCACAGTAGGTAGGTTCCAATACGTGAAGAAGAATTTCGAATCAGACAAGCAGGCAGTATCAGATGTTGCTGAACACACAAGGGAGAATTGTCCTTTCTGCCCAGCCAGACTTGAACGTTCGACACCCAAGTTTCCACCAAACATCACTGCTGAGGGAAAGTTCGTTGCCGGCGAAAGTGTACTGTTTCCGAGCCTGTTCGCACACATGGACTACAACGCGGTAGCCGTTCTGAGCAGAGAACATTATCTTGCACCTAAGGAGCTTGCTCCAGAAAGGGTGTACGATGCCTTCAGAGCTGGAATTGCCTACTTGAGAAGAATTCGTGCCGTGAACTCGCAAGCACTCTACGCTTCTTTCATGGGGAACTACTTCCCATTGTCCGGTTCATCCATAATTCATCCGCACATGCATGTCATTGCAAGCGATCTGCCATTCCAGTTGCTTAGAGAGTTGCTGGGTAGAAGCAAGGAATACTATTCGGAAAATGGAAGCAACTACTGGTTGGATCTTATTGATGAAGAGCAGAACAGCGAACGGCATGTCGGAAACATACAGGAAACAGTCTGGTTGACCCCCTTCGCTCCCTCAAACACGTATGAAGTCTGGGCGATAGACAAGAGGCATTCAGATCTCCTAGATATGGGAGAAGAAGACTTCAAACCGTTTGCCGAAGGATTGGGGAAGGTTCTAAGCTTCTATCAGGATGAGCAATTATCATGCTTCAACTTTACGTTGTACTCTGGACCGATGGGAGAAGACTCGAGTAGTCACTTCCGCGTAGGTTTGAGAGTTCTGGGGCGATTTGGTTACAAGCCCCCATATGTCAGCGACATATGGGGCCTGCAAGCCATACTAATGGAGGGAGAGTCCTACGAAGCCCCGGAAGAGTTGGCCCAAAAGCTCAAGAAGTATTTCACATGAATTAATATTGCGACCGAGAAGATCTGGCTGTGATCTATCATGAAGTTGAAATGGTTTGGTCATGCAAGTTTGATGATTGAGACAGAAGGCAAGACGATCTATATCGACCCGTATCAAGGGGAATACGATGCCAAGGCTGACATAGTCGTGATTACGCATGGACATGAGGATCACCTCAGTCCTGCAAAACTAGCGATGGTCCGCAAAATCGATACAATTGTTGTCACTGCGAAGAGCTGTGCAAAGGACATTGAAGGAAAGGTTGTTCAGATGGAAGCTGGCGAAAAACAGAGGTTTGACGGGGTTGAAATCGAGGCTGTCCACTCATACAACCTCAAGAGGTTCAGATCGCCAGGAACTCCATTTCACCCGAAAGGACAAAACATTGCAGTAGTCCTAAGATCCGAAGGAAAGACGATATTCCACGCAAGTGACACAGATCTCATACCGGAGATGAAGAACCTGCCGCCAATAGACATCGCTTTTCTTCCCATTGGAGATACATACACGATGGATGTCCCTGAAGCGGTAGAGGCGACACTCGCAATAAAGCCCAAGACTGTTGTCCCGATCCATCGTCGCGAATCAAACGTGAAAGATTTCCAAAAGCAAGTGGAAGAGAAAAGCAGCGTCAAGGTTGCAGCGCTGAAGCAAGGCGAAGAATTGACAATATAGAATACCCCCGATGCTAGGCCTTTCGTCCAATCCATTCTGTAGTCAAACGTGTTGTCGAGTTTGTCCGAAGTCGCTTGAACAACGATTCCAACTACATCCTAGGGGCCAAGTATCGCCTCAGATCATGTTTCTCTTCCTTGCCAGGACCATTGAAATGGCAAGAAGCAAGAATGACAAGAGAACCTCAACGAAGTAGAATGGGGAAATTTCTTCTTCAGAAGATATGCTCACCCAGTGAGCTTTGACTTCCAGTGGCCCTGTTACACCTACAGTGAGAGCAACATTCCTGCCGTCAGCATCGAAAGACCACCTTTCGAACTTCCGAATGATTAGAGTCTCGCCCACTCGGTCTTGTACAATGGAGGGAGACACCATGATCGTGGCTGTAGTATTGTGATCATACCATCCCTCTCCTGCAAGATAGCCGAATTCAGAGGAAACTGACACATAGTATTGAGGTCTGAAGAATGCCTCAATCTGGGAGACTTCAGATATTCTGACGGTTCTTCTGGCAGAACGAGTACCATCATCCCACCCTTCGAACACAGCTCTCTTTGCACTTGTCAATTGAATTGCCGAAGGAACCTCAATGACATGGTAGCCAGGAACCACATTCAACTCCACTGTTCCTGCATCATTTGACCTCAAGGAAATAGTGTCAATCCGTATGGGAATTCCGGGTAATGAAGTTCGGATGCGAATGGTGACTTCATCCTGGACCCGGATTACTATTGGTATTGAATGGTTACCTGCTGGGAAAGTCCATAGTTCTCCTTCGTTGCAGAGCACAAAGATGTTGAGATACATTCGTGTCCGCTGACTGGACGCCCTTGAGAGCAAGATGAGGCCCATGGATTCATTCTTGGAACTCAGATCCCTGACGGATAGTATTGAAGAAGCTTCAGAAGAATAGAGCATGACCCATGCTTGCGTCCTGTTTGGTCTCTGCATGCTAATGGTCACAGATACACGGAATATCTCTTCAAGAGAGACTCTTTCTGGAAAGTCAACCCTGATCTGTTTTACTCTTGACTGTGTGCTAGTTGGCAGCTTGCTGGACACATTCGAAAGAACTCCTAAGAGATTTCTCTGCCTCTCAGACTGGAGACCTCTTGATCTTTCGATGAAGTTCACCGTCACCTCGATTGCTTCAGAGTCATAGGTTCCGGTCTGAGCAACGGTCCAGACTTCGTGGGCCATTTTGTTGATGACATGGAATTCTTTGTGTAGCCACTGGTCGCCATATTGCCCCTCAGCAGGAGTTGATTGATAGTATTCCAGCCCAGAATCAATAAAGGATCTAGTCATTTCTGTTCCATAGAGGATTAGGTGGTTTGCTTTCATGGCATTTGCATAGCGCACAAACTGCTCGAGTGGAACAGTTATCAGAATGATTCCGTTCGGACTTGACCAGGCCCTAGGGTCGGCAACTGTTGCCTCCTTAGCTGCTGCAATTCCTCCAACCGAATAACCAGCAAGATACACATACTGATATCCCGTCTCTATTGCCCAAGCCTTTGCTTCATGAATCAGCATGCTCGGATAGAACTCAGCCATTACCGTTTTGTTTAGTGCCGTCTGACGTATCGTGCTTGATCCCGCTTCAAGCGTTAGAACCGAGTAGTACCTTGCAAGGTCTTGGACGAACCTCATCGTGTTGTATGATTCCAGCCAGTAGGGGTTGAGTATCAGTTGTGAACCTTCGGTTCCTCCTCCCAACCAGATTATGCAAGTGTCGCTATCCGCGTTTTGCCAATGCCTCCAAGAGGTCTCACGCAGCTTTATGATTGCGGAGCTATCGATTGCCTTTGCGGGCAAGATAGAGGAACAGACTAGGAGCACGATGAAAACAGCCAATATGGCTTTTCGTTTCTCTAATGCCCGAAGACTGAGTTTCAAGTCGATGCCAACATGTTTCCTTCGCACCAGCCGAACAAGTAAGAGGATGGATACTAGTATCATTGAAATCGACAGAAAGTGCAGTTGTATGAAAAGAGGAAGCCCTAGCTTTCGTTGCCACAGTGCGTGAACTTGCTTCGGGCCAGTCATGAGAATTGACCCCGCTGAGATGTGTTCTGCCGAGTCTCCAGTCCACTTGTCAAAGGAGTACGTTGTCTCTACAATCCCAAGATTTCTGATTCTCACTTCTGGCAAGACCGCGAACCAAGCAGTGGCGTTCTCATCATACCATCCACTGCCTAGTGGTTCCCCGTGCTCAGAATCAACCGACAAGAAATACTGAGTTCGGTAGATTGCTGTCAACTTAGCATCGGAGAATAGGTTTATCGTTCGCGGGTTGGATCGGACGCCATCGCTCCACCGGTCAAAAACAAGCTGGATCTGTTCATTGACGAGTTTGGTTTGCTGCGCGAATATTGTGTGCCGTCCACGATTCAAGAAAAGCCCGGGTTCTTGCCTGGTGGAGGGATCGATTCGTAAACCATCCACTTCAAAAGGATGCCTTGACGAAACGTTCAGCCAAAACCGATCTTGACGCACAACTTCTATTGTGAATGGTTTTGAGCCTAGGTCCGGATCTGTGAACCAAGAACCCTCCCACCAGGCACGGGTGGAGGCCATGAGCCGCCAAACTCGACTCGATTCAGGTGCGGTCAGATTGAAAATGAGGGTGACATTGCCAGGGCCGAAGAAGCCTCTGATCAAGGTAAGGCTTTCAACGACCCGAAAGCCTTCTTCCTCAAAGATGCCTACGTCAACTAGAACTTTGCTGGCGTACTCGAACGTTACAGCGATAGAGAAATCTTGTTTGCATGCGACTCGTCCGGGGTAATTCACGTCCGCGACACGGGCGACCAGGAAGGATCCTCCATGAGCTGGAACAGTCCAGAGTACTTGGATTAGGAGGATAACGGCTGTGAGGATCAGAATCCTTTTCTTCATATGCCTCATGAAAGCGATTTCACACCTGGACTACAACACGACTGAGATAAGTGTACGCATTAGTGGCGCGCCATCAAGGATTCTCTACTCAGAATCTAATGTATCTTCGCAGACGAGGCCAACCTGTTTTGGCATATCGCAGCCGTGAACGATCCTGTTTCACCCACCGAAGCATATGAAAGAAGCTTCGAGCGCGTCTCGTATCTCTGTCTGAGATAGGTTCGTATCCGAGCTTCCTGAGCTCATTCAAGTAGGCCTTCTCCGTCTCGTCCTGCGCTTTGCCTACAATCTTGACGACTTTCACTCGTGACTCGGCATGCTTGTCCTTTAGCTGCTTCACGGCTTCATCGAAGATGAAGCTAGAGCAGATCTCAATAGGTTCTGTCTCTTCCAACCTGAATCTTTCAACCAGTCGAAGCACAACATCTGCCGTCTCACGAAGATACCCCTTTCGCTTGAAAGCCCCCTTTTGAAAATATTGAACGTCCACCATTTCAAAGTCGAAGCGATCAGTTTCTGGTCTGTAGATGCCTATCACGACACCGGAAAGAAGATCTCCGACACCAGCGTCGTCTATCAGTAGTGTCAATTTTCACTCCAGATCTATTCGGTAGCCTATCCGTCTTTTCGCCAGTTAAGTCATTCGAGTCTACTTCAGGCATTCAGTCTGGCGATATTCCGGTAAGACTTGCGGTCTTTCTGGCAACCGCAATTATTGTGCTGCCCCAATGGGGCTAAAAAACTATCTCAGCAAAGCGGAAACTGATCAAGGCAGATACTTTGGTCTTTGATTCCTCTTGCTCAGCGTCGCGAGCGCGCTCGTTCTCTGATAAGTGAGGAGTCTGTCTCTTCGATCTCCTCTTCCAGTGAAGCTCCTTCTTCTCGAGGAGACAGAGCCATGTAGGCGAAGGCAGCAACGCCAAGCAATGCCATCCCAATCAGCCAGTTCCTCATCCACTTTCCCATGATGATTAGTCTCCAATCACGCAGTATGATGCAGGCTGAGGCAAGATATATCTTTGATTTCGAAGTTCGAGCTATCTTTTCATTGGTTGAAAGAAATGAACAGGCCTCCTTCTTGATCATGCCTGCAAGCTTCATATCTTATTCAGCTCATGTTGCCCTGAGTTTGAGGCGGTTACGTGAATGGATGATGTTCTGACTAAACTCGTTGACGAGGCGGGAAAGCTGGGGGCCTCCTATTCTGAAGCAAGGTTCCAAGAAGCAGTCACAACGGTGGTTACTGTTGAGAACGGGTCACTGAAAACCTATGAGTCAGATACAATGCGAGGTGTTGGAGTCCGAGTTCTTCTCAACGGGGCTTGGGGATTCTCATCATCTAGCGACGTCGAGCTTTCTCAACTTAGGAAAAACGTCAGACAAGCCATCAAGATTGCCAAATCATCGCGAAAAAGGAGCCTGAACGTCAATGTTGGCACAACAAAGACAATTCAGGATAAAGCCACAGTCCAAGTGAAAGTCGACCCAGTCGAAGCTAGTCCAGAAGAAAGAATCAAGATTAGCATCGAAGCGAACAAGGCTGCGATGATCAGTGACAGAATCAAGAATGCCACAACACACCTGGGTACATTTATGGATCGAAGGCTTTTCGTGAATAGCGAGAAAAGCCGAATTGAAGTACGCTCATCAATGGTGGGGCTATCGCAGCTGTCAGTTGCCGTCTCGGACGGAAAGATGGAACGAGTCATGGACAATGAGTCACGGTGCGCAGGTTTCGAATTCATACAAGACAAAGATTGGACAGGATTTTGCAGAGAAATATCGGAACTTGCTGTCAAAGCGGTAGAAGCCCCAACACCGAATGCTGGAAGCTTTGAAGTTGTAGCTGATCCGGATCTCATTGGGTTGATTCTCCATGAGGCTTTCGGACATGCTTCAGAAGGGGACCTCATAACGACCAGGGAATCAGTTCTACAGGGAAAGCTGGGAAGCAAAGTTTCAGGCCCGGACGTTACGATCTACGATCAAGGCATAATCGAAGGAGGATGCTTCGTCCCATATGATGACGAAGGTGTTTCGAAGGGACAGACAACGGTCGTCGACGGAGGAATATTGAAGGGATATCTGCAGTCTAGGCAGACCGCGACGCAGATGGATATGCAGCCAACGGGTAATGCCAGAGCAATGGACTTCGAGAACAGTCCCATTGTGAGACAGACCAACTACTACATGAAGCCCCAAGACTTCTCGCTTGAAGAATTGGCTGAAGGTATCAAGAACGGGTATTACATAAGGGGGCGAGGCTCCGGTGGAGGACAGGTGGATGTCGGAGGAGGAACGTTCACTTTCGCGGTAGGCCCATCCTTTCGGATAGAAAACGGGAAGATTCAGGGGATGGTCAGAGGAACGACAGTGAGTGGAATGGTTCTTGAGGCTTTGCAAACCATAGACGCAGTTGGCAAGGATCTCAAGATCTCTACAAGCGTCTTCGGAGGATGTGGCAAGGGGGCGCAGACCGTCAGGGTTGGTGACGGAGGGCCTCATGTGCGAATAAGAAAGATCACCTTAGGAGGAAGAGCGTAGATGATTCAACTCTTGTCATCGGCCCGGAGAGCCATCAAGCATGCGGAGAGACTGGGTGCAACTGAAGCTGAAGCATTTGTGTCACAAGCAGTTCGAAGCAGGCTGACATTTCATGAAAAGATAGAGTCCGCCAAAACCTCACAGATCACAGGCATCGGCGTCAGGGCTATTGTTGGCAAGAAGATCGGGTTCTCATCATCCTCATCCATACAAGCGCAAGACCTGCAGAATGTTGTCAAGATGGCTGTGGCGATAGCTAAGGCTTCACAGCCAGATCCAGACTGGCATTCTCTTCCAAAGAAAGAGGGTAAAGCTAGAGTCGAAGGAACGTTTGACAAAAGAACGGCGGAGATTCGGACAGAGACTCTGGTGCAGAAAAGTGCAGAAATCATTGATTCCATTCATGAGCGAGACAGCCGACTAGCTCCGGCCAGAGGATCCATGACAACTGGAAAGCTGATGTGTGCAATGGCTAACAGCAATGGATCTGAGTTCACGAAGAAGGGCACGTACGCCCTATTCTCAATAAGAGTGCAGGCAGAAGACGGCGGAAGAAAAGGGAACGGGGATGAAGGGTGTGAAGCTCGCAGCTGGCGAGCGATTAACTTTGATGATCTTGTTGAGGAAGCGTCGCAGAGAGCTGTAAAATCACTTGATGCGTCACCTATTCCCAGTACCAAGGCTTCGGTGATCTTCGCAAACGATGTTTTCGCTCGAATACTCGACGTCATGTTTACGAATACAATCAATGCCGAGGCTGTTCAGAAAGGACGCTCTCCATGGGCGGGCAAAATTGGACAGCAGATAGCGCTGGATACCATTAGCGCCGCGGATGATGGAATGATGAAAGGAGGAATGATGACTTGGAGCTTCGATGATGAAGGAATACCTCAACAGCGAACCTCAGTCATCGAAAAAGGCGTACTAAGATCCTATCTTTATGACACATATACGGCGGCCAAGAGTCAAACCTCATCGACAGGAAACGCAAGACGATCAAGACTCTCGTTTGGAATGGGAAGACCTTACACGAGAACGCCGACTCCATCTCCAACCAATTTTGTTTTGAAGACTGGAGACGCAAAGCGAGACGAACTCATAGAGGAAACGCGCGACGGGCTCCTTATTCTCACCACAATCGGTGAATGGTTATCGAACCCGATGAGCGGCGCGCTGAACGCAACCGTTACGAACGGCCTACTTGTAAAGAATGGTGAACTCTCAGACCCTGTCAAAGGCGTGATTGTGTCCGGGAACTTCTTCGACATGATTCGAAGCACAATTGACCTTGTAGCGAATGACATACGAAACGATGGAAACTTCTATTCGCCTTCTGTTCGCGTACGAGAAATGTCCATAGCGGGAAGATCACTGTCTTAGGTAGTCCCACAGCACAGAGGTTCAAGATAGCTTTGGAATCTGTCAAGAAACTTAAGGTGACAACGCTAGCTGATAACCTGACCTTTCACCCAAGCCTTTTGGGCCAATGGGGACTGTCCATTCTGCTCCAGATTGAAAGCATTGATGGCAGAGAGCATACGATTCTGATAGATACAGGAGCAGAGAAGGAAGCCCTGCTCTTCAACATCGATCGACTGAAAGTAAGCCTAAGGAGACTTGAAGCAATCGTCCTGAGCCACGGGCACGCAGATCACACGGCTGCTACGGTAGAGCTTGCAAGAAGATCTCGACGAAAGGTGCAGGTGATTGCCCATCCGTATGTCTTCAAGAGACGGTATGTTGTCACGAGGAAAGGAAAGAAAGTATTCGGACGAGTGCCGAAAGGGGAAAGAGAGAAGAATATCGAGAGAGCAGGTGCGCAACTCATATTCACGAAAGAACCCTATCAGATCATCCCAGGCGTAATCACTACGGGTGAGATACCGAGACAGACCAGCTTCGAAAGGATCCCGGGGAGACGATTCATATGTGTTGGCCGTCAGCCACAGCGTGACCATATACTTGATGATCAGGCGGTCATTGTCAATGTTCGTGGCCAGGGTGCTTGGGTTTTCTCCGGTTGCGCTCACTCAGGAATAATAAACACTCTGAGAAGAGTGAGAAGCATTGCTCCATCTCTGTCGATATACGCAATTGTTGGGGGAATGCACCTCGTCTCAAGAAACGAAAGTGGGATCAAACCTGTTGTGAATGCTTTGAGATCCTATGCGCCGAAATTAGTCTCCCCGTGTCATTGCACGGGATTTCGAGCAACCGGTATGATATGGCAAGCATTTCAGAGACAGTTCGTGCTTAACTTCTCCGGCAGAACCATAATGAGCTGGAAAATGACTCGTGAGAACCTAGTCTGAACGAAGTTCTCGGAATCTAGATCTGCCTAGATCCGTTTGTGTTGTGAGTTGCTCGAGGCTTTCTTGATTTGTGGGAATCATAGGTTAGGCGGATCTGGTAGACCAGTGTGGTCATCATTATCACAAAACCTAGCCTTACTTGATTTGGCAGAAGAGCCATGACTCCTAATGCCTCCAAGAATGATATCGAGTGGACACAAGAACACATCTCGGACGAAAGAGTCGTGCTACACACTGAGAAGAAGTCGTTAAGGCTCTTCACAGACATCGTGTACGATTTACGGCCACTCCGAAGAACCTGCAGAACAACATACAACCCAGTGAGAGTCAGCGATATGGCTAAGGAGTAGTGTCCAAAATCCTGCAGCACCGTCGGCGGGAGAAAACCCCTTTTGAAAAGGGCCGCCAGAAGAAACATGACCCCACCGATGAAAATTGCCTCTAAGGACGCGATACTGCGGGAAAAGATCATCGACACCGCGAGAAGAAGAGCCACAGTGATTCCCGCGGCTATTGACAAGTAGACTTGGGTTTGATAGGGAAGAAGGATAGAGAGCGCAACGAACGCGATGATGACAGTGCCGTAGAAAGCAAGGTTACGAAGGTTTGCAGCTTCGCGGAGATTCGTTTTCGCCTCCTTCCAGAACGATGAAAACTGTTCCGCGGTCAACGAACAACCCTCTTTCCCGGTAATCGCTGGCTAGCAGATAAGCGTGGCTAATCCCCATATCGTGGATCACGCCAAATGCCTTTGGACGCGTTCTGCCGCAGGATTTTGATAACCCTTGGACTATTCTGCAAGGAAGTTTGATAACGCTTATCTCTCAACTGAGATTGTCTTGATCTTCAAGCGGGTAGTCAGTATGATCGTTGCGATCGCTTCAAGAAACGGTGACAAAGCAGTCAGAGAAGCTTTGCGAATTCTGAAAGGCGGGGGCGACCTGTTGGACGCGGTAGAGAAAGGGGTCAGACTGGTTGAGGATGATCCCGCTGATACGACTGTAGGATACGGGGGTTTGCCGAATCTTCTTGGAGAGGTTGAGCTGGATGCCTCGATAATGGACGGAGCAACTTTACGAACGGGGGCAGTCGCAGGCATCAAGCATTTCAAGAATCCGATAAGTATCGCCCGCAGAGTTATGGAGCAGACACCGCACGTATTGCTGATCGGTGAAGGAGCCGATAGATTCGCTAAGCTACAGGGATTTGAGGAAACCAACTTGCTGACACCAGAAGCGAAGAAGCGGTATGAGGATATGGTGACTGGAAAAGCCCAGCTTTACTCAGAGGCGTATCGTAAGATACACGGCGAACTCCTGGAATGGTACAAGAAGTACATTGAGTCGAAGAGTGATTCTCACGGAACTGTCAACCTGATCGTAAGGGACTCTGAAGGAAATCTTGCTGTTGGAGTATCAACCAGCGGCACTGCATTGAAGATGCCGGGGCGAATAGGCGATTCTCCAATCATAGGTGCGGGAAACTATGCTGACAAGACAGCCGGAGCAGCTGCATGTACAGGTCGAGGAGAACTGTCCATTCGGATCTGTCTCGCAAAGCATGTGGTTGACCTGATGCGACAAAGAGTACCCGTCCAAGAAGCCTGTATCGATGGAATAAGGAAGATCCTTCAGCTGAATGATCCCTTGGGCGGTGGAATGAACGTACTCGCCATGAGTAGAACTGGAGAAACGGCGGGAGCGTCCACCGCTGCTGAGGTCTTCTACCTGTATCAAGACGAAAAACTGTCAGAACCCGTCAGGAAAACCTCACTGCAAGTCAGAGTCTAGCATTTTCCTTCGAATTACCTAGATAGCTGGCGGACTTTTCTAAGGTTATGTTCGTCATTGCGACGCTCGTCGATTGGGGTCTCAAGTATGAGCGGTAGCTCCCTGATTGTCTCATTGTGAAGAATTGTTCTGAATCCCTTGTTTCCAATGTGTCCCAAGCCTATGTGTTCATGTCGATCCAGGTGACTGCCCAGCTTGCCCTTCGAATCGTTGAGGTGAACGAGCTTTAACCTGTTCAATCCGATCACAGCATCTAGTTGTTTGAGAGTTGTGTCAAGCTGTTCTGGTGTTCGTGAATCGTATCCGGCCGCGAAGCCATGACATGTATCGTAGCAGATACCTATACGGCTCTGTTGATCTATTCCGTCGATAATTTGCCTTACGTCTTCGAATGTCCCGCCCATGCTATTCTTTGTTGCAGCGGTGTTCTCTAGAAGCAGCCGCACATTGTTCTGGACGATTGAGAGAGCACGGTTACATGCTTCAATGATCTGTGTGTATCCGACCTCCTTGCCAGCGCCCATGTGACTTCCTAAGTGGGTCACTACGAAACGTACACCTAGCTTCCCTGCGCGATCCAGCTCAGCAATCAAAGCATTGACAGATTTCAGATGGGCACTCTTGTTCGGCGATGCTAGATTCGGGAGATAGGGCATATGACTGACGGCTGGATCGATTTTGGAAGCCACAAGCTTGGTGAAGAACTCCTCGGCTTTCTTGTCCGCCAGTGGTTTGAACTTCCAGCCTCTTGGGTTCCGTGTGAATATCTGAAAAGTGTCGCATCTCTTCTCGACCGCTCTATCAACTGCTTTGTCAATCGACCCCGCTATGGAGAGATGCGCCCCGATCTTCGTGTGGAACCAACCCCTGCAAGAGAGAAGAGATGAATGTACTCAAAGGATTATCGCAGTGATCCCGGTAGAATATGCCTCATCCATTCTTTGTGTCTGCTGCACCAGCATGAGGAAAGATTCATTATCTCATGCGTTGGGAAAGGGGCAAATACGTAAGTCTTGACCAGCTCCGGAAGTGACTGTACGTGAAGTCCTTCAAGTTGAAGATCCTACGGCTTGCTCTGATTGTAATCTGCGCGGGGCTGGTTGCAGGCTCAACCATGATTATCGAGTTTCCGATTCCAACTGCGGGTGGTTGCTTCAACTTGGGAGATGCTATGATCTTTGTTGTGGCACTATTGTTTGGTCCAGTTGTTGGGGGACTGGCTGGGGGAGTCGGGTCAGCAATGGCTGACATGATCAGCAATCCCCTTTTCGTACCCTACACACTGGTGATAAAAGGGATAGAGGGGTGGATTGTCGGTAGAATCGCAAGAACACGTGGATCAGACTGGGTCGCATGCGTTCTTGGGGGAACAGAGATGGTCCTTGGCTATTTTCTGGTTGAAGGGTTATCGTTCGGTGTTGGAGCTGCCCTCGAGGGGCTGCCTTTCAATGCCTTTCAAGTAGTTGCGGGGCTTGCGATAAGTCCGCTGGCAGCATTGTTGCTCAGAAGAAGAATGCCTTCGATTCTATCCCAAGTCTAAAGGATTCGAATCTATTTCCGAAGATAGGGCATTACTTCCTCGTCTGTGAGATCGTGCCACTCCTCATATGCATCAGCTACAGCGAACACAGGTCCAGCTCTAATGTTCAGGCAGATGAGGAGGTCCACTTTGGAGGAGATTAATCGAACTGACCCTTTGGACCCCGTAGGAACCGCTACGATGATCCTTTCAGGATTCTGCCTTCTCACTGAATCAACAGCAGCCATCATCGTATAACCCGATGCCAGTCCATCATCAACCAAGATGACTGTTTGATCTCGCATCTCCGGAAGCTTCTCCCTTGAGAATTTCCGAATCCTTTCTGAGACGATCCGCCTCGTGCGGGAAATACAGTCCTCTATCTGACTCGACGTGAGGCCAAGCTCTCTCACAAGCATGTCGTTCAAGACGACGGATCCATCCCATGTGACAGCGCCAAATCCTGCCTCCGTATTCCAGGGGATCTGAATCTTTCTTACAACGGCAACATGCAGAGGAATGCCAAGACGTTTAGACACCTCATATCCGACAGGTACTCCTCCGGCAGGTAGAGCCAGAAGAATAGCGCTCTCTTTCGCATATCTTTCAAGTTCGGTTGCGAGAAGAATACCTGCCTGTAGTCTGTCTTTGAAAACATAGTGCCTATTCCTCAGTGTAGGAGAGTCTACTACCTTCTGCATCAACCGATGATCTCTCTAGGAATTAACCAGTTGGCCTCGTGGCCAAAGTCTTCTCAATGCTACTGAGACGTTTCTCTATGGTGTCGAGTCTTGTGAGAATTTCCTTCAGTACTCGTTGGGTTTCGTCGGGGGGCGGGTAGATGAATCTTTGAGGTTCGATTGGGAAAGGTAGGGGTGTTGGCTCGAGAGGCTTTCGGAAAGGCAGCTTCTCCTCAAATGGTTTCTTCAACTTCTCCGACCGGCTCTTCAACCCTAACTCTATGATCTGCTGGTTCTTGCTGATTATGTTTTCTCCGGCACAGATAGGCAAATAGCCGCCCGAATTCAGTATGGCTGACGAAACCTGCAAAGGAGAAGACTATGGCTTTCGGTTATTTGGGCAAGATCTTGCGTGTGAATCTCTCAGATGACAAGATCCAAGTTGAAACTCCGGAAGAGAATTTCTATCGTAGATACTTTGGAGGAAGAGCGCTGATCGCGTACTATCTCCTCAAAGAAATGGAAGCTAGAGTGGACCCTGTAGGTCCTGAGAACAAGCTGATCTTCGCCACGGGTGTCTTGACAGGGGCTCCGTTCTCAGGAAGCGGACGCAACAGCGTAGGCGCCAAATCCCCGCTCACTGGAGCTTATGGTGACGCCGAGGTTGGTGGTTTCTGGGGAGCTGAGCTCAAA
Organism: Candidatus Bathyarchaeota archaeon; assembly: GCA_022865705.1. Classification (GTDB taxonomy): domain Archaea; phylum Thermoproteota; class Bathyarchaeia; order 40CM-2-53-6; family JALHTG01; genus JALHTG01. Next base: position 5,649 of record JALHTG010000003.1, on the reverse strand, counting down.
CATGCTGGCTTCGACGCTGCAGTTGTTGAGGGGAAAGCAAAGAGCCCAGTTTACCTGTGGATACATGATGGTCAAGCTGAGATTAAGGATGCGAAACATCTTTGGGGTAAGGAGATCGGCGAATCACAGAAGTTGATTCGTCGAGAACTTCAGGATCAGACTGTTCGAACAGCGCAGATCGGCCCCGCTGGCGAACACCTTGTTCGATATGCTTGTGTCGTCAATGATCTGAAGCATACAGCGGGAAGGACCGGAATGGGCGCGGTCATGGGCTCTAAGAATCTGAAGGCTATCGCGGCCAAGGGAAAGGAGAGAGTGAAGGTTGCTGATCCGGAGAAGATTCGGGGAATGGTGGCATGGTTCAATGAGAACATGCCCAAACTCAGCCCCAACCTCCATAACTATGGAACAGGCGCCGTCATGGATGCGTCCGCTGCCTCTGGAAACTTGCCATATCACAACTTTCGCGACGGAGAATTTCCCAACCCGGATGCGATCGATGCAAAGACCCTCAAGAACACCGTAGGCGTTGGAATGGAAACTTGTTTTGCTTGCACAATGAGGTGCAAGAAGGTGGTCAAGATTGAGGGAAAGCTGAGGGTCGACCCAGCTTTTGGTGGACCGGAATATGAAACGTTGGCCTCGTTGGGCTCAGATTGCGGAATTGACGATTTGCCAGCGATATGCAAAGGCCATGAGCTCTGTCAACGCTACGGATTGGACACAATCTCCGTTGGCGGAACGATCGCATTTGCCATGGAATGCTTCGAAAATGGAATTCTCACAAAGAAAGACACGGGTGGAATGGAGCTCAAGTTTGGAAATGCGGATGCGATGCTGAAAACGATAGAACTGATAACGAAACGAGAGGGGATAGGAGACCTGCTCGCTGAAGGAGTGAAGAAAGCGGCTGAGAAGCTTGGGCCGAAGGCCGAGAGGTTTGCCATTCATGTGAAGGGCCTTGAGGTTCCTATGCATGAACCGCGGCTGAAACGAGCTTTAGGGCTAGGCTATGCAACATCTCCAACCGGGGCAGATCATGTGCACAACATACATGACACGATGTTCGATGAAAAAATGTTGAAAGACATGAAGAGCCTCGGCGTATTTGAGCTGGTGCCAATCGAGGATTTTGGTCCAGCCAAGGTGCGAGTGTTCAGGTATTTCTCAACTTGGAGACACCTTGTCAACTGCTTGGTTCTGTGCATCTTTCCGCCTTGGAATTATGAGCAGAAGGTGGAGTTGGTGAAAGCAGTTACAGGTTGGAATACCACGGCATTTGAGTTGTGGAAGGTTGGTGACCGCGCATTGAACATGACGAGAGCCTTCAACCTCCGCGAGGGATTCACCGCCAAAGATGACTGGCTGCCGGACAGGTTCTTCCACCCACACAATGTCGGCGCTCTCTCGAAGACCGCGGTGAACCCTGAACAACTCCACAACGCTAGACGGATCTACTATAGGATGAATGGGTGGAACGAGGAAACAGGCGCACCTACACGAGAGAAACTGGAAGAACTTGACATTGGTTGGGTGGCCGACAAAGCTCGAATAATGTAAGATCAAAGCTCAGTCTGAATGAAGAGAAATGAAGTAACGACCATGAACCTTGCCACAGCCGCCGTCTTGTTCTTGGCAGGGGGACTCATTGCTTGGGCCCTCTGGATGATCTGGGAAATCCATCGAGGCAGGCAAAAAGGATGCGTCAGCTGCAACTTATCCGAAAGCCGTCTTGCTCATCCTCCGAATAGTCTGGTATGCAAGACATGCGGAGGCTTCCAAGTTGACCCGGCTCGAGGGATGAAGACAAATGACGCCTCAGTTCAGTAATCACGGCCGCTGGATTGTAGGTGTCTTCGAATGGTGAAAGTGGGGCAGTCGGTTCTCGAACTCGTGCAGGCAGACATCACGGATGCTGATTGCGAAGCGATTGTGAATGCTGCGAATGCAGATCTGATAATGGGAGGAGGCGTCGCCGGGGCCATTCGCAGGAAAGGAGGAGCGATCATTCAAGAGCAATGCAACAAGATAGGGCGAATAAGAGTGGGTGAAGCGGTAATGACGACTGGGGGAAACCTCAAGGCGAAACATGTCATTCACGCCGTTGGCCCAAGATGGGGTGAAGGGGACGAGAATAGGAAGCTTGCCTCGGCAACTTTGAACAGCCTAAGATTGGCTGACAAATATGGGTTGAAATCTGTTGCATTTCCCGCCATAAGCAGTGGAATATTTGGATTCCCAGTCAATAGTTGTGCAAGAATCATGCTGTCAGAAGCGATTTCCTACTTGAAGAATAAAACAGGAATAGAGCAAGTTGCCTTCTATCTCTTTGACCATCCTACTTTCAACATATTTCAGAAGAAGCTCAACGAACTGATGCAGACGTAGCCTCAGAAAAGAATAAGGCTGCAAACCTATAATACCGTCATGACAAAGTCCCAATCTGTTCTCGGAGGAATGCCTGTGAACGTCGTAAAAGTACCAGGCGAGAAGAAAGATCACAAAGTGTTTGTCTATGCGTTAAGCACGTGTGCCTGGTGCAAGCGCACAAAACAGTTCCTGAAAGACAGCAAAGTCTACCATGAGTATCTGGATGTTGATCAAGCGAATCCTGAAGATAGAAAGAAGATTGAAAACGATCTGAGAAAATGGAATTGTCATGTTTATCCAGCGGTATTGATTGACGACAAGCGATTGATCACGGGGTTCAAGGTGGATGAGCTAAAGGAGGCGCTTGGACTTCGATAACTCTGGAGTCTGTGCGACAAAGGGCTGAATCTGACGCTAGAAGCCGCGGATATTATCTCAATCCAGACGAAAGTTTTCTGAAGGACTTGCTTGAGGGGCTCAAGAAGAACGAAGAGAGATATGGCTATGCTTCCTGTCCGTGTCGATTGGCCTCTGGAAACTTCGATTTTGACAAGGACATAATCTGCCCTTGCGACTATCGAGATCCAGATGTAGAAGAGTTCGGAACATGCTACTGCGGCCTGTACTTAAGAAAGGATGCTTTTGAAGGGAAAACGCCTGTCGTATCGATTCTGGAGAGAAGACCAGAGATGAAACAGACAAGAGCTTACGGAACATCAGCGGAACCTTCATCGCATGAGCTTGTTGCGACTTCCAAGGCGACAGAGGAGCCCTCAATGACTGGATTGAAGCTGTGGTACTGTAAGCAATGTGGGTACGTTGTCTTTCGAGAAGAGCCCCCGTACGTCTGTCCCATATGCAAGGCGAAAAAGGAGTTCTTTGCAGAGATTAGGATAGGGGCATACACACCTAGCTAATTCAGCAAGCGACCATCGCTTTCATATGCCTGTGCGTAATAGAAGGCATGGAGGCGAGTGATTATGATATTCACTCACACGAGTATTAGAGTAAGCAACATGGAGAAATCGATCGACTTCTACACCAGGCTTCTGGGACTGAAGCTCCTGAATCGCCGGGAGATACCTCAGAACAATGCTGAGATCGCGTTCCTTCAAGACCCGGACGGAAAAGGCGCCAAATTGGAGCTGACATATTTCCGGAACCAGAAGAAGTTCATTCAAGCAGAATACGAGGATCGCCTCTTCGACCATCTGGCATTTGACATCAAGAACATGGATGAGACAATCTCACTAATGCGGCGGGAGAAGGTAACTATTACAGATGAACCTTTTCGACTGAGTGCGACTGGTAACCTCATAGCGTTCGTTGAGGACCCCGACGGGACACTCATCGAACTGATAGAAAGAAAGTAGATGTGTTCACCAAGTCGGCGGGACGATTCACGGATTGGCCTAATCTCATAGGCCAATAGGGAGAGAACTAGCGCGCGGATCTGATTCTGGTCGGATCAAGAAAGACAGAGTTTCTAACTAGCTTTGATAGGGAACTCTTTCAGCTGTAGAACGTGCAAACGGTCCCACAGGTGTGGTACACCCCACCCCCCAACAACCCTTTCAACTTCGGAACGAACGCGTTGTAGAAACGGTGTCATACACGCCCCTATGATTTTTGGGCCTCTTCCAGATTCCATGATCTTCTGTGTAGCAGGTGTCACCCAGCCCCCCTAGGTTTTTCTCAGATTCTCTCAGATATCGCCGTCCACACTTCCTCTACGATCCTATCAATGCGTTCAATCGCTATGACGAACGTTCAGGCACTGTGACGAGAATCGGTAGTTTTGCCAATTCAACTGCTATGATGAATAGGAAGACGAGGTCAGGACTTGCGGCATCCCAGATTATGCCACCGATTATGGGTGCGAACAGGCCGACCAAGCCTATGAATAGACCTAGAACACCTAGCCATCGTCCCAGAAGCCGTGTTGGAACCAACTCCATAGTCATCGCTTGTTTCGTTACCAACGCCAATTGAAGGGTACCCTGCAGTGCAGATGAAACGATCAGTTCGATTGGGCTACGAGCGAGAATGAACAGGATTAGAGACAAACAGTAGCATGGTGTGATTATATACAGTAGTTTCTTGCGACCTAATTTGTCGGCCAGCCTACCTGCCGGGATTGCAAGGAGCAGCGGAAACACTGTCAAAGCCGTACCCATTGCTCCGAAAACGAGAACGTCAACTGATTTGATCCTAGCTGCATACAATGGCCAGAAGATCAGGCTGGTCATTCTAGATATTTCTGCAAGCGCAGAAACCAAGATCCAACGTTTGACAGCTCGCCCCTCGCGTAGGACTTCTCTGACCCCTTCTGCGAACTTTGGTATAACTTCGTCTGCAGTTCGCCCTATTGGATCGCTGAACACCTTCGCGATGTAGATTAGGAGTAGGCAGTTTCCCGCTAGGAAGAGATAGTAGATGGACCTGATGCCAGTTGCATTCAGTCCTCCAGACATTCCAATAACGAACGCGGCTATCATTGGTCCTGCAAGGGATGGCAGGGCTGTTACAGAGTCGCAGAGTTGCATGCCGACTGCTCTATCTTCGTTCTTGAGGGAGCTTCCGCAGACCGTGCCGCACGCCGTGTTGTTGAGTCTCAATGCTAGAGAGGCGAGAAGGAGTGCGGGTATGGTCATGAGCCAGTTGTTTGACGTGATGAAGAAGATAGAGGCGATCGTCATTGTCAGGGTTGCGATTGTGAAGAGTCGTTTTGGACCATACTTGTCGACGAGATAGCCAGTTGGAACGGAGATACCTACCGCCGCAGCGCTCCCGACGCCGCTGACGACGCCGAGTTGAACTGAGCTAGCGCCTAGAGCCGTTATGTAGAGGGGTTGGTATTGCTGGGTGAGTTTGTAGAGGAAGTTGCTTGCCGCTGCGCGAGGAATATTCACCTTGAAGCTTCTTTTCTGCCTGGCGAGAAAACCGATTCCACTACTCAGTGCCGCTCTGATCCCGTTCATCGGATTGCCATCCCGGGCAAGAGAAACCTACTTGTGAAAGAACCAGCTGTCTTCGAGATCCACAACGTCTGACTTTAGGCCAGCGTTCTCAATCGACTTCGCTCCAGCCTTTGTCGTTATTATGGTTCCGCTGTGTCCGATGACTACACCATCGATCATGATGACTTGACCTTTCGCTATTCCCATGACCGCTTCTCCTCGTTCTAGGTCGAGAACGGTGATGTCGGCGTCTGCGCCTTCTCCCAGATGCCCCTTTGAGGTCATGCCGTACATCCTTGCAGGGTTGAGCGAGACTTTT
>JALHTG010000027.1 GCA_022865705.1 Candidatus Bathyarchaeota archaeon | reverse complement strand
TGAGGCATTACTCACAGAGTATGACACGTCGGACAACAGCTTTGAAGACTGCTGGATACTGCTGACGATTCCAGGCGACATCAATGGCGACCAAAGAGTGAATGTTTTGGACGCGATATTGATAGCTAACTCATTCAACTCGAAACCAGGCGATGCGAACTGGAATCCGAATGCCGACATAAACTGCGATAACAAAGTCAACATCTTGGATTGCATAGTCCTAGCGAACCACTTCGGCCAAAGCTGGACCTAAAAACCTCAACTTCCTAATTCCTACCCTTTTTCTTTCCCCAAAGTAGATATGCCTTTGTCTGCGTCAAGAACCCGCGCGCTTGTTCCTGAGACTCAGCTACCGCCGTAATCTGTTCTTTGGGTGACTGTGCTTCGGCCTTGAGATCCACGATTTCTCTTGCAGCATTGAAACCTCAAAAAGTACAACGGGTTCGTTGAAAAGTGGGGGATTCAAACCCCCAACCTAGTGGAGATATCACCCGCAACCATCTTTTTTTTGCACTTTTTCTCAAGTTCGGGACTGCACAATGCATATGGACTGAAGTTAATACAAACAATCAACGAGGAGGGACTTTGGGAAGGCCGCTTTAGGTGTTCGTAACTGTCTGGTTCATAGCGGTTCGATCGATCAATCGCCGGGCCTTGGGCTGGCTCAACGGTTGACGAGGCGGGAATGGTTTGGTTGGATTGATTGATCTCAGCGGCGGAGTCATCTTATGACCCTGTGGAATGTGTGTAATAGTTATTTATGTTAGCACACCCACGCATTGCATACACGGAGAGAGGGGATTTGAACAAGGTTGCCACCGGAACGATATTGGCTTTCCTGCTTCTGATCATTCTGTCCACAGGAACCGACAATAAACATGCGTGCGCAGCCCTTTCTGACAATGTGGAGATAATCAGAGACGCATGGGGGATCCCCCACGTTTTCGCCAACACCTCAGAGGGCGCCTTCTTTGGTCTAGGTTACGCCTCGGCACAAGACCGGATGTTCCAGATGGAATACACGCGAAGAGTCGTTCAGGGAAGAATATCAGAAATAATAGGCGAAGAAGGTGTCGAGAGCGACAAACTCTGGAGGACCCTTGGATGGTACGAATTAGCAGAAGAGGTGGGAAGGAACATGGATTTCAGGGTCCAGAGACTCCTGCAGGCCTACGCAGATGGAGTCAACCTCTACCTGCAGGGAGCAAACGGCTCATTGCTTTACCTGTTCGACCAGTACGGGATACAGCCTGACGCTTGGATCGTAGCAGACAGCATCGCCTGCTGGTACAGAGTATCCCTGTACTTCAATGGCATCAACAACGGGGAAGTCGCGAGCCTCCACACGTTCGAGAACCTCATCGGACAAATCGGCTGGGAAGACGCCATAGCCCAAATGACAACGCCACCGATCATCGACGAGTCCGGAGCAATCGTCCGGCAAGAGGACATGGACCCAGAGCTCATCGCTGATATCGAGAAATATGCGCTGGAACATGGCTATGGATTGAACACCACAATGATGTTTACGAACGACGCTGCTGGTCCGAAAGCCAGCCACGCGTGGGCAGTAGGAGGGACAAGAAGCCTCACCGGCTCGGCAATACTTCACAGCGATCCACAGATCACCATCACAGCCCCGTCCCTCTGGTACGAATTCCACATCAGCGGAGGAGACTTCGACACCAGAGGAATCGGCGTCGCAGGCGCGCCGGGGATGCTCATAGGCTGGAACAGAGATATAGCCTGGGGAGCAACCGCCGCAGGCGCCGACGTCTCCGACCTATTCAGACTACAGATCGATCCAGCCAACTCCACCCAGTACTACTACGATGGCGAATACAAGAGCATGCAAGCAAACGTGGAAGAAGTGATGCTTCCAAACGGCACTGTCATAGCAGTCACATGCCGCAAGACCGTATGGGGACCAGTTGTAACATCGTTCGTGCCTGATGCCAAACCAGGAGAGGAATTCGCCATGAAGCACGCGGAAACGTACAACAGTAGCTCATGCAGCCTCATAGCCATGATGGAAATGATGGAGGCACACAACTGGGCGGACTTTGAGAATGCGGCAGAAAGCTACATGTCCGTTCCACTTCACATCATATACGGAGACAGATACGGCAATATCGGATACCAGTTCGCCGCAGGCGTTCCACTGAGGTCGACAGCTTGGCCTTTACGCGGAATAGCCACCGCCCCAGGCAACTCCTCAATATACGACTGGCAGGAAATAGTGCCAAAGAGATATCTGCCCCACATGCTTAACCCGTCGAATGGAGTCATTAGCACGGCCAACAACATAGCTGTTGGAGCTTGGTATCCGCTTCCTTTGGGGCTCTCAACGGGCGGGACAGGAGACAGCATAAGATCTTGGAGACTCCGCGAACTCCTAGCCAACGGTACAGCATTCGCTCAGGAAGACATGCTCGCCGTCCACAGCGACAAGATCGACCCAGCTGTGCGCGAAATCGTGCGTCTGGGCCGCCACATCGTTTACGTTCTGGGCCAACCACTAAGCGAGGCAGCAAACAGCGCGCTGGCAGCATTGACCATGTGGAACGGAGAGTATGACACGTCCCAACCGGTCTACCCGCTCATCGAGAACCTCAACGTCCAGTTCAGACGATCTGTAACACCACTGGCGCTGATCTATGGCGGAGGCGAGGCCGGCCTATGCTCATTTGCCAAAACCATCAAGTCAACCCTAGACACAAACCCGAGCTACGTTCCGACAAACGACGAAAAGAACTATGCCAGCCGCGTCCTGGCCCTGGCGTGGAATCAAACCGTGATCCTGTACGGTAGCAATCCGGACGACTGGCTTGCCAGCTACGACAAAACAATAACCGTAAAATGTCAGAATAACCTCGAAAACTTCGGAGCCCTCGATCCAGCAAACAACCTGCAATCACCAGATTTGCACTGCAAACACATCAGCACGATTCTGTCCCAGACAGGAAACTCGTACTCCCAGAACATCAGATTCGACGACGTGGATCTCTCCAAAAGCGTTATGTCGCCAGGGCTTTCCGAGAACCCGAACAGCACGTTCTACGAAGACCAGATGCCACTCTGGCAGGAAGGGGAACTGCATGAAGCACCCCTAGGCCGAGGGAACATTGAAAACATGATGATGTCATACGTGATGCTGGAGTATACTCCGAAATCCGTTGGAGACGTTAACGGCGACAACAGAGTCAACATCCTCGACGCTATCATGCTTGCAAATGCGTTCAATTCTGAACCCAGCGATCCCAACTGGAACCCGAACGCCGACATAAACGGGGACGGCAAAGTCAACATCTTGGATTGCGTAGTTCTTGCAGGCCATTTCGGCCAAAGCTGGACCTGAAGACCTCAGCCAGACCGTACACCCATTCTTTTTCTTTCGGAACAAGCAGAAGAGGGATTGGTGGAGACGTCTCCCGCAAAACCCCTTCTTTCTTTTTCGAATCGTACCGTCCAAGTGATTTGGCTTTGTGAGTTTGGAAGTGACTCATATGATGCAGAAGCTGGTTCTGCATCT
>JALHTG010000026.1 GCA_022865705.1 Candidatus Bathyarchaeota archaeon | reverse complement strand
TCTTTTCCAGAGGATAGGCATATGGGACCAACTTGCCCCCGAGATAGTCGCCATAGGCTTGCATGTCAAAATAGCCATGACCGCACAATACGAAAAGAATTGTCTCCTGCTTTCCTGTTTCTCTGCATCTGAGCGCCTCATCGATCACAGCTTTGATCGCGTGTGAGGGTTCTGGGGCCGGAATTATGCCTTCGGTTCTGGAGAATTGGATTGCGGCTTCCAACGTTTCGATTTGATCATATGCTTTGGACTTCACTTGTCCCTCCTCTTTGAGCAGACAAAGGGTAGGGGCCATCCCGTGGTAGCGTAGGCCACCGGCATGGATAGGGGCTGGGACAAATGTATGGCCGATTGTGTGCATCTTGCCCATTGGCGTCATTCTTGCGGCATCGAAGTGATCGTACGTGTAGAACCCTTTGGTCACCTTTGGGCAAGCGGTAGACTCAACTGCCGTGAACTCGACGCTTTTGGGTGCTTTGCCAGAAACAACGTCATGATAGAAAGGCCAGTACAGTCCTGAGAAGCTGCTACCTCCACCTACGCACCCGAAGATCGCGTCCGGATATTCATCAACCGATTCCAGTTGTTTCTTGGTTTCGAGCCCGATTACAGTCTGATGAAGGAGAACATGGTTGAGAACGCTTCCTAGAGTGTACTTGGCGTCTCCACTCTTGACCGCATCTTCTGCGGCTTCGCTGATGGATATTCCGAGACTACCACTGTTACCAGGATCCTTCTTCAAGATGCTTCTGCCAAACTCTGTCCTGTCACTGGGGCTAGGGTAGACCTCACCACCATACGTCTCTATCATGATCCTTCTGTATGGTTTCTGATCATAGCTGGCTCTGACCATATAGATGGTGGATTTCATTCCGAACATCATGCAAGCAAAAGCCAAAGCACATCCCCATTGACCTGCTCCAGTTTCTGTTGTCAGTCGCTGGACGCCCTCTTTCATGTTGTAGTAAGCTTGAGCCACAGCTGTGTTCGGCTTGTGGCTTCCTGGAGGACTCACACCTTCGTACTTGTAGTAGATTCTCGCCGGAGTTTTGAGAGCTTTCTCAAGATGAGTTGCTCTGAATAGAGGTGTAGGCCTCCACGACCTGTAGACCTCACGGACTTCTTCTGGTATGTCAATCCATCTTTCCTGACTTGCCTCCTGCCTCATGCACTCTTTTGCAAAAAGAGCGGTAAGCTGTTCTGGAGAAACTGGCTGTCTTGTGACTGGGTCTATAGGCGGGGGTAAGGGCTTCGGAAGATCCGGTAAGATATTATACCATTGCTTCGGTAGTTCGTTCTCATCCAACAATATCTTCGTGTTCACTGTGCCAACCTTCACGTTCTCACGTGACGCATATTGGACGTTAGAGTACTATTTAAGACTAGCCTGTACACTACCGTACATCAAGGTATAAATCGGAACCCGACACATAGAACCTGCAGAACTGATAGAGATGTGGAATTCGATATCCGAGAGGCTGAAGCACTACCCTGAACGCCTAGCGGTGGCAAGGGTCCTGATCGAGAATGGCCTAGGAGTCAGAAACGGAAAGATCTTCTCAAATGAAATCGAGATTCCTGTCACAAGAGTTGCCCGGGTCGCGAAAGTCGATAGAAGGACAGTCATTGAAACACTAGAGACAATCTCACAAGATCCTCAACTGGACGAGCTATTCAAACACATGAGGTCCGCGGGGCTTTCATTGAAAGAAATGGCTAGGCATCTGGGGCTGGGCGTTGTGGAGATAACGCCCGACGATCCAAAAACGGTCGGAATACTTGCTGGCTCCTCATCGATTATCGCTGAGGCAGGGATCAGCATACGCCAAGCGCTTGTAGATGATCCTGAACTGAACCCAGAGCCTAGGCTCACACTTGTAACTGACAGGAAGATACCGGGAGATCTCATATCGAAGGTCTTGAAGGTGAGGGGTGTGCAGAGAGTCTCAGTCTACTGAGGGACACCTGAGTCACTCTTAGTGCTGGCGAACGCGAGCAAGACATCGACATCGCTCGAGACGTGTTAGGCGCAAGCGCATACCAATGTTGATGAAAGAACTCAGGATCGACCATTAATCACGCTACAGACAACGTATATGATCTGACGATCAGAGAATTCATACCGGTCAATGGTTGAGGAGCGGGCTTTGGAACTATCTGAAAAGATCAGGGCAATAGAGGAAGAGATGAGAAGAACTCAGATTCACAAGCATACTGAGCACCACATTGGTTTGCTGAAGGCAAAGCTCGCAAGGCTCAGGGCTGAGCAGGAGAGATCTCAAGGATCAAAGCACGGCGGTATCGGATTCGAGCTAAAAAAAGGCGGTGATTGTACTGTTGTACTCATCGGACTTCCCAGTGTTGGAAAATCAACTTTACTCAATCGACTAACGAACGCTAGGTCTAAGGTGGCTTCTTATGCCTTCACGACTGTGACTCTTGTCCCAGGGCTGCTTGAGTACAAGGGTGCGAAGATCCAGATCCTTGATCTTCCGGGTATTGTGCCGGGTGCCGCGAGAGGAACTGGCAAGGGAAAGAGGGTTCTGTCAGTTGCAAGAAACGCGGATCTAATACTGCTAGTAGTTGACGTGTTTCAACCCGACCAGGTTGGGCTCCTGAGGAAGGAGCTTCACGAAATCGGAGCCAGAATCAATTCCTGTCCTCCCAACGTCACCATCGAAAAAAGGAACCAAGGTAGTTTGGGAATAACAGCAACCTGCAATCTGTCCAAATTGCCAATGTCCACGATCCGGGAAATGCTGAATGTCTACGGAATAAACCACGGCAGTGTTGTGATCCGAGAGGATGTCACTATCGATGAGTTTGTTGATGTTGTGGCTGGAAATCGCCGGTATATTCCCGCCATCACTGTTTTGAACAAGATGGACCTAGTAAATCCAGAATACCTGGCCGAAGTGCGAAAGAGACTGGATGAAGACTTTATAGCAATATCCGCAGATCAAAACATGAATCTTGACCAGTTGAAAGAGACCATCTACAGTAGACTGAACCTCATCAGGATCTATCTAAAACCCCGCAACGGCCCGACGGATCTTGACGCTCCTCTGATACTGACGACGGGATCTACGATAGCTGATGTCTGCGCCAAGATCTACCGGAGAGCTGCTGGATCAAGATATGCGCTTGTTTCTGGGACTAGTGTGAGATTTAGTCCTCAGCGAGTTGGAATGGGTCATGTCGTCCATGATCAGGACATTGTCACCATAGCAGGGCAGTAACATCGAAAGTGCGTGTCAGCTCGGAACTTCGATTCTGAAGCTGAGCAAAAGGCCGGTACAGTCGACGTCATTTGTCTCGTAGTGCCGCCATTGCGAATAGAAACGCGATGGTCCCAAGAGCAGCCTTGAGAACCCATGCTGGAGTGAACGATGCGTACGTGTCGATTAGGAATCCTGTGAAGGTCGTCCACAGCGCACTGATTCCGAAGCCTATTGTGAAAAAGATGCCCAGAAGAATGTCTCTTTGTTGAGGTGTAGAGATCGAAACCAAGTGTGCTTGTAGCAGACTGGAAAAGGAGAATGATGTGATACCGATAATGAAGATGTGCGGTAGTAGCCAGAGCCCAAACGAGCTGTGAAAAACTAAGAGAAATATGGCGACAGATCCAGCACCTAGGATAGCGGAGGCGGTTCT
>JALHTG010000025.1 GCA_022865705.1 Candidatus Bathyarchaeota archaeon | reverse complement strand
TCTCGCCCACATCGATTCCGAGCGAGGGAAGTATGAAGGACGTGTCAAGGAGAACTCTTAGCGTGGCCTCTCTGTTGCTCAAGGCTTATCTCCTCGACCTGCTTGGCAGTCACGGAGGCAAACTTCTTCCCTGAAAGAGCCAACTGGATTGGGTCTTGAAGACTCTCGAGGACTAATGTGCCGCCGGCGACGCTTAGCAACACTCTTTCTCCCTCTGCGAGATTCAGGGCCTTCACAATCGCCTTCGGAAGGTATATGGCGTACTTCTTTCCGACTTTAGTCTCGACAGTCAGAGTCGATGCTCATCACCAGAATTATGAAGACGGATCAGACTATTAAATCTGACCCTGATTGCATAGGCGAACTCAGAAGCTCAAGCCCTAAATCGGTGTCTCAGTACTCCCGTTCCCTAAGCGGCCTTCAGCGTGCGCTTGAGACTCACAGGTCTGATCGAGCTACAGCTGTGCCTTCGAAGAACCGTACGGCCGGCCGGCTCTCGGTAGAGAGGCTGCTTCGCATTGGGGGGAGGCCCAGGTTGCGCGCGCGACCCGCGTTGTTCCTTCTCGGATTGCGGCATTTCATCACTACCAGGGCGCGGGGCTCCTGCATCCAAACCCTGATGTGCGATCTCTATGATCGCTCCAACGCATCACGGTTTACCTGATAGGGTCTGTGATGCGAAGGGTCCTGCCTTTTATGCTGACCTTCGCGAGATTAACAAGCTCTTCGTCGTGGGAGTACACTTCAGGAATCTTGTTGTGGAGATAGCAGCCGAGAATTAGGGAGTCTCTTCCGCCAAGATTCATCTTAGCCGCCAAATCTAACGCGAACAATGATACGGTCGGCGTAAGGTTGATGAAGTTCGTTCTTTTGTCTCTTAGAAACTCGACAATCTTTCGCCTAGAGTCGAATGGCGATATCTTTCTGCGAAAGACCAATGTATGATATGTCTCGTGGATCACGGTTGCGTTGACGGCCCATCCGTCCGAGCCTAGAATGGCTCTCTTCGCTTTCTCATGCTCTGGAAAAGTGGGGTCGAGCGCATATACGAGAATGTTCGTGTCCAGCCCGATCAGGTCTTCCAGATCTCCTTCATAGCCTTGGGGCTCACTCTTTCAACTCTGCCTGTTCGCTTCGGGTTCCAATCCATGATCTCCTCAAGCCGCTCCCTCTTCGACGACGCTTTCATCACCATCAACTCTCTTCCTCGTTTCTCAAAAACCACAGCATCGCCTCTAGAAGCACCTATCTCCTCCAAGACCTCCTTCGGCAAGACGATCCTGCCGCGATCGTCCAGAACTGCTGTCGACATAGCTTCTCACCCACAACCATCTGTGGGGCATCCCATATAAACGTGTGGGAGACAACTCCGCGGGTTCTCGGGGTTCGGTTCGTTCTCGGCTGGGGGTTCTTGTGGCGGCCGGTCCCGTCTGGCTGTGATCGGAAGCTGCGCCAGCGTTAATAGGATGTGTCCACAAGCATAGACTGAAGAGGTTCAGGTGATGAAAGTAGTGGAGGTTAAGGTTCCTGAATCCTTGCCTGAGAGGGACGTTAAAGTGGCTGCGGCGGTTGAAGCTTTCTCGAGAGGGTTTGCTAGTATTGGAAAGGCCTCTGAGATGGCTGAGATGCCAATTCAAGAGTTCCTCGTTGAGCTTAGAAGAAGAAACATCGCTGCGTACCCCTACACGGATGAGGAAGCTTCTGAGGAGCTCAAGTTGTGACCAAAGCTGTTCTGAACTCTTCCGTCATAATAGCGTTAAGCACTTTGGGATACCTCGACAAACTGAAACACATTTTCACGGCCGGCCGGACGCTGACCTTCCTGTGGACTATGTCGACGCATGAGATGGGCATCTTCGTGACGAGCTGCTTCCAACATGTTTGACTGATGTACTATTGTCGGGGGACGTCGGCATGGTTCAACGCTCTAGGTAAACTTCACCAAGGTTTCTATCGCACACCAGCCTGAACCTGTAGATGATGTCTCTGCCCAGTAGTGAAGGCATTCTCATGATCAGCACTTTTTCTTCCGCGGAGAGCGTCGATAGATCATGTGCACCAATGAATAGGCGCAACTTCTCTTCAATGACTTCTCCATGCTCGGCTCTGATGAACAGGGCTGCATCTTCAATCACGTAGGTGTTGACTGA
>JALHTG010000024.1 GCA_022865705.1 Candidatus Bathyarchaeota archaeon | reverse complement strand
GCTTTGTGGAAGGCTTCGATTTTGCCGATGGTTGATGGCCTCCGTATGCTTGCCATGATGTGTTCTATGCCGTTTCCACTGCAGAACTCCGTGAAAGCAGATAGGTCTCCTCTAGCCGGGTGAAACTGTGTTCCCTGATCAGTCAAGATTTGATCCGGTTTACCATGTTGATGAATGCACTCTTTCAGTAGGTGGATGGCGTGTTCACCTGTAGGATTGTAGTGGATTTCGCTGCCTGGAACATATCGGCTGTGATCATCCAGGTAACTTACCATCCATTCATCTGTCTCGGTCATCTTGAAGTCTGACTGCCACAAGTTGTTACTGTAGGGACGCTGGAATCTACGTTTACCCCATGTCTTTCTAGGTTTGGCGATGGGATGGTTCAATCCATGTTGATTGAGGATCTTGTGAATGGTTGTGTGACCGACTATTACAGCGACCTCTCCTCTTGCATGATTCTTAAGATAGCCTTCAATCTTGCATGGACCCCAACTCCATTTTCTGCGCAGTTTGAGAATCAACTCAACTGTCACTTGAGGAGTTTCCCAGTAGGTGTGTGGAGTCTTCGATTTGACAGCTAGCCCCTGCCACCCATGTTTCCTGTAGACTCGCCACCAACGGTAGATTGTTCTCTCATCGATTCGAAGAGCCGCAGCTATGTCACCTGTTCTCCAATCATCTAACTTCCTGCGAACGATCCATCTCCTTCTCTTCAGAACCCTATCAACCATCACACACCCACACGTCCATCTAATTCCAAATTCGAACTCTTTTTATCACTGACACATGTGGGTGGATAGTTCAGATGGGAAGTGGGATGGAAAAGTATACCCTCTTGACATCAAGAATCTGGACCCTAAGTGTCTCTTCTACCTCATTACTTCATGCAACAACTTTGACTATCGTCAACGCAACTGTATGGGCGCTTGGTATGTATTCGGCTCCTCTGGGCTACTGGCACTCGGTGATTCAAGTGTACTCGACTGTCTGGTCGTTTTGCCAGAAGTGTTCTATTCGGCTCTAAACAGGGAGTGCTTTGGGAATGCATATGTCGTTTGGGCTAGGGAGTGTGTGAGGCAAGGAAGAAACGCTCTGAATGTCATAAACTACGCAATGATGGGCGATCCATCTCTTGGAATAGATCCGGCACAGCCAATCCCTGAGTTTTCCAACGTGGCCCCGCTGGCAGCAACCATGATTGCACTGGCGCTTGTTATCGCACGTAGACGTCTCAGAGACTACAAGAAGACTAGGAACATTATTGAAACAGACTGGGCTTAGACAGTTGCCAGCTTTGGTCTGATACACGTTACTCTTATCTTGTCAATTCCGAAGTGGAGCCTAAGATTCCAATGTCCGGGGAAAGTAGATGGAAAATCGTTGCTGTGGTGATTGTGACATCAGCCTTGCTGGGAGCCGTAGGTTGGCAACAATTCGCCCCGAAGCCCACCCCACCCACGACGATGACGATAACTCCGGCCGTGACAACGGTGTCAAAGACCCAAATCACTACGACTGAGGCTAGACCTGCCAATTACTACCTGTCACTTCTTGAGTCAAATTCCAGTGAACCATACGTTCAACTGGCTAAAGAGCTTAGGAAGCTTCCAGAGCTATCCAACACGACAGAGCTGAATATCGTAGACAGCAAGACATCTGGGGCCGTAGAGAGCATCGTCACTGTGGTGTTGAAAGCCGACAGATCCGAGTTGATTGCATTAGGAAAGATACTCAATGAAGGCATTCCGTCTAGGAGAAAACTCTGTGCTCCGCTACAAGCTTGGCTATGGGTTGCGTATGATGTGAAAGTTTACGATCATTTGAGAGATTACAATCCGCTGAAGAGTTACTCCTTAGGTTCGCTTCTCAACCAAGCATGGCGGAGAAGCACAACATCAAATGGTTACAACTCAACCAGATGGAGCTATGAGGAAGCAAGAGAAAGGGTCAACAGTCCGGAACTGGTAAACTGGTTCATCTTTGACTACTTAGTCTTTGACATGGCACGAGACAATGTTCATCCTCAAGGCCCGAAAAAGACGTATGAAACTAGAAGGGGGGTTTGTAGGCACGCTGCATATGTTGCCACTGAGTTTCTCACATACAACGGATATGAAGCGAAAGATGTAACCTACCTATGGGCAGATGGCCAGGGTCATAGCGTAAGCGCCGTCAAATTGGATGATGGAATCTGGCTTGCGGTGGATTTTCGAGGACGCAATCTTCCTATGAAGGGACCATTCAAAACATACATTGACGTTGCATACTACATTGCTAATAGTTACGGATGGACGACCATGTACAGGATATTTGTTGAAGACAACTACCAGATTATGGAGAGAAACAGTGACCTGGGGGCTTGGGGCTAGGTTCCCTGGGAAGTGCCAAGAGTCTTCTTGGGAGAAACGGAGCCCACCTTTTCGTCTTTGAAGGCATTAGTCTTATTTTGTTATATCAGAAGTGGTTCTTAAGGTCCTTATGTCTGGGCAGAGCCGATGGAAGCTTCTAGGCGTAGTGATCGTAGCATCTGCTCTGCTAGGAGTCGTAGGCTGGCAACAGTTTCTTCCGCAGCCAAAAGCGCCCACAACAGTCACAATCACTCCTTGGACAACAACAGCCTCAGCAACTCAGACGACTGTCGGTCCACAACGTCAAATCGAATGGATCAGAATCGGCGAAGTCAAAACCATCAACTACTATCTGTCGCTTCTCGAATCCAACGGAACTCAGCCATATGTCCAACTGGCGAAGGAATTGCGGAAGCTTCCTGATCTGACCAATGCTACTGCTGTGGCCAAGATCGCATACCTGGCATTGAATGCAACGAATCCAGAGGTGAAAGAAGCGTTCGAACTCATGATGAAGGGAGGCGCGCCAGATCCAAGAGACTTTGGATACATTGTACCTTCTTGGAATACCGAACTTGAAGCCTTGTACTCGCTGGCCTCACAGAACGAGTTTGAGAGAGATGACACTATGGCCGTGGCGATAGCAATGGTGAATGGATTATGGATCACGATGGGTGACGACCAAGTCAGAAGGCAAGTGAAGGTAGATGGCAATGCAATGCTGAACTTGGCCAGAGAGATCACAGAGTGGCAGTGGTCAAATGGCCACTCAACTCTGAGACATCTGCCATTTGAAGCACAGTTGAATTGGGCTTGGAGGGGTTCGGAAAACATCGGTTACAAATTGATATACTTGCGAGACCAGGGCAGACGTGTTGATGAGGCGACCTACTATTCCATAGCGGTGAGTATCTCCACTCTGAGAGAAATGAGACAATTTGTAACCAACGAATGGCTGAGTCGTGACGTAGACCGGACCATCAAGAATATGGAGAATCTGTACGTCAAGTACACTGCAGATGGGACCAGGTACTCGCCAGCGTGGTTTTCAGATCCGGATCAGAAGTATCGGAATATCAACAATGCGAATCTTGTATGGGAGTACTTCAAGGCCAATGGAAAGGGTATTGGCGTATGTACCGATGAGGCTACTTTTGTCGATGCCTTAGCAAAAAGTGTAGGCATTGCCACCATACCTATTGAAGTTGGTGGGATAAGAAAAGACAATGCGAAAATCGAGGCGCATGCCTTTGTACTCTACTACAACCCTGATAGCAAGCTTTGGAAGTCATATCAGGACCAAGTTACGGTCGTGTCGACCGCGTACAATCCGCCATATTGGATTGATGTGTATTTGCCTCCCGTGCAGCAATCGGAATTGTTGTGGTCGCGTAGCCCGCCTAAAGAGTTCCCTATGTTCGTAGTGGCCGGGTACAGACCAACTTTGGTTGGCATAAGTGGCGTGAAGTTTCTTGTTGATGGCATGTCAGGTAGCAGCTTCAGAAATGACGTAGTGTTGCCTTTCTATCTTGAAAGAAAATACATCATCACATGGACGTAGGACTGCGGCGATGCCCATGCCTTCTAAGAGTCGTCTGAGTCTTCTGGCGATAGTGATTGTTGGAATAGTAATAGTGGGCAGTATTGGGTCGTACTTGTTGACAAGTCAGACCCCTCAAACGGCACAGATGACAACTACTCAGAGCGTCACGAGCAAGCCTGTTGTCTTCTTCAAGCTGTTCGGAAAGATATTCTTCGACTACGATGGCAACGGAATTCAAGGGAAGAACGAGCCACCAGTCCCTAATGTAACGATAGCTCTTGACAATACCAATCTCACAGTGACGAACAGCACAGGAGGATATGTGATCGACAGTGTCCCGAAGGGCTATTATCAGATCAGAGTCTTCGCACCAAAGAACTTCAGATACATGTGCGAATCCGCATCTGAGTTCAGGACCGTGAAGGAAACCTACACAGTTTCAGTCAGGAACGATACAAGAAAAGATATTGGATTAATGGAAGGAATTTTGACACTACCATTCCCCTCTACTGTCAAGTATCCGATTGACAGGTATTATGATTGGAATACCGACCCCAAGAATTCTCTATGGTGGAACGGAGAAAAAGGTAACGATCCATATGATCATGGTGCTATTGACTACGCTATGATGGAGGGAACGTTAGTACATGCAGCGGCACCAGGAATAGTTTCAGAGGTCCGTACTACCGATGGCGTAAATTTCGTTCGCATTAAACACTCTGACGGATTCTACACAAGTTATGAACACATTTCAAAAAGTCTTGTAACAGTAGGTCAACATGTATCGAGAGGCGAGAAAATTGCAGAGAGTGGCAAGTCTGGAACCTTCTATCCTCACCTTGACTTTAATATCCGTCTTCAAGATGGACGTCTTCTAGATCCTTACAGTCCAACTTTTAATATTACTCCTGAAATGAGTGGTTATTGGTTTGTTGAAAAAACAGGTCAAAATAGATGGATATCAGTTCCTATCGAAAGAAATCCAAATGGGCTGGGTTATTGGACGAAATATAACGATCCACAATACTTCGAATGAGCGCTATCAGAACTCGTCGTGATTGCGATGGCCTCTGGTCACCTGAAGCTTCTCAGCGTCTTGATCATGGTCTTGACAGTACTTGGCGGAGCAGGATTCTACTTCTCTTCCCGTACAGGAACCGAGTCACATACAGTCACAATCACCCCTTACGCGACCACAGCCTCGTCCACAGAAACCATCATGAGGCCAACATACTCAACAGAATGGATCACGGTTAGCCAAGTCAAATCTGTCGACTACTATCTGTCGCTGCTGTATTCCAACGGGACGAGTCCGTATGGCCACCTGTATTGGGAGCTGAGAAAGCTTCCAGACATAACAAACGCAACGGCTGTCGCCAAGATCACATACTTAGCCCTAAACGCAACGAACCTGGAAGTCAGAGAAGCATTCGAACTCATGATCAAAGGTGGAACACCAGATCAGAGAGACTTCACATATCTTGCACCTTCATGGAACACTGAGCTGCAGGTTCTGTACTGGCTTGCTTGTCAGAACGAGTTCAAGAAAGACGACACGCTGGCCCTGGCAATGGCAATGGTCAACGGGCTCTGGGTGACAATGGGAGACGACAAAGTCAGAGAAGCCGTGAGAAAGGATGCTAGTGACCTGTTGAGCTTCTTCAGGGAGACCGATGTGTTGCAGCAGCAGAAGGGATTCTGGCGGTTAGAGGGCTATCCGTTGGAAGCCAAAGTCTGCCTTGCTTGGACCGGAAGTATTACTCCAAACTTTAGCAATCTCCCTCTAATCTGGGGAATTGGTCGGAACTACCAAACGAGATCTCTTGGATATCTCGCAAATGGTATTCGGGTGAATATCGAAGGGTACAGTTGGAATACAGTCGACGTGGCCACACTCAAGTTGATGCAAGAAATGATGACCAGAGAAGGATGGATCTCCAGCGATATCTACAAGACGATCGCATTTCTTGAGGAATACTTCTACTTCTCAAGGAGACATCTGATTGGACACTGGGATAAGGAACCGGTATTCATCATGGTTGACGGTAGGCAATCATATGATTATACAATTGGCAACGTGGATTGGCAATATGACTTCTTTGTAAGGACGGGTAATTTCCAAGGTCAGTGTACAGATGAGTCGCAATGGATTGATGCATGGGCAAAGTCGTGGGGAATTGCTACGAACACTGTTTGGCGAGGAGCAATAGACTCTAGCGGGCAGACTTTCCCTCAAGACCCGCAACATTTTCACCCTGTCTTTTTTGATCCTGCATCAAGGAGCTGGAAAGCTTCAGCGGTTCAACTTGGTGTTGAGGAAAAGGAGGCTGGAACTAGACCTCTTGTGTTTGCTATGTTCAGGCCGCCTGTCAACCAACAGAGATACTTCAAGAACATAGGACGAACGCCGTTCCATCCTAATCTCAACTGGCTCTACGGGTTAAATTCAAACATGTTCTACTGGTATCCACAAATGACCACTCTGAAGGAGATAAGCGCGGTTCTTACCGCCGGATTGTCAACATCTGAGATGAAGCAGTGGCTGCTCTACAGCTAGGTCTCGAGAGCTTTCGCTAGACACAGGGAAGATGCGAGAAAATGGCGCGGCTAGGCTGTCTGAACGAAGCGAATATCGTATGCAGACTGATCGGGCATAGTGGTTCGCTTAGATTTTCTTTCTAACCCGTGCGTTATCGAGGGTTCTAATCCCGACTAGCGCGTGAAACAGCAGACACCCTTGCGTGCGCAAACTTGAGCCAGATCAACAATCCGTAGAAGAACGAAGACACGAGCAGACTAACGATAACAGCGACAGTCAGACTGTTTGCCTCAAAGATACATGCAGCTAGGACTACTAGTGCAACGCCAAGGGAAGAAGAGGTCGAGCCGGATTGGTTCTGAACGATACGCACCTGGGACAGGCAACTCTGACATAAGGCTACGTCCTGCTTCTTGTCGAAGTGTTCACAGAATCGAGCGAAAAGAGGATAGAGATGTGGCAAAGCTCTTCCGTCGCTGGCCTTTCCACCAGCCTTTTCTACGGCTGGACGCTATTTAAGCCAGCTTGGCGTGCGTCATGCCATTCTCATGGTGGTATTGAACCAGTGAGGAAGTATCAATCTTTCTGGCCTCTTCCGGGTGGAACAGAGAAGTTCGTTGATACGCTTCAAAGATGTCTACGCTTCATCAAGCGAAGTAAACCATCTAGAGTTGAACTAGATAAGTGGTTTCGACGCAACTTTCGGAGGGTCACCCGTCCAGGGGCAACTAGAGGATATATTACGTTGGCACTGTGGCATTCTGGACTGGTGGAACATGACAAGACAAGCCATTTTCTCACTGAGGCTGGGGAAGAATACTTGGAGACCCCCGACAACATTCGCCTCTTCAAGACCCTTGATGAAAACGTGAGAGGCTTCAGAAATAGCTTGGACATCATCTCCCGAAAAAGGCCTGACATAGAAGAGTTACGAAGAGAGCTAAACAAACTGGGCTTGAGATGGAAAAAGCTCAATCAGCCTAGGCATAGAGTGCAGTGGCTCAGGTCGATGGGCTTTGTTTCTTCAGAAGGGCCGAACCTGAGACTGACGCCAGCAGGAGTCAAACTCCTAGGAAAGAAGCGGGTCGCAGCTCCGAGTCCTGCAGGTTCGCTTCAGTCTAGACAAGTGCGACGTAGAACGGAGCGGATAAGTCATGAATACCAAAGGAAGGAAGAAAGTCCGCAGCACAAGCGCCTTATGTCATCTCTAAGAGAAAATCCGGACAGACTTGAGGAGGGCATGAAATTCATACAAGAGGAATATCTCTTTCCTACGAATGATTCGATAGATTTGGTCTTCAGAGACAAAAGGAGCCGGTATGTTGTCGTCGAGGTCGAAGTCAGAGTTCCGAAGGGAAGAATCGCAGGATTATTGCAGGCAATCAAGTACAAGTATATGCTCGCAGTTTCTCTCAGATTGGATTTCAGAGATGTACGTTCCATGCTGGCCGCAACTGAGATACACCCTTCCGTTGTTGCTTGGTGCAAGGAGTATGGTGTGGAAACGAAGACCATCAGCGACAACTGACACGTCAACATCCAATAATGCCCTGAGATCTTTCTAACCCGTGCGTTATCGAGGGTTAATATCCCGCCGGGCCCGCTATGCTAACGTGGCTCCTCACCCGGGTTCTTTCTGTATGGCGACAAGCTGTTCAGACGTATCAAGGTCGGCTAGGCGCGCGCTACAGATCGCTCAGGCGTCAAGCTAGTGTGCTTTCGTTCTTGAAGAGAATTGGCTTCAACCTAGCCCCTCGATATGCTCGGCTTCAGTCCACGTTCTTCTCAAGGGCTTTTGTTTCTTCAAGTTGTTCGATGCTTCCACTACACTCTCGGAGTTCTCGTTTTGCTTCTTCAGCAGTTGTGCTCTTGATCTCATCTAGATGGTCGTGGGCCAGCTGCAGCTCTTGGCAAGCAGCGTTGAGTTCCTTGCTTTCATTCATTAGCAACCGTATCGCCGTGTTCAATCTGCGAATAACGATTCCAATTGCTTCATCTTCCTTTTGCCTTGTTTGATCCCTGCCCCTCATTAGGTCCAACATGGTCTTCTGTACGCGTAGTAATGCTTCAAGTCTGCCCTCTGGAATCACCGGAGTCAATGAGTATTTCTTCATCTCTTCGAAGTACTCCTCAGTACCTCTCTGAAGGATGTCTAGTTGATGGCTGAAGTCGCAACGGGATTTGAGGTGCTCAACAGGTGCTGACCGAGAGATCTCTAATGCTTGACTCAACAGGATCTTTGCGTCAATCCAAAAACCGTCTGCCAGACTCTCTGCTGCGTTAGCGATACAGTTCATCCAGTCATTTATTTCCTGCTGAGCATCTCCAGCCCGGTAGATCAGATTGTAGAGCAGGAACTCCATCTCGTTCATTTCTTTCGTGAGCTTCTTAGGATCAAGGTTCAATCGGCCATGCGCCAGCAATGGCTCCAACCAGATAGCGATTTCCCTATCGAAGTGACTGAGGGACACTACAAGTCTGTCGTGGAGCCTCTTGGTCTCGTCCAAGTTCGGTTCCGTGTACAAATCAACTAGTGTTTCGACTTCGCGGTCATTGATAATGGCGCTTTGTAAAGCAAGTCCAATGCTCACTTTTGCGATGTTCTTGTCCAAGAACTGCGATCCTCAGGAGCCAACATGCGTGGCGGGTATAAAAGAGCGCCATAGATCGCTTGTTCTCTTCGAGTGTGCTCTTCGAAGAAGAGCCGCTGGCGTCTGGTCTGTTTTGCGTACGCTTGCCAGGATTATTGCTCTGGACAACGGCTGAAATAGACGAGGAAGAATTTAACCGTGGAAGACTACAAACAGTTTCCTGGCGATTGCGTTGACCTACGAGGCGTTCCTTGGACAGGTACGTCGTGTGCTAGAAGACGCCTTGGACAGACTTGGCCAGGATCAGACAGTGCTGCTTGAGGTTCCACCAGATCCAAGGATGGGAGACATTGCAGCAACAGTGGCTTTCGCTCTTGCTAAGAAGAGACGCCAAAGGCCAGTAGACGTGGCAGAGCAGATTCTAGCAAATATTTCAATTGATCCCGAGTCGCTGATCGACCGCGTTGAGGCCATGGGCCCGTACCTGAACTTTTTCATTAAGGTGGAGAAAATCGCACGGGTTACAATTGAACAGATCATGCAACACAGAAACTCATACGGCTCTGCTAGCCTTGGCAGCGGTATACGTGTGCTCGTTGAGCATACGAATGTGAATCCGAACAAGGCCGTTCACATAGGTCACGCTAGGAACTCCTGTCTTGGTGACTCGTTGGCTAGAATCATGAGGTTCACCGGCTACAATGTCCATGTGGCAAATTACGTCGACGACACTGGGACTCAGGTCGCAGACGTGATCTTGGGATTCCTTTCACTTGGGTTCAAAACAGACCCACCTGAAGGCATGAAATTCGACCACTACTGTGGTGACGATGTCTATGTGGCTGTAAATGAAATGTATGAAAATCATCCGGAATTGATCGAACAGAGGAAGAAAATCAGCAAACAGATCGAGGAGGGAAATAACGAAGTCGCAATAGCGGCAAAACAGATCTCCTTGCGAATCCTAAGGGCACAGCTTGAAACATGCTGGAGAATAGGTGTATTCTTTGATCTTCTGAACTGGGAAACCGATATTCTTCACTCCGGGCTATGGCATCGGGCTTTTGAGAAGCTCAGAAACACCGGCCTGGTGGTCCTTGAGAAGAAAGGAGAACTCGCAGGATGCTGGGTCGCGAAAGTCACAGAACTTCCAGAATTCGCTGCTGAGACAGATGCAGTCCTTGTGAGGAGCAACGGAACAACAACCTATCTCGGCAAAGACGTGCCCTATGCAATGTGGAAACTGGGACTTTCGGACCGGGATTTCTGCTACGACATTTTGCTTAGACAACCAAACGATATGGACCTCTGGACAACGACCTCAAAGGAAGGATTGGCAGATCATCCGTTCTTCGGAGCTGCAGACCTAGCCATAGCAGTGATAGACTCTCGTCAGAATCGTCCTCAAGAGATACTGTCTACCTTTATGAGACTCATAGCCGGAAGCGCAAGTCCAAAGAAGTACGTCCACTACGCCTACGAAGTGGTTTCTTTGGCCCCAAAGACGGCAAAAGATCTTGGTATACCAGTGTCAGAGAGTGAGGAGAAAAAAAAGATGCTGCATATGGAGGGAAGACGAGGGATATTCGTGAATGTCGACACAGTCATGGATGCTCTTTCGAAGAAGGCATTTGCCGAAACACGGAAGAGGAACCCAGATGCGGACGAAGAATGGGTCAGATCCACTGCGGAAAAGATAGCTGCAGCAGCCCTGAGATACGACCTCACAAGAGTAGATTGTGACAAGATCATAGTATTCGACATGGACAAGGCAATCGATTTGGAAGGTGAAACAGGGCCATACGTGCAGTATGCTCACGTCAGAGCCTGCAGAATCTTGGAGAAAGCTGGGACTCCCGCAACTAACTCAGGAGTAGAATCGACAGAACTCATTCAGCCGGAAGAAATCGTCCTGACAAAGGAGCTCGCAAGATTCCCCTACATAGTCAGACTGGCATCGGAGACTATGTCGCCGCAACGTATCGCTAGGTATTCCTACAGCCTCGCAACGCTCTTCAATGCATTCTACGAGAGGTGCAAGGTCATTGGAGCAGAGCCTAAGTTGCTTGAGCAGACAAGGCTCCAATTGGTTGACTGCACGAGAGTTGTTCTCAAGAACGCCCTTACGCTGCTTGGAATAGAAACCCCGGACCGAATGTGATATCCGTCTTCCTGATCGTCCATAGAGTTGTGCGCTACTCCTGTACTCTTCGCGTAATCCATCTTCGCAGCTTTTCTTCTGCGAAGAGTTTTGGATAGCGGGTCAACATTATCTTCTTGTATTGCTCCGCCTCATCGTCGCTCATATATTGGAACATGTATGTTCCTTCGTATGGTGAAAGATCTCCAGTTCTTGTCATGAACTCTATGTGCATCAGAGGGTCAGCTTTCTTGATCGTGATTGGGCGTCGTTCGTTGTGAAGGTTCACGAGCTCCAGAGCAAGTCTCCCTACAAATCCACTGTGGACTTTTGCCGCATTTAGAAAAGAGAGTCCCATCCGTCCGTACTTGCTCTTTGCAGTCAAATGAGCAACATATTCAGGAGGCGTGAACACGATCTCATGCGATATGACGTTCCTGTGCTCCAAGTACTGAAGAGTTGTTTCTTCCTTCACGGTGAGGACGTAGCCCTCTCCATCCAATAGGTCGTTGCTAAACGGGTGGATACACTTACTCTCGAGAATCATCTTCAGTAGTTCACTTTTGCCAAGTATGCACATCGCTCATTCCTCGCCTTCTTCTCACTTAGTCTTTAGGATAGTGACTGTTGGGGAGTTCTCATATGTTCGGTTGATTCGCGCCTTTGTTGAATTGCTTTTGAAGTCCAGAAGCAGAATCTTCTCTTCTCCGAAGTTGATCTCAAGTTCGAAGTTTATCGTAAGAACCGGCTGGGCTATTGAAAGATTGATCTTGGTTCCGTTGATAGATGTTGTTGCCTCGACCACTCTAAGCCTAATCTTGTCATATTTCCCCACTGGCATCCTTGATCTCAACAAGGTTTCAGTGATGTCCCTGAGAGTCGATAAGTCGTAGATGCCGGTCGCATTGGTCAATATCTCTATCCAGGCTGTTTTGTCTCCTTCGCCAGTTCTGTGAAGAGCAATTTGCGAATACCTGACATACAGAGAGATGTCTGGACTGGCCCCACTGTCTGTGATCTTCAGAGTAGCAATTCCCAGAGCGAAAGACGGATAGAAAATGACGCCCAAAACGACTACCAGCAGAACTATGCTCGCAGTTCTTCTTGTGTCCAAGTGCATCCCCTATGATCGTCTTTCCCTCAAGATGACACGGAACCAATTATAAGGATTAATCTTACGGGTACACTTACTTCTTGGTCGTCTTGCTTGGGTTCAAAGGACTGACGTAACGTCATTTGCGTCTTACCGCTACGTTTGCAAGACGTTCTGTGAAGGCTATGATCGCTGAATGATCGCACTCTCCTTTCCCCTCATTGATCAAAGCGTTCAGGATTTGCTGCAGCAGACATGTAAAGGGCAAAGGCACGTTCAGTTCTCTGGCGGCTTCAAGAGCGTTCTTGAGATCTTTGTAGTGAAGCCTTATCTTGAATCCTGGCTTGAAATCTCGCTCAAGGATCTTCGGCAGCTTTGCTTCCAGAACGTTGCTTCCTGCAAGCCCGGTTCTTATGGCTTGATACAGGATCTGCGGGTTGATTCCTGCTTTGGCACCTAGAACGAATGCTTCAGAAAGCGCTGCTATGTTCAATGCCACCATGATCTGGTTTGAGAGTTTGGCCACTTGTCCGGTGCCAATGTCTCCGACCCAAGTGATCGTCTTGCCCATCGCTTGAAGTACGCCAAGAGACGCATCGAATGTAGTTTCCTTTCCTCCTACCATTATGGTTAAGGTCCCTTGGATTGCTGCAGGTTCTCCGCCGCTAACAGGTGCGTCAAGCATTTCAACGTCTTTCTTTTCAACTTCAGAAGCGATCTTCTTTGCAGCAGATGGAGAAATCGAGCTCATGTCGATAATGGTCATCCCCTTTCGGCTTCCTTCCAAGACCCCGTTCTTTCCTAGGATGACCTCTTCTACTTCAGGTGAATCAGGAAGCATGGTGATCACAATGTCACTCATCTCTGCAACCTGTTTCGGAGAAGATGCTTCTTGCGCTCCTGCAGCGACTAGCTCATTCACAGGCTTCGGGTTGATGTGCTTCCACACAACAAGGGAGTATCCTGCTTTCATTAGATTCTTTGCCATGGGCTTCCCCATGACGCCTAGTCCTATGAAGCCAATTCTCCTGGCCGGCATTCTTCATCTCACAACATCAAGTACGTGACTAACCATATTTGGGATTTCTGGGTACGCGCACTATGGCCGCTCAAAACAGGATTGAACCGTGCTTCAAATGTGGTGATGACTCGTTGCCCGCTATTCGCCAAGTGTTTCCCAGCGTTTCAACAATCGTCGAGAGTTGGATTCTGTCAAAGGAATAGGTTAATCTTAAGAAAGAGGCTCAAGAGTCAATCTTCGGTGAGTGATGTGGCGAAACCAAAGGTCTATGTTACCCGTGAACTACCAGGAAAGGCTCTAGAGATCATTCATGAGCGTTTCGATGCTGAGGTTTGGCGAGAATATCGGCCACCACCGAAGCACATTATTGTGGAAAAGGTCAGGAACGTTGATGGTCTTGTACCCTTACTTTCTGACAAGATAGACGCCGAAGTTTTCGATGCCGGCCCGAAGCTCAAGATCATAGCGCAGATGGCTGTGGGTTTTGACAACATAGACGTGAATGAAGCGACAAGGCGCGGCATATATGTCACAAATACCCCTGAGGTTTTGACCGAGACCACTGCAGATTTCGCCTTCGCTCTCATAATGGCCGTTGCAAGACGTGTTGTCGAAGCTGACAGATACGTTCGTGCAGGACAGTGGGTCGTAGGGTGGCACCCAAGCATGATGTTGGGCAGGGATGTCAACGGAGCCACGCTAGGCATAGTGGGTGCAGGTAGAATAGGTTCTGCTGTCGCGAGAAGAGCGAGAGGTTTCGGAATGAGAATCCTGTACTCTGATGTTGTTTCTAGGCCTGAGCTGGAGAAGGAAGTCTCGACAAAACGCGTCGACTTGGACACGCTACTGAAAGAATCTGACTATGTGAGTCTGCACGTCGCCTTGTCAAAGGAGACTCATCATCTGATAAATAAGGAGAAGCTTCGATTGATGAAGAGGACCGCATATCTAATCAATACATCTCGTGGCCCAGTTGTAGATGAGGGAGCTTTGTTTCAAGCACTGAGTGAGGGGAAGATCTCTGGCGCAGCACTTGACGTTTTTGAGCAGGAACCCACCTCCCTTCAGAACCCCCTGCTTAAGCTGAACAACCTTGTTGTCGCTCCACACATATCAAGTGCGAGCGAGCAAACGCGTGCAAAGATGGCTGAGATGGCTGCCGAGAACCTCGTTGCATTCTTTGAAGGAAGGAAACCTCCGAACCTTGTCAACCCGCAAGTTCTACAAATAAGACCCTTGCCGAAACAACCATAGGATCGGGTGAGCAACAGCCTTGAATCTGGAGTGCTCACTCGACGGTTTCATGCTAGATGATTGAAAGACATATTAGCACCGGGAAATACCTCCAGACCGGAAGGGAAAACGCTTGGGCTTCGCGCTCACGATCAAGCACAAAGGGCTTCCATTCTTCACCGAATTTCCTTGGAAGATTAGCATAGTTTCCTCCATGGCGTTTCCCAGAATCATACAGGACAAGTCTGCCCTTGTGGAGGATTTGTTGAAGATTCTGAACGACTCCTTTTTTGACGCCATCGAAGTTCCGTCAATTGACCAGGAGAGTTGGGACCGTCTAGTGAAGCACACAACTGAAAAGGCAACTATCCGAAGTCTCCAACCAGATATATTGACCAACAAGCTTGACATGAACGCCTTTGATTCGTCCCAGAGACAAAGGTCGATAGACAAGATCAAGAGCGAGATCAATCTTGCGGCACATCGTGGAATGGGGCTGGTCTGTGTTTGCTCAGGGCCTGATCCCGGCGCGAGCAAGCGCGGTGAGGCCAGAGACACTCTTGTGGGAAGTCTAGTCGAAATATGCGAATACGCCCGTGAGAAGCATATCAGAATTGCGCTTGAAACGTTCGACAGGGACTACGACAAGAAACTGCTGATTGGTCCTTTGGATGAGGCGGCTGAAGTGGTTACCAAGGTAAAGACACGTTGCGATAACATAGGGCTGATGTGGGATCTGAGCCATGCACCGCTACTGAAGGAGACTGCCAATGACGTCAGACGGATAGCTTCTCTTCTCGGACACATTCATATAGGATGTGCGAAGAAAACGAACAGTTCGTATCTGGACACGCATCCTGGGTTTTACACCAAAGGCGCCGTAAACTCCGAAAATGACCTTGCGGCCTTACTCCAGGTGTTGCTGGATGTCAAGTATCAAGGCATGATCGGCTTCGAAGTCAAACCCGAGTCAGAGCAAACGTCGGAAGAGATTATTGCTACTTCAAAAGGTGTGCTGGTTGGTGCGTATCAACGCGTCGTAGTGAATTCCCTGGGTTGAAATAGGAGCGGGCCGTGGAGAGCGGCCTGACAGAGTTTAGCAATTGCGAACTTGCGTTATTCCGGCGGTTCACCGCACAAAGTGAGAATTCTCTTCCAATTCTCGTCGGTCCATTGTTGGATCTTTTCCAGTTCACCCTTCCGCTCAGGCTTGAAGAGATGACTGAATCTCCCCTGTGCTTTCAACAATTCTTCGACAGGTAATGGCTTTGGCACCTTCAGTGACAGCTTGTATTTGCCTCTTTCAATCTCGTACAGTGGAAAATACCTTGTTTGCACTGCTAAACGAGCCATCTTGATCGAGTCTGACGTGTCGCATCTCCAGCCCCTCGGGCAACTAGCCAGCACGTGGATGACCGCTGGTCCATCTACCTCAATGGCCTTTTTCACTTTCGTCATGTAGTCATTCCAGTAGGCTATTGATGCAGTAGCGACGTAATCTATGCCGTGGGCTGCGCATATAGCAGCGAGATCTTTCTTCCATTCAGGTTTTCCAGGAATCACAGATCCGGCAGGGCTTGTTGTTGTTGAGGCTCCGTGAGGGGTTGACCCTGACCTTTGGATACCTGTATTCATGTACGCTTCATTATCATAGCAGATGTATACGAAATCATGTCTTCTCTCAAGGGCTCCGGAAAGCGCCTGAATACCTATGTCAAAAGTCCCTCCATCTCCTGCAAATACTATGATATCCACATGCTCCTTCCATGCTCCCCTTCGTTCAAGAGCTTTGAAAGCAGCCTCTACTCCGCTTGCCACAGCCGCAGCGTTCTCGAAGGCGATATGGGCGTAGGGCACTTTCCACGACGTATACGGGTAGATTGTAGTGGCAACCTCAAGGCATCCTGTTGCCTGAATCACAACTGTGGGGCCTCGTGTCATCTTGAGCGCCATTCTGGCGGCTACAGATGCCCCGCAGCCTCCGCACAGTCTATGTCCCGAAGCAAGCAATTCCTCAGGCGTGAGTTCCTTCAGTGTCACCATTATTCCCTCACCCCTACGAACTTGACCTGTTCTTTGACAACCCCTGTCTTTGCAGCTGCAAGAGCCTCTTCGTAGACTGATGCGATTTCGGATGGCGTGATGTCTCTGCCTCCAAGTCCGTAGATTACGTCGGTGACTATTGGCTTGTTCCTGGAGCCATACATGGCTGAAATCACATCTTGACATAAGGCTCCGTACTGGGCCCCCGGGCTCAATGCTCGATCGAAGACGACTACGACCTTGGCCCCAGCGATTGCATCCAGAACTTCTTTCGCCGGGAATGGTCGGTAGAGCCATAGCTTCAGCGAACCTACCTTCTTGCCTTTTGCACGAAGATCTTTCGCGACCGATCTCACAGTGCCCGCTGTGCTGCCCAGGCAGACTACGATCGCCTCCGCATTTTTGGTTTCGAACTCCTTGAGTATCCCATACTCTCGGCCTGTGAGTTTTGAGTACTCTTTAGTGACCTTCAGTAGAACGGGGGGAACCTGCTTCATTGCCTCGTCTTGCTGTTTCTTGAATTCGAAGTAGTAGTCTGGCAAGCACAGTGCTCCTACTGTGGCTGGTCTACTCGGATCGAGTCTACAATCGACCTTTCTAGCGGGCAAGTAGACTTTCGCTTCCTCATCTGTGAGTGCTTCCACTCCCTCCATGGCATGGGTAAGAATGAATCCGTCTAGGTTGACGGTGACGGGCAGTAGTACAGTTGAATCTTCAGCTATCTTGAACGATTGCAGGGTCCAGTCGTAGGATTCCTGTGCATTCTCACAGTAGATCTGTACCCAACCACAGTCTCTGGACCCCATCATGTCAGATTGGTCGCCGTGTATGTTTATGGGTGCGGAGAGTGCTCGGTTCGCTACTCCCATAACGATGGGGCATCGCAGGCCCGAAGCTATGTACATTATCTCATGCATGAGCGCGAGTCCTTGGCTTGACGTGGCCGTTAGAACTCTTGCTCCTGTCAAACTTGAGCCTACACAAGCTGACAAGGCAGAGTGTTCCGATTCAACGCAGACGAAATTTGTGTGAACCTCTCCATTGGCCACATATTCACTGAAGAGCTCAACCATGACCGTTTGCGGTGTGATAGGATACGCCGCCACAACGTCAACTGATGATTGCTTTGCTGCGTAGGCCAAAGCTTCGTTTCCTGTAAGTCCCATCCTTTTCTTCATTGTCTCGCTTCCTCCATCATAGAGATCGCTTTGACTGGACACTCAGTCGCGCAGATTCCACAGCCTTTGCAGAAGTCGTAGTCGATCTCAACATGTTTCTCTTTTCGCCTTATCGATCCATCGGGACAATAAATCCAGCATATTAGGCAGTTTGTACATTTTTTCTCGTCCACTACCGGTCGGAAGGTCCTCCAGTCTCCTGTCTTATACTTGGTGGATGACCCTGCTTCTACGATTGTGCCTCCAATCGGCAGAGATCTCCACCCTGGTTTCGCCCGATCTTTGCTCATTGTGCTGTCACCTTCTCATACGCTATTCGTATCGCTTCAGCGTTTTTCTCTGCAAGAGGGCCTGGAAATCGCTCCTTTAGAGCTCCTATGATTGAATCAAGTTTCGCCAAAGGATCCACCTTGATGAGCGCTCCAAGCATTGCTGTGTTGAATATTGGTCTTCCAAGCACGTCAAGCGCAATTCTCGTTGCGTCAAGAACATGACAAGAGATGTCAGTGCGTTTGAATCTATTGCGGAGTTCTGACGCCTTTTTCTCGCTGTTCAAGATCAAATGGCCGCCTGTGACTAGTCCCTCCGTGACGTCTATGCTTGTCAGCAAAGTGGGATCAAGAACTACCACAGAGTTCGGAGTGTAGACCTGACTATGAATTTCAATTGGTTCGTCGCTGATTCTTGTGAAGCCTAGAATGGGGGCGCCTGTTCTTTCGGGGCCGAATTCAGGAAACGCCTGCACATGTTTTCCTTCCATGAGGGCTCCGTAGGCTAGGAGTCTACTCACAGTGACCACTCCTTGCCCCCCTCTTCCGTGCCATCTGACTTCTCTTAACATGTGATTTACCTCTGCGGGGCGCTACTGATCTTTTATCTAGTATGAAAGCTTATTCCTGTTGAATCGGGCGAAGGGACATGCGCGCAACTGGAAATTCACTCATCGATTCGACTAAGTCTATCGTGAGGGAATTTCTTCAAACCAAGAGCCTAAAATCCTCTATCAAGAATCTGATCTGACAACGTGATCTTAAATGAATCTGGAGAGCCTTGCACAAGGTATACGGCTGACAGTGTTGCTTTATCAAGAGGACTCCTATCTCAAAGAAGCTTCTTGTGGGATCGTGAGATCAGAGCCGGACGATCGTAAGAGCGGGTATGTCGTCCTAGATAGATCAGCGTTTCATCCCAAATCCGGCGGACAGCCTTCGGACAGAGGAAAGATCTCAGCAGATGGTGTTGTCTTCGACGTTAGAAGGGTAATGATGAGTGCAGGTGTTGTGATTCATTGGGGAAAGTATGTTCAAGGCGTTCCCGGCGTCGGTCCAGCTCACATGGAAATAGACTGGGGCCTCAGACACAGGCTCATGAGAAAGCATACAGCTGCTCACCTGTACGATCATTGTCTATCCACAGTATTGGGAAACCATGTCGAGACAACCGATTCATGGGTCGGGGATGATGGCTATATAGGTTATCGTGGTCGCCTCCCGTCGAAAGAGCAGCTTCAGGCAGCTGAAGTGATGGAAAACCAGATGATCGCAAACGGAGCAAGAGTTGCATCTGCACTCATGACGAGAGAAGAAGCATTTCTGACTATGCCAGATGCGCCGAACATGGCCCGGCTACCCAGCAATACCAATCTAAGAGTCGTGACGATCGAGGGATGTCACGGAATACCATGCGGCGGGACCCACCTGAGCGACGCCAGGGAAATCGGGCGGTTCTTGCTCAAGGCACCGAAGGATCTTACTGAAGGTTTCAAAGTCTATTTTGACATAAGTCCATAGCCCTCATACCACCGAACCACATCAAGTCCACAAAGTCAGCGCCCGCATTCCGTTCTGCCGCTTTCCTCAATCTATCTCCTTTTTCCTTTCCAATCGGTAGAAGGTCGGTTTTGTGAGCAGCCCAGCCACTAGCGGACGATTTTTTGCGCAGTCGATTGCAATAGCATTTATTACAGGAAATACGAATCAATTCACGTAGGTGAAAGGTGACACAAGTGGTAAAGCAAATCTTTACAAAGCTCGCAGTTGTCACAAAATCTGGGAAAAGGAAAGGATCGATCGATAGGTCTCCAAGAATTTACTTGCCGACAAAGTTGACGGATGACTCCATGTTTCCATTTATCGGAGGGGATAGCATCAAGATTGAGGTGGACGGGAAGAGGCTAATCGTGAGTCATGCGGAGTCCAAGAGGCGGAATTTGCGTAGCAGATCGAGACGTGGCAGTCGGACGTAGAATCCGTCGTAGCCGCTGATGTGGCGCGCGCTGAGAGTTGTTGCAGAGGTGTTAGAAGAGGCTTGGGCTCAGTAAGGAATGACTCCCTTTCTCGGGTCTAGATTGGGACTATTCGCGCGGAGGATGAGCTGAAGCTAAGTCGCACGTTCTTTCCCTCGGCAAAGAGCTTCTTCCCTGCAGGGTTGTGGATGTCAACTCTGAATATCTTGTCCTTAGCCTCTACTTCGTAACGAACCATATCTCCTAGGTAAGAGGCTATCCTTATTCTCCCTTCTATCTGATTAACTGCCCCAGCCACCTTGCCGTCTTCTTCCATCTCGACTACCTCTGGTCTGAATGATATCAGTACAGTTGAACCGACTGCGATCTCACCGTCGTGAGTTACCTCGAATCTCTCAGAATCTTCGGTCTCAACAGTGGCGACTTTGGATTTCGCGTCCATTTTCGCAAGAGTTCCTTTCAAGAAGTTGGCTACTCCAATGAAGTCTGCAACAAATTGATTGCCAGGCCTTTCGTAAATGACTCTGGGTGAAGCTACCTGCTGGATTCGTCCCTTGCTCATCACGGCGATTCTGTCAGAGATGCAGAGAGCTTCCTCTTGGTCGTGTGTGACGTAGATTGTGGTTATTCCAAGTTTTTTCTGTAGTCTTGTGATTTCCACTCTAGTTTGAACTCTCAATTTTGCATCAAGGTTGCTAAGGGGCTCATCAAGAAGCAACACTTTGGGTTCGATAACCAGTGCTCTAGCCAGCGCCACTCTTTGCTGCTGGCCCCCGCTAAGTTCGCTGGGAAGACGTTTTTCAAATCCTTCTAAGCCTACAAGTCCCAAAGCTTCGGATACCTTCTTTTCGATTTGGTCCTTAGGGACCTTGCGGATCGTGAGGCCATAGGACACATTGTCGCGTATGTTCATGTGAGGCCAGAGAGCATATGTCTGGAAAACCATTCCAGTGTCTCGTTTGAACGGCGGTACGTCATTCATCAGCTCCGTGTCGAAGTAGATATTGCCTTGGTCGGGTCTGTAGAATCCTGCAACGATTCTAAGCGTGGTGGTCTTTCCGCATCCGCTTGGCCCAAGGAGGGTATAGAATTCTCCATCGCTGATCTGGAGGTCCACTTGGTCGACGACAACGGATTCTCCAAATCGTTTTGTCACATCCTCTAGCCTAACACTCACCATTCTTGGAAGCCTCAGGGTGCCATTGCTAATCCGCGAGTTGTGATATAAGCGACTCTCAAGCCTTACGGCTGAGTTTGCTAGCTGAACAGAAAAAAGGAAGGGAGGAGGATCGGCTACTTTGCTTTCTTCTTTTTCTTGTAGAGGAAGAAAGCGGCTGCAACCAAGACCAGAACCGCCACAACAATCACTGCGTATGTCTCATATGGTGGTGGCGCCTTGGCTAAACCGACCACAGCTTCAACTTCTGTCTTCGCCTTCTGGTAGTCTCCCTGCCCAAACAGTACTTCAGCAGCACTCAGTCTGCCGAGAGCATCCTTTACGTCGTAACCCTTTCCGGCGAGCTCGTTAAGATTTGCCTTTGCACTCTGAATTGCTTTCCAAGCGTCCTTAAGCTCAGCATGTTTCTTCTCAATTGTGTTCTCATAGATGCTGTTGACGTCTCTCTGACGGTCATTCGCAAGGGGCTCGTTGTAGGTTATCATTTTCATCTTCGTGATGTCGGGTAGGTAGGATGGAAGGGCCAAGTCGGTTCTGACTGGGAGTCTGGGGCTAGGGCATTTCACTCCTCTCTGCTCGATTCCCATGACCAGCTTCTGGCCTTCTTCGCTCATCAGATAGTCAAGGAATAATTTCGCTGCCTCAGGGTGAGGAGCACCTGCGAGGATTGCTATAGAGTCCGGGTTCGCCAACGAGTAGTCAGATGGGTAGACTAGCTTCACAGGAAGCCCAGCGATGGCGGACTGGAACCCGTAGTAGTCGACAACCAGTCCGATGCCATGCTCACCTTTGTTGATATCATTGATGACATCTGCACTCCTGCTAGTAAATAACCCGACATTTGCCGCCATCTTCCTGAGATATGCCCATCCGGCATCTGCTCCCATTCCTTGCAGAACTATTTCCACCATCATGTGAGTGGACCCTGAACGTGCTGGGGTGCACATGATTATGTGTTCACTGTATACTGGATTAAGCAAGTCGGCCCAAGTCTTCGGTTCCGGAAGATTATACTTCTTCAAATAGTCGAGGTGAACTGCAAGTCCGAAGCCGGATACTGCGTACCCTGTCCATGATCCGTCTGCATCCTTGGCAGAGATTCCAAACAAGTTGTTAGGAATCTTGGCCCAGTCCTTGCATTTGTATTGCATCAGCAGCTTGTCGTTCGTTGCGACTTGGAAGAGGTTTACCCCACCACCCCACCAAATGTCAGCTTTCGGTTTTCCAGCCCACTCTTTCGCCAGCTTATAGCAGTCTTCGCTTGACGGAGATGAGTATGTCAGAGTCATTGTTGTATTCCGCACATCCTTGCAGTATTTCTGAAAGGCCACTTTGAATGAGTCGAGGATATCCTTGGTGTGCGATGATATCAAGACCAGTTCATTCTCTACGGTTACTTGACCTGCCGTTGGCAAAGCCTGGAAAGTCGTGAAGATCAGAGACAGTACAAGAAGCGAGACAAGTATTCTCTTCAATCTGCAACCTCCATTTCCAAGATGTGACGATACCTGAATCCTATTTAACAGTTGTGAAGACCACACATTCGGCCTAGATTCGTGGTTCTAGAGAAGCGCGCGCTTTTGCTGCATTCTCTTGTCGAAGTCACTAGCCACAACAGTCGCACAACAGCAAGCGATAATTAGTATAGATAGTGCTAGAGCGTAACACCCGGAAGGTCTCCGTTTGGGGGTTGACAAAGGATCACTTTACATCTCGCTAGTGATGTATTGTATACTTGGTTTTCTGATCATTGTACCTGTTATGTCGGTCTTCTATGATAGTATTACGTGGCAGGGAAGCCTGACCCTCGACCACTATAAGAGATTCTTCGATAGCCCATACCTGCGGGAATGCCTTCTCAACAGTCTGTGGGTTGCGACTGCTTGTGTCTTTTTCGCTTCGTTAATAGGGGTTCCTATGGCTTACTTGCTTGGAAGGTTTGATCTCCCAGCAAGGAATTTGCTGACGAGTCTTGCGACACTGCCGCTCATAATGCCGCCGTTTGTCGGCGCATTGTCATTCAAGTTTCTTTTCGGCCGGCACGGAACTATCAACCTCTTGCTTATGGATTACTTGGGATTCAAAGAACCAATTAATTTCATCTATGGTCTTCATGGCGTGGTCTTGATAACTTCGCTCCATCTTTATCCATTAGTGATGCTGAATGTCATGACTTCCCTTAGTAGAATAGATCCTGCACTGGAGGAAGCGGCAGGAAACATGGGCGCCAGGAGCTTTCATGTTTTTCGAACAATCACGTTCCCTCTCTTGATGCCAGGATTTGCGGCTGGTGCATTGCTTATTTTCACATGGGCTTTCACCGATCTTGGAACGCCGATGATCATAGGGAGCCCCGCCTTCAATTTGCTTGCCCCGCAGGCGTTTTTTGCGATAAAGGAACTGTACGAGGATGTGATCCGCCTAGGAGTGGTAATGTGTGTTGTGATGGTCAGTTTGTCCTTGGTAGCCTTGGCAGGGATGAGAAAATACGTTGGCCTGAGGCAGTACGCTGTGGCAGCAGTAACGTCGAAAGTGCAAGTTAAGAAACTATCACCTGTCATGAGATTCGTAGCATTGGGGGTCTGCATTATCATCGTTCTTGTATCACTTCTTCCTCACGCAGGAATATTCATGGGAGCCTTTGGTAAGGTCTGGAGTTTCACACCATTTCCTCAGGGGTTTACTCTCGAGAACTTCAGACGCGTGTTGATAGACGCTCCCATGTACCTGAACAATAGCTTGAGGTATTCGGGCATAGCTACAGCCATAGGTATGGCCTTGGGTGCGATACTGGCCTATGTTCTGGTTAGGAAGACCTTGCCTGGCAAAGATCTTCTGGACGGAATAGCAACCCTGCCCCTTGCTTTGCCTGGTGTAGTCTTGGCGACTGGATATCTACGAGCCTTTCGGAACCCATTGCCGATATTGAACTTCGATCTCTTGTCCACTTGGCTGGTGATACCTCTTGCACTTACTGCAAGGAAAATACCTTATACTCTCCGTTCATCATACGCGTCATTGCAGCAAATCCATGTGTCGCTGGAAGAGGCGTCCATGAATCTCGGGGCAACCCGAATCAAGACTTTCTTCAGGATAACTCTGCCACTCATGGCACTTGGCCTCTTAGCAGGAGGAATGCTCGGCTTCATAAGTTCAATAACAGAACTGTCGTGCTCATGGCTTCTCAGCCTCCCTGGAATGGGATGGGAACCCATGACTGTCGGAATAATGATCTACTCGCAAACGGGCATCTTTGGCCAGAGTGCTGCGATGGGCGCGATACTGATCTTGATAGTGGGAATAGGCGTCGCCGTCACGAATAGACTCGTAGGTGCGAGAGTAGGTGCAGTGTTCGGAGGATAATGCCTCAGCTAACCTTCAATGACCACATCAGAGCGTAGATGCGTCGACGGGATTGTGAACGGGAGCCCCTTTAAGAGAGGACGTACAGGAACACTTGTAGGTGATTGGACTGTGATATCTACGAATGTCTTCATTACGAACATTTCTGCAGAACGACTATGGGATGTTGACAAGCCTCTTCCAGCGCAGGCGCAGATAGCAGTGAACATAAGCCTGGTTGGCCTTGATCGCAAATCTGATCGCACCATCGAGGCACCCTTTGTCTTCACAGTGAACTACAATCCTTCAGTGGCTCAGATCAGTATCAAGGGGAAGGCCTACGCAACCGGAGAATCGGACGAAATCTCCAAGCTTGTAGATGAGCACAAACAACAAAAGCCCCCAATTCCGGTGATCCAAGCAATTTCAGCAACGGTAATCGCCGAGGCGATACTTATGTCCAAATCGCTTGGAATACCTCCCCCCCTGCCTCCCCTGCCCCTGCCTCAAGAGCAAGAGCCCCAAAGGACTTCGACAAGCAGGTACACCGCGTAGCACCAGCTATCTTCACCTCCAATTTGTTGGAGGAATTGCCGACTATCCAATTTTCTGGTTCTCGCTTCTCTTGATGAATTCGGGATGTGGCAAGATACCGGTGACCGAAACAACTCGGTCGAGCTCGGGTGTGCCCCAGAGCACGCTTTCTCACCCGCCACAGGCGTCTGAGTCGCCAGCTCCGCAGGGACTAGCGCGCGGCGTCTCCAGAAGATGAAACGTACCTCTGAGGGTAGCTCAGCCAGCAAAGCGTGCGTACCTGAATCCGATCCCTGGATATGGGTGTGTTTATTAGCGTGTGCGTGACTGTTTGTTTAGGATAATAAACGTACGGGTGTGTTTACAATCTGACTGAGAAAGACCGACACGAATACTGGGTTAGGCGCTGGTGGAATACAACACCCCAAGAACGAGTAAGGCACTATCAGCGACTCAAGAGATATCATCGAAAATTTCGTGATCAAGTGCTCGCCCATTATGGTAAACAGTGCATCTGTTGTGGCGAGGCACATGAAGAATTCTTAACGATTGACCATGTTCATGGTGGCGGAAGTAGGCATAGACGAGAGCTTCGTGCAGAAGGCGGAGCGGTGTACAAGTTGTATAAATGGTTGGTTGAGAACGGTTTTCCAAATGGCTATAGCGTGCGCGATTCGTGGTCTCATCTGTCTGGCGGCAGGTGAGATTGCGTGAACACAGAATTGCTGGATCGGGAGAGGTCTTCGGAGCCAGAACGTCCCGGGTCGTCCGTGCGCCTGCGTCCTCTGGATCGCTGGTTTCTCAATCTGCCCAACTGGAATACCAAACGGCAGTATGCGTACTGGTTCAAGAGGTTTGAACAGTTCACAGGGCTTTCGCCTGAGCAGATGCTTGCAAAGACACGAGATCAGGATGGGCGCTTCGACATCGATGATCTGACCAAGCAGTTCTACAATCACCTGATGGCCAAGGAATACAGCAAGGGAACAGCCAGCA
This sequence comes from Candidatus Bathyarchaeota archaeon, assembly GCA_022865705.1. GTDB lineage: Archaea > Thermoproteota > Bathyarchaeia > 40CM-2-53-6 > JALHTG01 > JALHTG01. The sequence goes on along the minus strand of JALHTG010000024.1, from coordinate 3,936 downwards.
CAGCTCTGCACATCACCAGGAGTTTCTTCGCATACAATGGAAGCCCGCTTCCGAAGCCCCCAAGAGGTCTGGTACCTACGGAAGCTAGCTTTGAGCAACGGAAGTCCCTGAGTCTAGAAGAACTGAGCAAGATGCTGGAGGGATCAAATCCATATGAGAGACTGATAATGCGGATTCTGGCCGAAACTGGGCAACGGCGGGGAATCTTGACCGCATTGAAGATGAAGCACGCCAAGGACCAATTGACAGGCAGGCAAGCTGTGGTTTTCCTGATTCCTTCTGAATTCCTTGACAAGGACGGAAGAAACGTGAACAAGGCCAAGATTAGTTATCGGTTCGGCTTGACAGCCAAGACAGTCAGACTACTCGCAGAGCATTTGGAGGAAAGAAGCATGAAAGGAGAAAGGCTCACATCCGAGTCGTGGTTGCTCGCAGACGTAGAGGGCACGCCGTTGTATGGAGAACGTGTGAGGAGGATAGTGATCGCAGCGGCCAAACGCGCCGGAATACAACACACGGTCCTTAGTCAGAAACTAGGCAGAGTATCATCGGTACACCCTCATATATTCAGAGCTTTCTTCAAGGAGAGAATGCTGGAGCTAGGTGTCCGCGAAATACTTGTCGAAGAAATGCTCGGCCATCTTGTCAAATACAGAGGAGCATACGACAGGCCCACTGATAACCAGATACGAGAGATCTACACAAAGGCAGAGCAACTTCTGTCCTGAAATGTGAAGATAAGCGTGATTGTCGGCAGTCTCCAGACGATTCCTTTCGCTCACGCACGATAATCAGAACTGCACGGGCGCTCGTCCCGCTGATCCAATTTGTTGGAGGATTCAAGAAGCTTCCAGTTTTTTGGACGCGCCTACAGGCGACACCTACATGTTGTCTTTTGGATTGACAGTAGTTTTGCCCGTGCAGGTGATCTCTCCATTTCTGATCCTTCGGGTGGAGATAGGCTTGCCATCTTCCGCAGCGAGTAGCTCGACAACGATGAGTTTCAGAGGAGAGAAACCTGAGTCCTGCCTTATCGTGTTGATTTCCTTGGCCATAGAGAGAGTCTCCTCGCTGATGACTAGTCCTTCGAGATTGGGATCTCGAATTGCAGTGCCATATGAGTCATCAATGCACAAAATCTCTGTTCGTGACAATGCTTTCTCTTTCGCAAGGAATTTCCTGATTGTCTCAGCCCTAAGTGAGTATGTGTTCACTTTGTGAGTCTTTCCCATGCGTTTCACAAATTCATCACTTGTGAGACCTATCTGAACCTTTTCCGCTGAATGAAGCGCAGCTCGCAAGAGTCTCTTGTGTCCGGCGTGCAGAATGTCGAAGGTTCCCCCGACTCCCACAAGTTTCATCTGTCCGCTGAGCTCCAACCTGAGCTTTTCGCCCACCGATCTCGCTTCTGAGCTTTGCCTGTCCAGCTTCAGAACTCTAGAGTCCGTTGGGCAGAACGGCAGTGCGTGCGTTTCGTTTACAGATTGTTAGGAAGCTGGCGCCTTGACTCCTCTTCAGTCCATGGAGCGTACACAAGCGCAACAATGACGGCCCCGTACTTTCCCTTTGGAACTTCTATGAATTCTGCGCGAGTGTCCATCTTTTCAATCTTAAGGTCACGTATCTTTGCCATTTCACTTAGTTTCGACTTCAATTCCTTTTCGATTGCTTCTTTATCTTTGTAGCCATGGGCCTCCGCTACTAATCCATACCTTTCCTTCTTGCTGGACAGCCCACTAATCCATCCTATTCCGGCACCAATAGTTTCCCCAGGATCTCCATCCATGCGCGCCATGACTGCGAATGTAATAGTTCCCGGTGTGATCATCGAGTTCTTGGTCTCTTCCGCGTCCGGGGGAAGAATCGACGAAACGTTTACAAGATTGCATTGACCGATGCCCGCCTTCGTGAGAGCGGCATCAAAAGCATTCAACGGTGAGACTGCGCTAGTCGCGGATCCTGCCACGATGAAGAATTTCTTCGGTAGAAAGGCTCCACGCAGACTCGGCGTTTCCGGCATTACCTTCTTTTTGTCCTCCTTGGATTTAAGTCAGCTTGGTTCTGTGATTTATCTTCGTGAGCTATCAGCGTCATTTGCTTTTAAGTCTTGACTTTCCGCAATTTCACCAAAGATTTCATGGAGAATTCTGAGCTCTATCTTGATCTCTTTGCGTGTTCTGTCCCAAGATTCTTCTGACTGTACCAATGAGTCGATGATGCAGACTCGATGAAAACCCCATCGTCTTTGAGCACAGACGATGCGTGACGAACTTTTCGATATGTGGAGTATGCTGTTCAAGAACTACATACTTTTTTTATTGGTGATTCATTACAATATAGCGAGCTCGAATGAAGCGGAGTCATCTTCTGAAGTTTCCAACAGAGCCACTTGACGTGTCTGGAAAAGAGTCAATCAGCGAGTTTCTTGAGCAGATGCGCTTGACTGCTTTCCAAGGGAGAAAACTCTCGGAAGTAGCCGATGTGTGGACGAGGATGCTGAAGAAGAAAAAATGCATCATATGGTTGGGGCTTGCTGGTGCACTGGTTCCCGCTGGGATGCGCAGGGTAGTCGCTTACCTGATAAGACGGAGAATGATTGACGTATTGGTGAGCACGGGAGCAAATCTCTATCATGATTGTTTCGAAGCGAAAGGGGAGAAGCACTACGTTGGTTCCCACTTTGCAAGTGATGTGCAACTGAGAAAGCAGCGTGTAGATCGAATATACGATGTCTTCGCCGACGAACGAAAGTTCTATCAAACAGACATCTGGATTGAGAAGGAGTTCTGCCCGTGCCTTGCGGACAGTAGACCATATTCCTCAAGGGAGGTCCTCCATCTTCTAGGCAAGATGTTAGAAGAGAAGGGACAGGAAAAGGAGTCCATTCTTGTCGATGCGTACAAGTCTAAAGTGCCCATATTCTGCCCTGCCATCGGGGATAGTGCTTTAGGATTTGCTATGATGTTCGCAAATCGAAGACGAGGAAGACGAATTGTCATAGACAGCCTAAAAGATGTTGACGAGAGCTCGCGCATAACTGAAAAAGCGGAAATGACTGGAGTTGTCTACCTGGGGGGAGGAGTTCCGAAGAACTTCATCCAGCAAACAGCTGTCATCGCAAGCTATCAGACCAGGCACGACAAGAGTCACAGTTTTGCGGCGCAGATGACAATGGACATGCCTGTTTGGGGAGGTCTGAGTGGGTGTACATTCGAGGAGGCCCAGAGCTGGGGAAAGATAGGCAGGAACGCGCGCACGGCAACCTGCTACGTAGATGTCACGCTAGCACTTCCCTTGATTACTCGTGCGCTTGCCGAGCGCTTCAGAAGACTGAGACGCAGTGTGCCCTTCTATGACTGGGGTACCAAGGACTTGGAAATCAGCTATGAGCACCTCAGATTGTGATTGGGTCCCTGCAGTGTTCTCCCGCGCATTTGAGTGGTAGCCCGGGGGAGATTCGAACTCCCGTCGACGGGTGTCTTCTCTTAGCACAGATCCAGAGCCCGCAATCCTTGGTCGTGGTCTAATCCACTTTGACCGCTAGATTCGGCGGCGAACTGTTTCAGCTAGCCTCGACCGGGCTTAATTCCGGGCCACCTAACACACGCAGTCCAATGTGCTTTAAGGTTTTTCCATGAGTGATCTGTTGCTGACCCATGCTTGTGATTTGATTAGATGTTCTGTTGCTTTTCCGTCTATGCTCCAATGGTTCGTTGGGTTCATAACGCGTTGCAGAGATCTGCTTCCTTCAAAGCCAGCGAACAAGGCCGTACGAATCGTCTTTCCGCTACGCCCTGTTCTATCCACCAACATCTGTCAGGGTCTTTAGGTCTCTGAAGTATATGTTGGCTGGGTATTGATAGCCTATTCCTTGGTGGGGGCGTTGATAGTTCCAGTAGTGGATGAATTCTTGATGCGAATTGAACATCCAGGCTT
>JALHTG010000023.1 GCA_022865705.1 Candidatus Bathyarchaeota archaeon | reverse complement strand
TCTTCTACCCAACTGCTTCTCTCTGTCGAGTATCTTCACAGCGGTCTTGTCAAGCCAAGTGCCCCGGCCGATTATCGTCTGCTCCACGATTCTTCTCCGTTCCTTGTGTCAACTGGCGTCTCTGAATGAAAAATGTTTAGCGCGCGCGCTAACTGGTTCCCGAGTCCCTTTCCAACCGCGGCTCCTTTGATTAACCCAGGCAAATCAATAAGCTCGATAGGAAGGAAACGCCAACCGCCGATACACCTAGAGTTGACTGGATTGTCTTTCACCCTCACTTCTCTGCATGGACAGAGTGTCTGCACTTGAGCCATGCCTACGTTCGGCTTTCTCGTGGTGAAAGGATATGTTGAGATCTTGGCGGATTGCAACGTGGCCGCGTTGAAGAATGTTGTTTTTCCTGTGTTGGTTTTTCCAATGAGGCCTATCCGAATCATACACAATACTTTGACTTTGGGGCCTTATAGCATTGCCATGATTTCGGTCAAGCTCACTGCTTGGGATAGATCTGTTCGGCCTGAGAACATTATTAAGGCACCACAGAACGTCTTTGAGTGATCCGATGGTGAGATCAAATGAAGGTAGTCAAGATCGACGAGTTACCTGTTGAGAAACGTTCCGGGGGAATCTTCCTCGGAACAGTGGAATCCAAGGCTCTTGTGAACGAGTCTATCGGCGCAAACGATCTGAAACTGGATATAATCAGTTTTCCTCCTGGAGTCAAGAACAAGCCACACAGGCACACTTACGACCAAGTTCTGTATATTTTGGCAGGAGAGGGAATAGTCGCTACAGAGAAGGAGCAAAGAACTGTTACCCCTGGTGTTGTAGTCCTCATTCCTCGTGAAGAGTTACACTGGCACGGGGCTACAGAAAAGAGCTCATTTCAACATATCTCGATACTTCGCCCTGGAGAAACAAAATACTAGCAATGTGACGGTGGGGTAAGTCAATAGTTCAGAAATCGCCACCACTCTTATTAGCGGATATTCCTGTCTAAGCTATCAATTCGCAATCGTGATTTCGTTTGGCAAGAAGAATCATCGAATGCCCTAAATGCAAAGAACGATTTGACTTAATGTACGCACGGGCATTTGCTTGCGGCGGGTGCCCTTCCTCAGCTAGAGGAGACTGCGGGTTAATAAAATGCCCAAAATGCAGCCATGAGTTCCCAGCATAGTGGTGATGGAGATGAGCGAGCGATACAGGAGAATAGCGGTCAGATGGAAGTCCCCGAAGGGAGCAATAGCTGGTTTGATCCTCGTATTGACATCGATCCTCGTCAGCGTGCTCTTTCTTGAGTACATGTCTGTTCATGGTTTGGAAGACAGGATTGAGTTCATTCAGCTGGGAACATTGAATCTGCCTGTGCGCATCATGCTCTTGCCTTCGATAGGCGTAGCGCTTCTCTTTATTTTTGCGTGGGCCTATCTTGTCGAAGAGACTGCCTATGTGAAAGCTTCTCTTGGACCGAAGCAAGAAGGAAGTCTGCTATCTATCAAGTTGGCGAAATATGCGGCACTTGTGACGACTGTGTTCACATCGTCTCTTTTTCTACCGTATATTCTTGGCTCAGCCATGTTCCTAGGATTTCTGGGAAAAATGACTGGACTTTTGAGATTCCTCGAACCCTCTGCTCGATCAGCGGTATCCACCATATCGTCATTCTCCACTCTCAGCGAGAACGTGAAATACCTTCTATCAGTAAATCTCTCGGCGTTCATAGTGCTTGCCGTGACTCTTCTGCTTGCCAGACGAAGACGAATCCCCTTGATGAGACGAAGATAGCTCTTCTGAGGAAGACATTTTTAGCCGGACTCATACTCTCTATTGAAGACTTTCATGACAACCGAGCTTCTATGAAGTGACCTGTTTTGACCGTATTCAAATCAAAGATCCTGGATATTTCCACTAGAAGTCGCCTAATTCTTCTGAATGCGCAAAGAGCTGAGCAACTAGGCATAACTACGCACGACCGAGCTAGATTGATGAAAGATGAGCTCTCAGTTCCAGCGATCGTCAATACGTCGGAAACGTTTGTCGCACCTGATGAGGTTGGAGTTTTCCTCGATACAGCAAAAGAGCTGGGAATCGCTGAAGGAGATATGGTCACAGTGAACCTTCTCCCCCCACCGACTTCAGTTCAATACATCAGGAAGAAGATGCGCGGCGAGAAGCTCGCAAAAGAAGAAATCGATTACATAATCAAGGATGCTGTTGACAGAGCTCTGAGCGACATTGAGGTTACGGCCTTCATAACTGCTGAGCAGTATCACGGAATGGACATGGATGAAGTCGAAGCACTTACTCGAGCAATGGTTAATCACGGGACTAAAATGGATTTTGAGCGCCCAGTCTTCGACAAGCATAGCTTGGGCGGCATCCCAGGGAACAAGGTCACTCTCTTGATCGTTCCGATAGTTGCTGCCGCGGGCCTTCTGATTCCCAAAACAAGCAGCAGAGCCATCACAAGTCCATCTGGGACAGCTGACACGATGAGCACATTGGCGCCAGTGGACTTCTCGGCATCAGAGTTGAAGAAGATCGTGACTCGGACGAATGGAGCTATCATTTGGGGTGGAAGTCTGAATCTTGCACCTGCAGACGACATCTTCATCGGTGTTGAGTACCCTCTGCAAATAGATCCAGAACCTCAGATGCTGGCAAGCATCATGGCAAAGAAGCTTGCAGTGGGAACAGATTATCTCGTTCTAGATCTGCCAGTGGGACGTGAAGCAAAGGTGGAAACACCTGAGCAGGCCAGGAGCATATCAAACAAGATAATCGAGCTGGGCGAGCGTCTGGGAATGAAGGTGAAGTGTGGATTAACGTATGGCGGCCAACCGGTCGGATACAGTGTAGGCCCCGCTCTTGAGGCGAGAGAAGCGCTGCTTGCTCTTGAAGGAAGAGGACCGTCAAGTCTCGTCGAGAAATCAACCGCCTTGGCTGGACTCTTGTTTGAGTTAGCAGGAAAGGCGGCAAGAGGAAGAGGACAGGACATGGCTAAGGAGATCTTGGCTTCAGGAAAGGCTCTGGTAAAGATGCGTGAAATCATTGAGGCACAAGGAGGAAACCCGAACGTTAGACCAGACGATCTCCCTGTTGGAGAGCACAAGGCAGAGATTCTCGCGCCTTTCGACGGATACATTACTCGTGTATCAAACAGGGCGATTAGTGCGATAGCAAGGGCGGCTGGAGCGCCAATGGAGAAAGGAGCGGGCGTCGTGTTCTACGGCAAGGAAGGTCACAAGATGCAGAAGGAAGAGAAGATGCTAGAGATTCACGCAGAAAGAGAATCAAGACTTGAAGAGGCCTATCAGCTGGCTTTGAAGCTCAAGCCCATGACTTTGGAAGGAATGCTCCTGCAGGAGATTCCTGAACTCTGATCGCCGCCAGATCCGACTACTGGCTAGCGCGCACTGTCATAAATGTCAAAGTTTTGTCCAATCTCAAACGCAGTGCCACTCCTCCGAGCGACTATTGCGAAGCACATAGAATCGCAGAGTCCAATCTAATCACAGGATACGAAGCATAGATCAAAGCTTTCGATGGGATTTCAATGAAGGACTTCCTTGAGAGAATAGCCAATCTACAAGAAAACGGAGAGAAAGCGAAGGAAATGACAAGACACCTTCTTGAGAAGTAGATTGATGTGACAACGACTCTGGTTGTTTGCGAGAAACCGGACGCCGCACGTCGAATAGCAAAATCTCTCAGTGACGAATCCAAGGCTCCTAGAGACCTCAACAAAGACATCCCAGTGTACGAAATTGTGAGAGATGGCGAGAGAATTCTGGTCTGTTCAGCGATGGGTCACCTGTATTCTGTTGATCAAAAAGGAGCAGGTCGCAGGGGGTTCCCGATCTGGGACCTAACCTGGAAGCCCAGACATCTGCTCGAGCCGAAACAACAACGATTGCGAACGTGGATAAAGCAAATACGTCAAATATCGCTGGAAGCTGACCGATTCGTCAACGCATGCGACTTTGACATTGAAGGCTCCGTGATCGGAGCCACGATCCTAAGATACACCTGTAACGGCGCTGACCGAAGAGCAAAAAGAATGAAGTTTAGTACTCTGACAAAAAGAGAACTTGAAGAAGCTTATGCAAACCTGACTAACGAATTGGATTATCCTCTGATCAACTCCGGAATGTGCCGGCACGAAGTAGATTGGATATATGGGGTCAACCTGTCACGCGTGCTCACGAACTGGGCCCACCAATATGGTGGAACCTATTCGACGCTAAGTACAGGTCGAGTCCAAGGTCCGACACTAAGATTCATCGTGGATCGAGAAAAGGAGATCAGCTGTTTTGTGCCCACACCGTACTGGACAATAGAAACCACCATTGAAGTACAAGACCATTCAGTCTCGTCACAGTATCAGAAAGAGAGGATAGGTTCGAGAGATGAAGCTGAGAAAATCATTCGAGAATGTTCAGGAAAAGAAGGGAGAATCACAGATATTGAAAGCCTCAGATCAAAGATCCCACCTCCTCCGCCTTTCGATCTATCGGCACTCCAGGCAGAGGCCTACAGGCATTTTGGGCTAAGACCGAGCCATACTCTTGGAATAGCTGAACGTCTCTACTTAGATGCTCTGATCAGCTATCCGAGAACATCGAGCCAGAAGCTTCCTCCCAGCATAGAGTACCGAAAGATACTGGAGGCACTGTCAACACAACAACAGTACCAAAAAGAAATCGAAGCTATTCTCAAGTTGAGTAGACTCTCTCCTCAAGAAGGCGAAAGAGACGACCCAGCTCATCCAGCGATTTATCCCACAGGAAATATCCCTGGTCAGGGAGTTGGACAAAGGGAACACAGAATCTACGACGTCATAGTGCGCAGGTTCATGGCGGCATTTGGAGAGGCAGCTGTTCGAGAAAGCAAGAAGGCAACGATTTCAGTTGAAGGTTACAGCTTCTATCTCAGAGGTATTCAGATTCTGGCAAAAGGATGGATAGATTTCTATGAGCCGTATTCACACTTTGAGGAGATCCTCCTCCCAGCATTGAATATCGGGGACTGCGCCAAGGTCACCAGTATTTTGATCAGAGACAAGTTCACTCAACCTTCGCCAAGATTCAATCCAAGTAGCCTCCTGAAAGTGATGGAGAGTCACAACATAGGAACGAAAGCCACTCGCGCAGAGATAGTCGAAACATTGTACAGGCGAGGTTACGTCACAGGAGAGAGAATGACCGCTACTCCTCTGGCTTTCGGCGTGATCGAAACGCTCACTCGATACTGTCCGAAAGTGATCGATACTGACCTAACGCGTGAACTTGAGGAAAAGATGCAAGACATCGAATCTGGAGAGAACACAAGAGAACTCGTACTCATGGAAGCAATTGATCATCTCAGATCTGCCATAACCCAGCTTAAGGCAAGGGCTTCTGAAATTGGAGCCGAGCTAGGTAACACAATCAGAGAGACAAGAATGGCACGAACCGTGTTGATTTCCAAATGTCCGAAATGCAGCTCAACACTTGCTGTAGTCCGTAACAAAAGGACTGGAAAACGTTTCATCGGATGCACAGGCAGATGGGAAAGAAATTGCACATTTTCTCTCCCTCTGCCGCAACTAGGCAAACTCACATTACTGGAGGGTCTCTGCTCGAAATGTGGGTTCCAGCTGGTTCAGACTAGAATGACCACTCGCAGACCCATGATCTCATGCCCAAAGTGCTTCTCGGAGAGCAGAGGCAAATAGGCCGAATGCTACACCGATAGAGCAAGAAAAGATGTGCAACATATTCTGTCCACATGAGAACTGTTTCGTTGATTTCCAACGCTTCCAATACCCGTAGACCAGCACCAGAAGACTTATGTTTGAAAGACGATGGTTGGAAGCTAATTGACTGAGTGTCAGACGCATGATTCCGCTCTGGGCACAATTCTCATTGATCCAGCAGATCATGCTGATTCTGACAACTGCACTTACAATCGCTGTGGGAGTCTATGCGATCAACTGGTGCATCATCGCAATAATATCGATTAGGCACAGGGTCAAGCTGCCTCACCCTCCAATAGTGTCTGAATGGCCAACGGTCTCGATCCATCTTCCAGTCTACAATGAAAGATGTGTTGTCTCCAGACTGTTGAAGTCATGCCTCCGATTGGACTATCCACGAGAGAAACTCGAAATACTAGTCGTCGATGACTCAACAGATGACACCACAGACATCGTGAGAACATACGCCAGGAACTTCTCAGATCTGATCAAAGTAATCCGTCGAGAATCCAGAAAGGGGTTCAAGGCAGGAGCCCTGCAAGAAGCGCTCAGTAGAAGCAAAGGGGAATTCATCGCCATATTTGATGCCGACTACGTTCCCCCTGCTGATTTCCTCAGGCGCATGGTTCCGTACTTCTATCTCAGTGACAAGGTTGCCTTTGCGCAGGCAAGATCCGGAAACTTGAATCCCAACTCGACTTGGGTCACGAAAGCGGTGTCACTCGCGATAGACGGATTCTTCCTGGTCGAGCAGAGAGCGCGGTTCGCGGCAAATCTTCTGCCTCATTTTCTTGGAACAAACGGCATCTTCAGAAAGAAGGCGATTGAAGAGGTAGGCGGGTGGTCCTCTGACACGCTAGTGGAGGACATGGATTTGTCCGTCAGACTTCAACTCGCAGGTTGGGATCATGTCTATGTTCCTCAGGTGGTATGCTCCGGTGAAGTGCCTCCCACACTCTCTGTATTTGTGAGACAACAGATGAGGTGGGCAAAAGGTTTCAGCGAATGCCTTCGAAAGTACTGGAGAAGTATCCTGCATCACAAGGGATTGACACTTTTCCAGAAGATTGAATATCTCTTCCAACTTGCATGCTACTTCGTTTTTGTTCTTGGAGTTGTGGGATTCTTTCTAACGATTCCCTACTACCTGGTTTTCCCGTGGTCTTTCTTGCTGTATGACTACTGGAAATGCAGCATCGCCCCTATAGCGATCATTGCTTCAGTTCCCATCTACGCCGCTCCAATCATGTTCTACGGCCTGGCGATAGCAGAACTGAGAAAAATGGAGAAGATCAGCCTGCGTCGAATATTCCACTTGGGATATCTCGGCATCGTAGGATACATTGTCTCCTGGGCGGGAGCACTCGCAGTCATTGAGGGCCTAATAGGTAAGAGGACACCCTTCATGAGAACTCCGAAGTTCGGACTGGTCGACAGCCACCCTCATGCCACAACAAAAGGCCCAACCAACACTTGATCGTCACGACAGCTACCTGAGAAGCAGCTTCGACTGGTCGACCTTATTTCTTCTCTTATGAATTCTACCTGAACTCGCGACGTTGGTCAACCAGAAGTAGGGATGAGAAAACTGCAACGACTACAATAATCAGATAGGAGACGTTCATGGTCACTATGCTCCAGTTTGGGTTGAAGCCGCTGACTCTTGCAGTGGAGTCTAGGGCGGAGAGCTCCAATGCGATTATCGGTGGCAGAGATATGGCGGACAGCCAGAGTGACCAACGTTTCACCATGAAGACCCCTATCGCCGATGCGAGGGCAAGTCCCGCTTGAACATAGAGTGGCAGGCAATATGGATCATGCCAAAAAGCCAAGATAAGGGAGTAGAGTGCCACCGCCGCGAAATAGATCGAAACGAACCACGATGCAAATGGTCGCATTGTTCTGGGTGGGTTTCCTGTCACTGCGTTTCGCCACTTTTCGACTAATTGACCTACTGACACAACATAAATCTATTGCTACGGGGAAATGTGAAGCGGGATATGCAGGTTGGGTTACGCGTCTTTCCATGTATCCAGGCCCTCTCTATTTTCTGGGAAGAGCTCGTCCTATGAGGACGCTGACTACGCTGTTGTGGGGGTGCCGTATGACCGTACCAGCACTTATCGCACCGGGTCGAGATTTGCCCCTTCTGCGATTAGAGAAGCCTCAATAAACATCGAAACCTACAGCATGAGAACTGGCATTGACGTCGAGGATCTCAGAATATGTGACATGGGAGATCTAAATGTTACAGATACCTCAAGCGAAATGATGGAGCGAATCAGACTAGTTGTGGAAGAGATTGTCTCTGACGGTAAGATTCCTTTGATGCTTGGCGGTGAACATTCAATCTCGCTGGGAGGCGTAAAGGCTCTGGGGGTCGACACTTCTGTTGTGGACTTTGACGCACATATGGACCTGAGGAACGAGTACAACGGTGAGCAGTTCTCCCATGCCTCAGTCATGAGAAGAATATCGGAACGCGTTGGCCCCGGCCAAATAGTGCAGATAGGAACTCGAGCGATATGCAAAGAAGAGTTGGAATTCTCAGAAATGAATCCTTGCCAGAGAATCACAGCCTTGGATATTCACAGAAACCCCATAGACCACACTCTAGAGACGTTAAGGAAAATGCTTGATGGACGTAGGAGAATCTATCTTACAGTGGATATGGACGTTCTGGATCCTGCCTACGCTCCTGCTGTCGGCAATCCTGAGGCCGACGGTCTGTCACCTAATGTCCTGCTGTCATTGCTAGAGGAGGTTTGCAGACACAACGTGATTGCGGTTGATCTGACAGAGATTACCCCACACTATGACACAGGAGCTACTTCTGTGCAGGCTGCAAAGATCCTGTTTGAGTCATTGTGTGCTATTGAGCGGCACAGGAAAGATAGGTAGTAATGGTCCAACTGGCAACGCCTGCACAAGCTCATACCGAAATAGGAAAACTTGATTTCGAATGATATAGAGAAAATTGAAAGAGACCCAATCCGAATCAAGACAGCTATCGGTCTATGACGCTTTTGATGGCCGACTCGAGCTGCCGCCTATTGATGGGTCCTTCAGCACATTTCACTCCGTTGACCACGATTGTCGGGACCATCTGGACCGCATACTTCTCGGCCAATGGCTCGCCTTTCTCTGACCACGCATCAATTTCCTCGACATCAACAGTCTCCTTGAGACCTTTCACGATCTCGTAGAGCATCTTCTTCACTGGAGCACAGTAAGGGCACGTCTTTGAGTAGAAGAGTTCAATTTTGAGATTCATCTTCGCAGACCCATCAGACGATCATCCGCCAGCATGGGTCTGGAAGATAAAGCTACTTGTCGAACAAGTTCTCACGGAGGCAACATTCTTCTGGAAGAAATCTGCAACGTACTTTTTTGAAATCTAGCTCCAAAGAAGATCCGGCACTACGGAATCTCTCGACCCACTGGCCTGAAAAGAGAACAGGTGCCTGTCGGCCTGCACCATCGCTCAGTTTTCCTTCCTCAGGGTAGCAAGAAAATACCCGTTACAGTCATCAAGATGAGGATAGAGTCTTTGAGACATTGCCAAACCTCTCAGCCCTTCATGTCCTATGAACGGAATCTGTTTCTCCAATCTGAATTCAGGATTCAACTTCAACAGACGTTCAATCTGTAACTCGTTTTCTTCGACAGTGATGCTGCATGTGGAATAGACCAGACGACCACCAGGCTTGACGACTTCGACTGCGGTGTTGATTATGCCCCATTGGATTTGGCAAAGTCTTTCCAATGCGTTGGCTGTCAGTCGCCATTTTAGGGAAGGAGTTTTTCCGAACACTCCAGAATTGGTGCACGGCGGATCCATCATGACCAAATCAAAAGTCTGTCTGATCGGAAGACTTTGTCGCGCGTCAGCTACAATAGGGATTATACGAGAGATCTTGCACCGTTCCATCTCCTTCTGCCAGATACTCATTCTTCTACGCGAAAGGTCGATTGAGCATATTGTCGCCGAGTTTTCTGTTCGAAGAGCGATGTGAGAAGTCTTTCCTCCTGGAGCAGCACACAAGTCAAGAACTGTCTCACCTTTCTTCGGATCTGCAACAACGGTTGAAAGGTAGCTTGACTTGTCCTGAATGGAGAAAAAGCCCTGCCGATATGCACGGGTCAGAGTCAAAGGTTTCCCTGTCTGAACAACTCGAAAGAGCCCATCGAGATTCTTCACGGCATCAATTCTCACTCCTTCGCTTTCGATCTGCCTGATCAAGTTTTGCTCGACACCAAGTAGAGTATTGATTCTGATGTAGGTCGGAGGAGAGGTACAAGTGTTTCTCAGATAATCCAAGGAAAATCCTCTTCCAAACACTCTATAGCAGTAGGAGACAAACCATGTCCTGTTGAATGTGGATAGAGCAGTCCGCTCCGGATCTTGAATACCATGCATGAACGTCCTGAGATCCAAAGTCAAGATCCTTCCGAAAAGGACTTCAAGATCTCTGAGCTCTCTCCATCCCAGGACATGTCTAGCTGCTTCGAGCAGATCTATCGAATCTTTTCGGCTGACTCTACGGAGAACCGTCCACCAGATGAATATTCTGAGGAAATTCTTCTTGCCAAGGTCCAGATCCTCAAAAGACTCTTGGGACATGATTGAGGTCACTATTCTGTCAAGGAGATTCAATGCGCGAGTTGTCTCTATGATGAACAAGAAGGCAGTTCGCATGGGAGCTCGGTTGCGAATACCAAGTTGCCTAGTTGTCTTGGTGAAGGCAAGCCTTTCGCTTAGCCCTTCTAGTTCCATCCAGCTGAGAGTTTCCACTGCAATTGCAACGGCGTCCCTCAACCATCCACTGCTCAAGGCACTTGCCCAAACTGTAAAAGTGTGGGCGTGAGCATTTAATCTGTGATCTAGCTAGTGTAGCGGGACGGAAGACGATGACTGGCCTGGACAAGTACCTTGTGGCAGCCGAGGGAGAGAAGAAAGGCTTATCCGACTCTACATCCGACCACAAACAATCGTTGGTCTTCACCCCTGAGCCACCAACGGAGCTTCGTGGTGGCTATTTCACATCCATTGGGTATGACGGGGACAAACGTGCTGCATTCATCAAGCTGTACGATCCCAAGACACAGAAGGTGCATAGCTGGTACGACAACACCGGTCACAAACCTTACTGCTTGTCTGATCAATCGGTAGAAAACCTTCAGCAGAACGAGGAGCTTGCGAAGCACCCGGGACTCGACGGATTCGCCAGAGTGTCCAAGCATGATGGGTTGAACGAAAAAGAAGTCGATATGACAGTCATCGTAGCCAAAGATCCGCTCAGTATAGGTGGAAGGGCAACTGGGTCTATCAGGGATATTGTTAGAGCGTGGGAAGCGGACATCAAGTATGTTGAGAATTACATATATGACAAGGGCCAGAAGCCGGGCATGCCCTATGACATAAGAAACGGTAAGCTCTGTTCCACGCCAACCAAGATATCTGAGGAGGCGAACAAATCAATCGCCCTGTTCTTCAAAGGTGAGTCTGATGACTACAGGCAACTGGCACTTGAATGGGCAAATCTTCTCGAGCAATCCGTGCCAGAGATCCGCAAAGCTGCGCTTGACATTGAAGTCTACTCTCCTGTGGCAACAAGGATTCCGGATCCCATGGCAGCTGAGCATCCTGTTATATGCACATCTATTCTCGGGTCTGATGGAGTTCGGCGAGTTCTCCTACTTAGAAGAACTGGTGTTGCTGAGGGAAATGCGGAGTCTTTGAAGGACGCGAAGGTAGAGTATTACGATTCGGAGGAACAGATGTTCGTCCAGATTTTCAAGGCATTGCTCGACTATCCCCTTGTTCTAACCTTCAACGGCGATGGCTTCGATCTTACATATCTGTGGCACCGCGCACAGAAAATGGGCTTCACAAGAGATCAAATACCGATCGAGATGGCGAGAGACTCAGCCTTACTGAAATATGGGATGCACATCGATCTCTACCGATTCTTCTTCAATCGGTCGATCCAAGTCTACGCGTTCAGTCAGAAGTATCGAGAGAACAGTCTGAACGAAGTGGGAGGTGCTCTCGTGGGCATTGAGAAGAAACAGCTTGACGTAGCGCTTCCTGAACTGACATACGCGGAACTAGCTGAATACTGCCTCAGGGACTCGGAGATTGTGATGCAGCTGGCATCATTTGATGACAACCTAGTTATCAAGCTCATACTCGCACTCTCGCGCATCAGTTTCATGAGCATGGAAGATGTTTCCAGGCAAGGGGTCTCAAGCTGGATCAGAAGTATGATGTATCGTGAGCATAGAAAGCGAGGATACCTGATTCCACGCGCAGATGACATCCTGAGCTTGAAAGGAACAACCTCAACTGAAGCTGTGATAAAAGGTAAGAAATACAAAGGAGCAATCGTCATCGAACCGATTCCAGGCGTTCACTTCGACGTTTCTGTTCTGGATTTCATGTCAATGTATCCTTCCATCATCAAGAAGTGGAACCTAGGGTATGAAACGATTCTCTGCAAACACCAAGAATGCAGAGGCAATATCGTTCCAGACACGCCCCACTGGGTTTGCACAAGAAAAAGATCTATTGAGAGCGTTATGATCGGGTCTCTACGAGATCTCAGGGTGAACTGGTACAAATCAAAATCGAAGGACACGAGTTTGCCTCCGACGGCCAGGAGCTGGTATAAAGTCATCTCTGATGCGTTGAAGGTTGTGCTCAACGCAAGCTACGGGGTTTTTGGCAATGAGAGTTTCGCACTATATTGTCCTCCAGTTGCCGAAGCGACCGCAGCGATAGGTCGCCACGCCATAACTCAGACAATAGACAAAGCGAAATCGCTAGGCCTCGAGGTGTTCTATGGAGACACGGACAGCATCTTCTTAGGGGCACCGAGCATGGAGAAACTGGAAGAACTTATAGAATGGTCGAAGGCCCGATTGGGAATGGAACTTGAAGTAGACAAAAGCTATCGCTACTTGGCACTCAGCTCCAGAAAGAAGAACTACTTGGGCGTATAC
Source organism: Candidatus Bathyarchaeota archaeon (assembly GCA_022865705.1). Classification (GTDB taxonomy): domain Archaea; phylum Thermoproteota; class Bathyarchaeia; order 40CM-2-53-6; family JALHTG01; genus JALHTG01. Next base: position 268 of record JALHTG010000023.1, on the reverse strand, counting down.
CCTGACGGAAGCGTGGACATCAAAGGGTTGACGGGAAAGAAGAGACATGTACCCGAGTTTCTGAAGAATGCCTTCTACGAGATGATAGACGCGCTAAGTCAAGTCAAATCGACCGAGGAATTTGAGGTCGCCAGAGAGAAGATAAAGAACACTGTAAGAGCGTGTTATCTGAAACTTCACAATCGACAATATTCCCTTCAAGACCTTGCTTTCACTATCATGATCAGTAGGTCTCCAGAAGGATACACGAAGACAACACCTCAGCATG
>JALHTG010000022.1 GCA_022865705.1 Candidatus Bathyarchaeota archaeon | reverse complement strand
TTGAAGTCTGAGATGTCAAGTCTGGACATAGCGGCCATAACCCTTGAGTTAACCTCCCTCATTAGGGGGAAGTATCTAGATAACGTTTATCAAATCGGCCACAAGACCTTCCTTTTCAAGTTCAGACCAGGAGACCTCAACCTCCTAGTTGAAGTCGGCCGAAGAATACATCTGACCAAGTATGAAGTCCAGATTCCTAAGCATCCATCTCAGTTCTCCTTGGCTCTTAGGAAGCGCATCAGAGGAGGCCGATTGGCAGATGTCCGACAGCACGAATTCGAGCGGACAATTATCCTTGAGATAGAAACCGCAGAGGGAGTATGGCAGGTCATCGCAGAGTTCTTCCGAAGAGCCAACTTGGTTGTCGTAGACAGATCTGGAAGAATCTCACTTGCATTGTCATACCTCAAGATGCGTGACAGAGACATAGTCGTTGGTGATGTCTTCAAGCATGCTCCCTCTTCTGGTTTAGATCCGTTCAAGGCCACTCAAGAGGATCTGTCCCGCGTTCTTGAACATGGTTCAGTTCTGACGAGCAAGGCGCTTGTGATGATGTTTTCCATTGGAGGCCCTCTAGCAAGAGAGATCTTACTTCGTTCCGGACTGGAAGATGTCCCGGTAAGCAAGCTCTCGGGAGAGAATTTGCTCTCTGTCCATCACGCGATGGAAGACCTACATTCAAAAATCGTCAACAACGATCTGGACCCAATAGTTGCCCATAACGAGAACGGGGATCTCGTTGACGTTGCTCCCCTTTCTCTGAAATCACTTGAGCATTTTCCCAGAAGGAATTACCCTTCATTCAATGAGGCTGCAGATGAATACTTCACTCATCTTAGTCGTCGAATTCTACTTGACAAGAAGAAGGACGCTCTGGTGACGAAAGAACAGGAACTCGCTAGAGTAACATCCATGCAGCAGAAACAGCTGGAGGATCTCAGCGAAGCTATCAAGCAGAACAGGTTCAAGGGTCAACTGATAATCAACAATCTACACTACCTACAGGAAGCCATACGCGAAGTTTTAGCGACGAAGGAGAAAGGACTTGACCCAGAGAAGATGTGCAGCGAAGTCCAAAGAACATTGACTATAAGACAGATTCCAATCCGATTGAAGTCAATTGATCTGAACAAAGGGATCCTCATAGCCAGCATTGAAGGTGTTGATCTCAGCTTGAGTTTCACGGGAAAGCTCCAACATCTGGCTGATAGACACTTCCAGGTAGCAAAGAAAGCTAAAGAAAAACTGATCGGGCTCCGGAAGGCTATGGAGCAGTCCGCAACCAGATTGAAGTCTACAGAAATTGAGAGAGAGCAGGCCGATGTGCTTCCCGACGTCAAGAGAAGAAAGGAAAGGACTTGGTATGAGAAGTTTCGATGGTTTTATTCTTCTGAGAATTTCTTGGTTCTTGCGGGAAAAGATGCGACGACCAATGAGGTTCTGATCAAGAAACACACTACGTCGTCTGATATCGTTCTTCATGCAGATGCCCATGGGGCACCGTTTGTCGTCGTGAAGACTAGCACAAATAATCCATCGGACTCAACCATTCTTGAGGCGGCTCAACTTGCAGTTTCACATAGTGGGATGTGGGCTGAGAAGGTTGCTGCAGCCGATGCGTATTGGGTTCACCGGGACCAAGTCAGCAAAGAAGCTCCATCAGGTCAATATCTGACAAGAGGTGCCTTCATGGTTACTGGCAAGAGGAACTACCTGAAAGGAGTCGAGCTTCGCCTGGCCATTGGCATACAGACTGATCAAGGCGATCTTCGCATTATTGGAGGCCCACCGGGTGCGATTCGAGCTCATGCAGTTAGCTATGTCGAACTCCTTCCAGGGAGCGTTGCGCGCTCCGGTCTTGCAAAACAGATTCTGTATGAACTTTCGAAGGCATCTCGAGTCAAATCACAGGCTGCGACTCTGACAATAGACCAAGTGATGCATTTCCTACCGCCTGGGCCGTGTGAGATTGTTCTTCCAAAGTAGTACTTGTCGCTCAGAAACCCTAAATATCCTCCTCTCCCAGTCTCAGAAAGGCGAATCGGTGATGTCTGGCACAAGTGACAAGGTCAAAGCAAAAGACGTAATGTCGACACCAGTCATTACAGTCGACGAGTCTGAGTCTTCGACACGGGTTTCGGAGCTAATGGTGAAGCACAATATCGGCAGCATAATAGTCGTGAATCGGAAGAAGAACCCGGTTGGCATCATAACTGAGAGAGACATTGTCAAGAGAGTCGTCTCAAGAGACTTGGTGCCTTCAAAGGTCAAAGCCTCAGAGATCATGAGCAGACCGTTGATGACCATTGACTCTGCAACAGAGATAACTGACGTGATGAAAAGGATGAAAGCGTCACGTGTTAAGAGGCTGGGGATCATAGAGAAGGGAAATTTGGCAGGGATAATCTCAAGCTCAGACATCCTCAGGATAACTCCAGCCCTTATTGATATTGCGAGTGAGAAATCACTCGCAGGTGTAGCTCCTGAACGCGAACGAGTGGGTCTCACTGGTTACTGTGACCAATGTGGAGCTTGGTCAGAGAACCTGAAGCAAGGCGACGGAAAGTTTGTCTGCGAGGGCTGTATCTCCGACGTAGAAGAGGAGAACAAGCAGCACTAGACCGCTTCCTCGCGCAACAGATATTCACACAAACCTTTCAGAATCAGTCAGTATTCAGAGTGAGGCTATGTGCCAAGCGACATGAACATAGTTGGTGTCAAGCTGTACTTGCAGGGTAAGCTCACAGAGGGAGGCGTGTCCATATCCGATGGCAAGATAGCAAAGATTGGGAAAGAATCAACCCTCCCTCCTTCGAGCAAAACCCTTCAGGGCCACAGGCTCCTCGCACTTCCAGGTCTTGTGGATGTCCATGCACATCTGAGAGACCTTGAGCTGTCATACAAAGAAGACTATTTCTCGGGAACTAGTGCCGCTGCGGCAGGAGGCTTCACAACCTTGATCGATATGCCGAACACCAGTCCAGTGACTGACAGCGCGGAGCGACTCAGAGAGAAGATGGACATAGCTAGACGAAAAATTGTCGTTAATGTAGGATTCAACATTGTGCCGTCGAATCTTGAAGAAGTAACTAAGGCAAAAGAGTTAGCAGTTGGATACAAGATCAATCTTGTGAAGCCTTGGAGTGACCTTTCACTCGACGATTCTACACTTACGTCTCTAATCAATCGAGCAGGACTGATCGGAAAGATGGTGATTTTCCACGCAGAAGATGGTGCCATGGTAAGCAGACTCGAAAATGAGTTCAAAGAAAATGCCTCGATCCAATCATACTACAGAGCCCATCCTCCTGAAGCGGAAGATGTGGCCGTTGCAAGAGTGCTTGGATGCACAGCAGAGCAAACAAAGATCCATTTCTGTCACATTAGCTCGGTCGGCTCGCTCAGACTAATCAAGACAGCCAAGCAACAAAGAAAAAAGATAACATGCGAAGTCACTCCGCATCATCTCTTTCTCAGTAGAGAGAGAGCATCCAAGTGGGGGGGTATCAGCATTATGGATCCTCCTTTGAGAAATAGAGAGGTCGCCAAGAGGTTGTTCTCCGCCTTGAAGAAACGGGCAATAGACATCGTGGGTACTGACCATGCACCTCACTCGATTGGAGAGAAAGCACAACTTCCTTGGTGGAAGATTCCGCCTGGAATACCCGGACTTGAAACTGCTCTGCCTCTTCTGCTAACCGAAGTCAAAAGAGGAAACATTTCTCTGAAGAGAGTTATCGAAGCAATGGCTGAGACGCCCGCAGAGATCTTCGGGCTCAATCGAGGGAAATTGAAAGAAGGTAACCCTGCAGACATCATACTCGTCGATTTGAACCGTAGATTCAAAATAGACTCTTCTATCTTTTTCTCAAAAGCGAAATACTCTCCGTTTGATGGAAGAGGTGTAGTCGGAAAAATCGTCAAGACATTTGTTGGAGGTAAGCTGGTATTCGATGAAAATAGGATTGTGGAGGCGCCGGGAGCAGGGACAATACTTACCCCCAAAAACACCTGGGCATAGACATGTGATGTCAACGTTCGACTGTCTTAGTCAAACCTGTCAGTCGTGAACATGGATTGCGATTCATTGCAGACGGAATGGTAGGGCGTCTAGCAAGATGGCTTCGGTTGATAGGAAATGATGTCGAGTATTCAAAGAACTCGACAGACAATGAACTAATAAGAAAAGCTGCCACGGAATCGAGAACTCTGTTGACAAGCGATATCGAACTGTACAGGAGAGCGATCGCAAATGGCGCAGAAGCATTCCTAGTCAAGGGCAAAACCGAAGCTGAGAGGCTCGCACGAATAGCTGAAAGATTCAAGATAGATCTCAGTGTTGACGCAACCAACTCACGATGTCCTGCGTGCAACTCTACCATCAGACCAATCACGAAAGAACAGGTCATAGACAGGGTTCCACCGTCCACCTTCAAAATGTTCGACGAATTCTGGGAATGCACAAATAGCAATTGCGGAAAGATATACTGGCGGGGAAGCCATTGGAAGAAAATAGATGAGCATCTATCAAAGGCCGAGAAATTGCTCAAGATGGGGTAGACAGAGAATGTTCGAACTTACTACTGAAGAAGGAAGGTATCTTGTTCGCGTGGCGAGAGAGACTATAACCACGTTTCTCAAATCCAAGAAGATGCCGCCGATTCCATCAGATGTTCCGAGCAGTCTCAATGAGAAGTGCGGGGTCTTCGTCACATTGAATAGTGTCAGGAACGGTCCCGAGCTAAGAGGTTGCATAGGATTCCCGTTGCCCGACTACCCACTGATAGAGGCTACAATGCGGTCTGCAATTGAATCCGCCACAGGAGATCCGAGGTTCCATCCTGTTTCATTGGAGGAGTCTGAGCGTGAGATTGCCTTGGAGGTGAGTGTCCTGACCCCGCCGCAACACATTGAAGCTTCTGATCCCAAGGAATATCCAAGCAAGATCAGAATAGGCAGGGACGGACTGATCGTGGAAAGAGGCATCCGTAAAGGATTACTATTGCCCCAGGTTCCTGTTGAGTGGGATTGGAACGAAGAAGAATTCCTGAGCCAGTGCTGTCTAAAAGCTGGACTGACCCCTGACGCATGGCTCGTCAAAGGCACAAAGATCTCGAAGTTTCAAGCCATAGTCTTCCAAGAAGAGAAACCAGGTGGGCAGATCGCGCGTCGACAACTCGAAACAGGATGAGGCGGATGAGAATCTACTTAGCCCCTTGCGGGATGGGACTGGGACATATTTCACGCTGCAAGACAATCGCGAGAACACTGGCTGAGCGTGGTTGGTCAGTCATAATCTCTACCTACTCAGATGGACTGGAATATGCAAGAGAACTTGGGTACCCTACAGTGAGTACAGTTTCGTTAGCACTCAAGACAAACAGCGATGGTGGAATAGACTTCAAATTGACCGCGGCCACATCACCTGGCTTCTTTTATGGTCTCTGGTCTATTCTAAGACAGATTCTGGCAGAGATGAAAAACATCAGAGCACTCAACCCTGCTCTTGTAATCTCCGACTCAAGAGTATCGTCTCTCATAGCAGCTAAACTCCTGAGGGTCCCGAGCATAGCTCTACTAAACCAGTTCAACGTCAGAATAGTCCGAAGACCCAGCAAGAGGCACTTGGGACCACTTGACAGAATCTTCTTTTTTGTCGCGAACATCATATGGTTTTTTGTCAACCCACTAATAGGTTGGTTCTGGTCGTTTGCAGACAAGATTCTGATCCCAGATCTCCCCCCTCCTCACACAATATCATTTGAGAATCTTGCGATACCCAAATCATCCGCTCGTAAGGTGGAATTCATAGGTCCACTTCTAGAGCGAATCTCAGTGAACCCATCAAAGCTCACTGCCAGACAGCGACTGGGATACGATGCCAAGAGGCCCCTTATTCTTGTCCCGCTAAGTATCCCTCTGAATGAAGGATCCGGTTTTGTTAATCGAATCGAAAACATACTAGAGAAACTGCCCAACAGCTATCAGATCGTTATGTCAAGAGGAAAGGTGTCAAACTCAACTCAGGCCCAAAGAAGGAACAATCTTACGGTCTATGACTGGATACTCAACCTAGATGAGCATATCGAAGCCTGCGATCTAGTCGTGAGCCGA
>JALHTG010000021.1 GCA_022865705.1 Candidatus Bathyarchaeota archaeon | reverse complement strand
GGACCTACAGCAATCTTCGTTACATCTAAGTACGCCCCCTACTTGCTTGGGCGGGTCACAGTCTGCGCCTACTCCTATATGGCGACAATACCGATTATTCAGATTCCGTTGAGTAAGCTGCTTACCACACGTAAGGAAATGTTGATTCGAATGGAATATAAGTCCAGAACCTATCCGCGATATGTTCCAATACTGTTTCCAATAGTGGTAACTTTGATAACTGGTCTAATAGCGCCAGCCGGGATACCACTAATGGGTGCTCTCATGTTCGGGAATCTTTTAAAGGAAAGCGGAGTTGTGGATAGACTGTCGGGGTCGGCGCAGAACGAAATATCAAATATCTCAACCCTGCTTCTAGGAATAGCGATAGGTGGGACAATGATGGCTGATCAGTTCTTAACTTTTGAAACCCTCCTAATATTCGCCCTAGGCATGGTGGCCTTTGTCTCTGCTCTCACCCTTGGCATCATGTTCGGCAAGATTGCATGTGTTCTTACGAAGGGAAAAATAAATCCATTGATTGGCGCAACAGCCATATCAGCGTTCCCTATGGCCGCCAGAACAGCGCACATGATAGCCAGACAGGAGGATCCCGATAATTGGCTGCTAGCGCAAGCGATACCCGTTAATGTCGGAGGTCAAATCGCTTCGGTGATTGCTGGGGGAGTAATCATAACCTTCACCGCCCTCCTTGTATAGAGGGGTGATCAAGTTCTTTCATAGAGGCATGTTTCCATGCTTGATTCGCGGCCTTGGTTGCATGCTCCTCTTGCTCATCAACGTTTCCAGCGACCTGATTAGGTGCAGTCTCGTCTCTCGTGGGTCGATAACCTGATCAACAATCCCCATTGACGCAGACACATAGGGGTTAGCAAACTTTTCTCTGAATTCCCTGATGTAGCCTTCTCTGGCCTCCTCAGGCTTTTCCGCCTTAGCGATCTCCCTCCTATATATTATGTTGACGGCACCGTCAGGCCCCATGACAGCGATTTCAGCCGTTGGCCATGCGAAGACAACATCCGCCCCTAAACTTTTACTGCACATCGCGATGTAGCCACCCCCATAGGCCTTGCGAAGAACTACAGTGATCTTTGGCACAGTGGCTTCAGAATATGCGTATATGACCTTCGCTCCATGCCTTATTATTCCACCATGTTCCTGTCTAACACCGGGCAAGTATCCAGGGACATCTACAAAGGTTACTAAGGGTATGTTGAAGGCGTCACAAAATCTAACGAAGCGAGCAATCTTATCTGAGGCGTCCACATCTAAACAGCCCGAATATACCATTGGTTGATTAGCGATAACTCCGACTGTACGTCCATTCAACCGGGCAAAACCGACTACGACGTTTGGCGCATAGTGCTTCCACATCTCGAAGAAACTATCCCCATCCATAACTCGGTCGATCAAGGGAAGTACATCGTAGGCTTTCCTTGGATCATCGGGAACTATACCTAGTAACTCCTGATCAGCCACATATTCCTTTAACTCCTCTGGTTTTACTGCTGGGGGCTCTTCCAAGTTGTTAGATGGAAGGTAACTTAGAAGTTTCCTAACTGCTTGCAAACATTCTTCATCGTTCTCCGCGATGAAACTAGCAACACCGCTGATTCTAGCGTGGGTTTCAGCTCCACCGAGCTGATCAGAAGTAACATCCTCACCAGTCACAGTCTTTATAACGGCAGGTCCAGTGATGAACATATTGCTTGTTCCCTTATTCATGAATATGAAATCCATTAACGCAGGGGAGTACACCGCTCCTCCCGCGCAGGGACCCATAATGACAACGATTTGGGGAATGGCTCCTGATGCCATAACGTTTCTGTAGAATATTTCCCCGTAACCATTAAGGGAAGCCACGCCTTCCTGAATCCTAGCGCCGCCAGAATCATTTAATCCAATGATCGGCGCACCCATTTTCAGAGCCGAGTCAAGGACCTTGCAGATTTTTTTAGCGTGTATTTCACCCAGAGATCCGCCGATGAAGGTGAAGTCTTGGGCATACACATACACTAGCCGCCCATCTATCGTCCCATAGCCCGTTACCACACCATCACCCAGCACCTTCCTCTTCTCCATGCCAAAGTCGGTGCATCGATGAACAACAAAAGCATCGAATTCAACGAAGCTTCCGGGATCTAAGAGAGCCTCCAACCTTTCACGCGCTGTTAGCTTGCCCCTCTTATGTTGCTCTTGGATCCCCTCTAAACCTCCGCCCAGCTTCGCCATCTCTATCATCTTTTCAAGCTCTTCCACTTTGCTCATAATCTTCCAGAACCTCCATAATTCTCAAAAATATCTGAGACTGGTTATTTCAAATTTGGTATAGCGCGCGCTATGCTTAGCGTCCCGCTTCCGCTTCTTTAATGGGCTTCTTCAGGAGTTCAGGTATAGGCTTAATACCCAATTGTTCAATGGCTCCCACGACTTCCCATGGATACGAAATCACAGTTGCACCAGCTTTTCGCAACGTATCTACTTTAGACTTCACGTCTCCTCTGCCACGTTCTATGATTGCTCCAGCATGTCCAAGCGTACGACCTGGCGGGGCAGTTCTGCCATAAATGTAAGCCACAACGGGTTTCTTCACCTTTCCAGTCTCTATCAGATTGGCAGCTCTCATCTCCACATCTCCGCCAATCTCTCCTATCCACAGTACAGCCTCTGTCTGGGGGTCCTTCTCAAACATGAGTAACACATCGTCGTAGTCTATTCCCTTAATTGGGTCTCCTCCCACATCTACAAATGTACTTTGACCCCATCCTCTGAGGGAAACAAGTCTTGACAAGAACCATTGAATGCTGCCTGTACATGATATTATTCCAATCTTGCCTGGACCATGGAAGACACCTTGGGCAGTAGCTCCAAGCTCACAAACCCCTGGTGATATAACTCCCGCTGTATTAGGACCCACAATAATAGTACCTTTTTCTCGCGCTAAACTAGTTATCTCCATCATGTCTTGGAAGGGAATCCCCTCAGCGATGACTACAAGATACGGTATTCCCGCATCAAGAACCTCCAGAGTAGCGTCCCTAGCGAATCTAGCTGGAACGAACTGCACGACAGTGTTGATTTCAGGATGTCGATCCTTCGCCTCTGCCACACCCTCATATACGGGAATTCCGTGAACGGATTGTCCTCCTCTGCCAGGGGCGGCGCCAGCAACAATTTTTGTGCCATATTCCCACATTCTTTGAGTTCTGAAGGTTCCTTCAGAACCAGTTATGCCCTGGATTAGAACACGAGTTTTCTCAGTTGCAATAATGGTCATTTTTCATCCCCCCTACTCATATTTTGACAGTTCTTGATACTCCTCTTCAGGGCGCTGCGCCATGCACATCTTTATCAATCTCCGGGTAGTTTCCTCCCATTGTGGGTTGGCAGACAACCATGGAGGTGGATTCCTTCGGTACGCGAATCCGCTCCACTCCAAAACTCTCTTCACAGGCAGTTCTATGATATCGACTCCTCCCTTGCGCGCCGACGAATCTTCAGTCCCAGTCGCAATATGGGTTGACCACTCGATGGTAACGCCCATCTTTCTGAGTTCTGGCGACCATTTTTTCAGGACATCTATGGCTCCCTTCTCTCCCGTTCCTGAAACTTGAATAAAGACAGGGAATTTTGGTCTTAACTCACTTATGGCGCGGCACACGCTATCGGCAAGGACATCTTGACGAGTAACTCCGCCATAGGAATGGATGAGGACAGCCTT
>JALHTG010000020.1 GCA_022865705.1 Candidatus Bathyarchaeota archaeon | reverse complement strand
CGTGCTCCTCTGCTTCATAGCCCTACTCGCAAACGCGTTATCAGCCATCAAACAAGGTTTGCCACACAGAATGCGCTCATCAATCCACTTCACAAGATTGACATGGAGAAGATAGTTTTGCAAGAAGCTGGCGCGCGCTGCTGGCTCGAATCTCAAACAGAATATCCGTCAGCACACTACTTTCTGTTGATTGGCATCATGACCTTTGCATACAGAATAGTCACGTCGCCATGGACCTCCGGTTTCTTTGAATAGATCTCGATCGGAGGCCCCGATATCTTGTACCCCTTCTTCTCGATCCAGTCAGCAAGCTTTGCATATGTGTTCTTGAATTCGCTTCCAGGGCCCTTGTGAGAAATCGTGGCTACTTCCATCGCGGGCATCTTTCGCATCTTTACGCCGGCCTGCTCCTTGGCTCTGCCCTTGAAGGTGATCCCGATGTCGCTTCTGCAGTCTTCCGGAGAAGTCGTCTCTGGGCGGTCATGATATATTGCCATTGGATAGAACCCTGGCATGACTTTCTGTTCTTTAGCCCAACCATACAACCGCTTGATGTAGTCTTCCCACGGCACCTTGTCGTATGGTCCTTGGTGCTCAATGTAAGCCAGATTTGCTGCTTTTCTCTTTTCAACCTTCGGATTCGTCATTCTCTTCGGATTGAGCTAATGAGCCGCCAAGTATTTCTGATTTTTCCCAAAGCACTGCTTCTGATACTCGGTGCGTATAAGCAATAGCGCACGCATTATCATGGTGCACACATACACGAGACAATGTCAAGGACTTATCCATTCGAACCGCCTGTTTGGTCACGTCGATCGCAAATGAATGCGGTTAGTCTGTCAAAACAAGATCTCGCCTTGGTCGATGCAGCGAAGACACTTATTGAGCGAAGAAAGTCTAAAAGGTCCACGGTCGCGGCTGCGCTTAGAACACATGAAAACAGAATTTTCTGCGGAGTTAACATAGAGGTTGAGGGTTCCAGTCCGTGCTCAATCTGCGCGGAATACGCGGCAATCGGAACAATGGTTTCGGAGGGATACGACAGAATTGAAACCATCGCAGCGGTTGGTACAAGGCGTCAAGTGCTAGCTCCTTGTGGAAAATGCAGGCAACTCATAAGTGTCTTCGGAAATCCATACGTAATCGTCAAAATCAGTGGTAAACTCGTCAAGGTCAAGTTAAGCGAATTGTATCCTTTTCCGATAAGTTGAGTTTTGTGTGTGTATAGCAGGGTGCGGCCCACAGATTTTGAACCGTTGATTTTGAGAAGCGGAGGGAAAGAATGTACGGAGGAAAATACTCCAGACCGATGTCATGCTGGACATGAGTAAGTTCTAGAGTTCGGAGTTCAGTCCATGCGGTTTTCCGGTGTGTGTTAACCCAGAGTTTACAGTTTGGCTTCGGACATGGAGAACCTTTTTGCGTATAATTGTCAAAGCCATCACTAGTAGGATGATTGCGATTAGGAATTCTCCCAGTTGTAGTCCAATTCTCTCAGATCCTGTTTGGGGAGTTTGAGGATGGGTTTGTTGGCACAACGTACTGAGTTTTACAACGTAGTAGTTCACAGATCCATTGACGCTAATTGACTGCCCATTGAGCAAGCCATATACTGCAACCTCATCTCCTAACGTTATGTTCTCCTCAAGATAACCCGGAGGATTACCCAGTGTGCGTGTGATGGCCAATATCTGGACGTGTACAGTTTGATTTCTGATATCAGGTCCAAAATAGACATTGTCAACTTGAACATCCCAGCCGTGAACTCCTCCCACTGAATAATGGTAAGTCTTGACAACTTTTCCGGTGAATCTTGTTTCTCCAGAGCTCCCTGATGTGTTGAACGAAGAAGTTTTCGTGCAGATGTATGGCTGTTTGTCTACCACTTCGAAGAAAGCAATATCTGATACTATACGATCCTCTGCTTGAGCTTCAACTGATATTGCCCATCTACCGGTTGGGTATTGAGTGTCAAAGTACTCTATGATTGTTCCAGAATTCAATGATCCAGCCATACGCAGCCAAACCGATCCGTCTGGAGTGATGATAGTTTCTCGTATCGTGCTGTTTCTGCTGATGTAGATGTAGAACTTGACAGTATCGCCAATTGTGTAGGTTCCCATTGTCTTGTTTGGTCCTTGACCTCCCTGATCGGAGTAGATGTCCACTACGAGTATTTGCGCGGCAGTTGCACTCGAATTTGTAGAGGACACATGGTTGGCCGCTGGAACTGAACTGCTGACTTCAACGCTTGCCACAAGAATAGAAATGAAGCAGATGCATACTGACGAACTACACTTCATCATCTTCCAGAACCATCTCATCAAAAAGTTGTCTTCATGGAGCGCGCGCTAAAGCAAAGAATTATTAATAATCATTCCAGAGTAATAAATAGGAAGGTTTGATAATGGATCTACTCTATACCGTAGCGATAATTCTCGTGATTCTCTGGCTACTGGGAGTTGTTGGTTCAGTGACGATTGGGAGTCTTATTCACGTACTGCTAGTGATCGCCATTATCATTGTACTACTTAGAGTCATTCAAGGGAAAAGACCCTGGTAGCGCTCACTCATTTTATTGTGGTTCTTTTTAAAAGCGCGCGCTAACCGTCTCCCCCATTCACTCAAAGGCTGGATGCTAGATTGCTCTCAGCACGTATGGCAATATGAGAAGAATGACTCCGAGAATGATGCTAACTATGCCGATGAATTTCGATAGCTTGGCCGCGAAGAACAGCACTACGCCCACAATTATCAGTATGATTGGATTCAGGTGTATCAGTAACTGGTAGATTGCATTAAGATCCATTTTCGTGTTTCCTCATGCAATAATTATTGTTCACAATTATATAAGCATGGATCAGTCACTTTCAGGAATGACAACAATAAGTCAAGAAACAGTGATCGCCAATAATTGCGAGTTTTGATTAGTGGCTTCTGCGACAAAGATACCAGACACAGGGTTCAGTCTAGAATCATGTCCGCCTTAGGTTACGTCCAGTGGGATCCCATCCACAACCTACACTTTAGCGCGGCCTTCGGCCAGCTAGTGATCTGTAGGAATTTTCGTCACGTATCACGTTAACAACACCTGATCAATCCTCTTAAGCAATAGTCAGTGAAAGAGGGGGTTTGGGGGATTCCTCCCCCAACATGCGTCGTAGGAAAGGGAGTTAGTTTTGTGTGTGCGCACCACGCTATACACCACACAATGAATCTAGTCTAGAAGAGAGTCTGCACTCACATGCTATAACGAACTGGGTGATACGCAGCGGGAGATTTTCCGGGCGGCGTGCTCTATCTCCGGTCCTACAATTGCTTCGTGAACAGCTTCAAGAAGCATATCCAGCTTATCGCCTGTCGTTGAGCTTATCTCTGTCACGTGAAATCCATAGACGTTCCTCAGTGACTCAGTCACCTGTTTGAGGTGCTCATGCGTGGTTAGGTCTATCTTGTTGACGCAGATAATAATGGGAATGTTGGGAGATTTCTCTTTGATGATCTTCTCAGCCATTGTAACCCTCCTAGTTATTGTCGGCAAATCATCATTTGCGTCTACAAATAGCAGTATGAGATCGGAATTCGCAATCTCACTCAGAGTCGTGTAGAAGGCTTTGAGTAGAGTTGGATGAAGGTCTTCGATGAATCCGATAGAGTCTATGATGATGAATTCGGTTCGTATCTTGTCTTTTGAATAGTAAGTTACCTTTCTGGCGCAGGTGGATAGTGTTGTGAAAGGTCCGAGTCCGGTGCTCTTCGACTCGGATGCAACTCGATTGAAGAAAGTTGTCTTTCCACTCTGGGTATATCCGGTCAACGCGACGATCGGAAATCCGATTTCTCTTCTATTCTCTCTAAGGATTTCTTTCTTTCCGCGCGACCGTCGAAGTTGGTCTTCTATCTTGCTGATTCTCTTCCTCGCCATAGCCTCATAGGCTTCGTATGGGTAGTTTCCTGGTCCCCCTCGACCCATCTGCTCCCCGATGATGCCCCTCGTTCTGACTGATTCTCTTCCCCAAGAGAATGTATACCGCAGTTTCGCTAATTCTATCTGCTGCTTTGCTTCAGAAGTAGCAGCACGTTTCTCGAAAACTTCCAAAATCAGAAGATTCCGGTCGATTACCTTGACCTGTCCCCCAAGCCTCTTTTGAATCCGGAAAACCTGTCCCGATGAGAGTGAACGCGTAAAGATTATGGCCTTAATGCTCTTCTCTTCCACTAGATGCTCAATCTCGGTGATTTTACCAGTTCCCACACAATAGGCGCCATCAACGCTCTCTCGATTCTGTACGATCGTCTCGACGACTTCGTAGTCGAGAGTCTTCGCCATGTCGGCCACCTCTTCCATCCTTGAAGGAGAACTGGGTAACCGGCACTCGACGAGCATCGTGTTCATGCACATCACACAAGTAGGAGAAACAACTAGTCACAGGCGTTCGCCTTACTAAAGTCTGGTCTTTCTTTTGGCGCGCGCACGCGTCGTCACAGAATTGTGTGTGATACCTTTGGTGTGTTCCCATCATTGACCGCAAAGACTTTCCGAGCGTCACCTGCTGATGTTTGATGGACGTTTTACGCTAATATCTTGGGAACTAGGTTTGATCATTAGTACTTCGCCACGAGATGTCACTGAAGCAGTGAACTGTTCCTTCTTGCCTTCTTCCGTAACGTAGGTTCCTCTTACCGTCCACATGCCTTTATCGTCTGGACCTTTAGCTTCCTGTTCCATCAGGATCGAAGCTATTTTTCCATGCCGTGACCGAGTACCGATGATGTACTTGCTGACCATGCTCTTTGCGTCCTCAGCATTCCGTATCCGCAATCCCAATCATCTCCGTCTAATGTCAAACCACCTGGTATTAGAATTTGAAATCAGCAGTTGAGACAACTCTCGGAAGCCTTGCCTTTGCCGCGGGCACAATGAATTCTATTGCTCAAATCTAAGGTTCCTTAGCTTTCCGGTGGGTTCTCGTGAATTTCCGGCGACGCCGCATCGACTGTCGGCCCGTAGAGAAAGTCCTATTCTTCTTCAACGTTTTAGCAGCCATGAAATATGTGAAGAGCCTCACCTATCACTGTTCCGCATGCATGCGCGCGCTTAGGTGTTGCCCACGATTGTGGGAGCTGGAATGCCTCGGTCTAAAGGCGCGGGCTAAATCGGGCGAAGAACTAGAAGGATGCCGGTCATTTCCCATATTGCGCCTAACGCCAGAAGTATCACCACGATCACGTAGATTCTGGCAGTGTCCTTCCAGGCTATCTTGAAGGCTCTCCATCTGCTTTGTACACCATATCTTCTCGGCATGACTGGGGCTAGAGTGATGTAGATTCCGGCTGCACCTGAGAAAACGTAGGCACCCAGTTCCAAAATCATTGTCCCCAAGCCAAGCGCAAACCCCACAGCAGAGGAAGCAAGAATTTCAGGATAGGTGACGCCGATGATGAAGCCTCTGAACAATGTGATCGTAATTGTACCCAGCGCTCCGACCAATGGTATTATCCCTGGCAGTGTCGTCGTAAGGAAGGCTCCGCTTGCCAAATTAAAAAGAAAAGTGAATAGGACCGCCTGAACCAATTCCCCTCGCTGCAAAGACTGAATTATGGTAGTGAATGGTGTCTCTGTCAGAACGCTTCCTGATATTGCCTGAGCTGTTTCAACGGCCACCGGTGAGCTGATGCTGATCAGATACCAACCAGCGAGATAAGAACCAATGTAGAGCAGCGCTACAAAGAGTAGTAGTATTCGCATTCTCTCCGCTGCTTGAATGGCTTGAGATAGAATTCGCATATTCTCAGTCACAGTCTCCCATTGTTCTGCGAGCTAGTTCAATTCGCAGAAAAGGGGACACTGACCGATTTAAGTATACAGCGTGCGTCGCTCGTTCTGTCAAAATTGTGTGTGTGCGAACCACCTGTGGCACACACACAAAATTACTGACTACGACGAGACGAACGACGGACGACGAGCATGTTGGGAGAAGAACCTCCCAAAGCCACTCTTTTCCAATCTACTATTGGGGTCTGTCCGAAGGTAGCCGAGAGATACGATCCTCTCGGAAAATTCAAACGCCAAAGCCTCAAATAGACGCAAACGTGAGTTGGAGAAGGATCCAATCTCTCATCAGGGAACGTAGGGAACATGGGCTTCAAGGAATGGATAGTCCCTCAGGACAAGGTTTTCTTCTCTCTTCTTGAAAAAGAATCCAGCATTGTGATGGAAGCCTCCAGATTGCTCCTTGAAGTCGTCAATAACCCAGTTGATTTCGAGAAGAATATTGACAAGATCAAAAGGCTCGAAAAACAGTGTGACGAGGTAGTAGAAGAGATCTTCTACAAGCTGAACAGAACTTTCATCACACCGATAGACCACGAAGACATATCGACCCTATCCACAGCTTACGACGATGTCCTCGACTATATGGAGGGCATAGCAGTGCGAATGCACATGTTCAAAGCCATTCAGCCGAGCGACATAGTGAAGCGTTTTGTAGCCATCATAGTCGAGGCCATAGAGGAAATAGACTCAGCAATAAGGCAGATGAGAAAGGTTAGCTATCGCCAGATTCGAGATAGCCTTGAGAAGATTCATGTATTGGAAAACAAATCGGATGATTTGTATGACAGTGCGATTCCTGCCCTTTTCGAGGAGAATGATGTTAAGAAGATTCTAATCATGAAGGACATCTATGAGCAACTAGAGGAAATCGCAGACAAGTGCCAAGACGTTGCACTAGTCATCCAGGACATAGTGATCAAGAACGCATAGAGATGATTTGCGAGGATGCTGCTCATTCTTGCAGCTGCTATGATTCTGACCTTCTTTCTTTCGTTTTGGAATGGTTTCACGGACGCAGCATACGCGATTTCAACTATCATAGGCACTCGAACTCTCAAGCCAATTTCTGCAGTTGCCTTGGCAACGATAGGCAATCTCATCGGTATGATGTTTGGATCTGCGGTCGCTGTGACCATAGGAACTGGGATCATATCTGAGCGCGTAATCTCTGGTGAGGTAGTGATTGCTGCCTTGGCAGGCGCCCTGATTTTTGATGTCATATCCTCTTGGACATTCTCGTTGCCGATATCGGAGACCCATGTTCTCGTGGGCGGATTGATTGGGGCGGGCCTCGCTGCTGGTGGCGTTGAAGCCATAAAGGTTGTGGAGATATTCTACAAGTTCATTATCCCGATGATCCTAGTGCCTCCAATGTCTCTGGGCATAGTGTTCATGATTACGCTCATGATAATGCGCACATGCAGAAATGTCGCAGCTCCAAGAGCAAACAGGTACTTCAAAAGACTTCAGCTGTTTTCGGCTTTGTTTGTCTCGGCCACAGATGGAACGAATGCCGCTCAGAAAGTCATGGGGATTGCAACAGTTCTTTTGCTCTATTACGGATATCTTTCGGAGTTTGTGGTTCTGCCATGGGTTGTAGGAGTTGCTTATCTGA
Organism: Candidatus Bathyarchaeota archaeon; assembly: GCA_022865705.1. Lineage (GTDB taxonomy): Archaea > Thermoproteota > Bathyarchaeia > 40CM-2-53-6 > JALHTG01 > JALHTG01. The sequence goes on along the minus strand of JALHTG010000020.1, from coordinate 9,528 downwards.
CTCTTTCGTTGGGAACCTTTCTAGGTGGGTGGAGAGTCGTGAAGACAATGGCTACAAAAATCACCAGAATGCGGCCATATCAAGGGTTTTCAGCTGAGACTGGGAGTTCTCTGATACTTGGCTCGACTGCACTACTCGGATTGCCAGTTAGTTCCACTCATGTGATAAGCGGAGCGATAATGGGTGCCGGATTGGCTCATGGAGCCAAATCAGTAAAGTGGGCCAACACTAGAAGGATTGCATTTGCATGGATACTTTCAATACCGGTACCAGCTATCCTTTCGTTCGCACTATACAGAATCATTGCTCTTGTTACGTAGCTCCACTAGAACGAGAGGATCTCCCGGTTGTCGCATGTTGTTCTTTTTTCAGCGCATCTGGTGTGCGTCAGAGCCATGGGTGTCAGGAACACAATCGCAGGTCAATATTTTCCCTAGTGGGAACAGTAGAAAATTGTGTGTGTGCCACAGGTGGTTCGGCCGTTCAGATCTGAACTGCACGCGCTACTGCGCGGCGGTCAGAGGATTTTGGCGCCATGCGAAATCAGCGGATCTGTGCAAGCGCGCGCTTGCATTTGGAGTAAGAAAGCTGCAAGAAACAGATGCTTCAAACAGTCCCCCACGTGTGCTCACAGTTGCAATAGCTTTTGCCAAAGTCATCGCTGCCTACTCTGCGAGTACCGCTCTTGAATTCGAAATTAGTGACTCTTGCGGGGTATTCGTTGTAGAATATTCCGTGCCAAATCGGTCCTATGAGGGGTTGCGATATGTCCCAGCAGCACCTTGCGTAGGTTGCCATCTCTATGCTGAGCTCGGCTTCATCGGAGAATGCGTTCACACTGAATATCGGCAGGTCATTCTCGTAACGTTTGGTTATTCTAACATCTTTCATGAGATGTTCCTTCCCTTCCTCTGGATCGTAGAAGTTCAGAGTCTTCGAAACCATCTTTTCCCCCCAGTCCATCAGGCTCTCATGTGAGATTGAACGTCTGAGCATTGGTATTCCGATATGGTGCAGAGTGTACTGCAGATAAGCGCCATTATCCCACTGTACTGTACCCCAGTACCAGCAGGGGGTTATCGAGGATATCCGCACTTTCTGGAAATAGGATCTGCCCATCACAGGGATCTCGGTTTCGCCCACTCGAATTCTTCCTGACGACGAGAGACCCCTGTACTTCAGCATCGAATACCCTATGTTTCCCATGTAGTTCCTTCCTGTTGGCACCAGTTCCGCCATCGTGTCTTTCCACCGCTGCATCACTAGTTCGATTCCGACCTTCTCGCTGTTTACATCAAGTCGGAAATCCGCAGGGCTCCCACTGAAGGAATAGACGCCCTCATCACTTTCCGTTCTGATTCGTCCAGAGCGGTCATTCCACTCGGTCTCGGTCTTCCCATTGTCGAGGATGAAAGGATCATGCATCTTGTTTCCATCGTAATACCAGGAGGCGACCATTGATTCAAAAGACGCGCGATTCTCATTGATCTCCATTGGGATTTTTGGCTCCCAGTAGAAATCGTCTACGCGAACCTTTCTGCAGTTCCTGGTGCCCCAAAGGATCATAAGCTGCCTAGGGAATTCAGGGTTCTCTGGGTTGTCGAAGAAATGGATCCACCACCACCAGTGCCAAGTGCGGTTCTTGAGCATGTTTTCGGGGTAAACCTTCCAAATGTCATTGAAGACCTGATGCATGCAGAACCAGTAGAATGTCCGTCCAAAAAAAGCTGTTGGGGCATGCGCCAATCTAAATACTCGTGCACGATTGTATGAACGATACTGTAATGCCCCACTACTGCCCTAAATGCAGAACGCAGTTCTCTGAATACCAAACGTCATATCCGTACTGTAACGTCAGACTGGGAAGATCATCATTCAACTGGTAAGCGCTGAGGCGCGCGCTTCTCTGCTCATGACGAAAGTCAGGTTGTCTCCTATCAAGTTGAATCCAAGGACAAGCATGACTATCATGATTCCTGGGTAAACGACTAACCACCAGGCTATGGCATAATATTGCTGTGCCATATTGACCAGTTGGCCCCAACTCAGCACCTCTGGATCCCCAAGACCTAGAAAGCTCAAGCCAGCCTCCAGCATAACCGCGGATGCTATAGTCAGGAAAGAGTTCGCCAACATGGATTGTATTGCATTAGGAATAACATGCCTGAAGAGTACATACGTGTTATTGCCACCAGCAGCAAAGGCTGATTTTACAAACAAACGCTCCTTTACAGAGATAACTTCTGATCGAAGTAGACGAGCGTTCTCAGGCCAGGAAGTAAGCCCAACCACCAATATGACAAAAGAGAGGTTTCGTCCAAAAAAGGCAACCAGTAATATTACGACAAGAAGATGGGGGACTATCATCAAATAGTCAGTGATCCGAGTCAATAGATCATCCACCCACCCACCTATGAACCCAGAAACGCCTCCTACTAGCACCCCGACAACGAGAGCTATGAAGGCAGCAAGGATGCCAAACATAAGCGATACTCGGGAACCGTACACAACCTGAGAGTAAACATCACGACCCAACCAGTCTGTGCCCATGCGATGAACTGCGCTCGGAGGTGATAGAATATCGTAAGAACTCAGAAAAGGATCATGAGGTACCAAGAACGGAGCGAATATAGCTAGAAAAACGTTGAATAACATGAGTATGGTACCCACCTTGCCAGATCTGGTTGCTGTTAGTAGCGCCAGCGACTTCATCGCGGTGTGCAGATGCTTCAACGCATTAACCTTCAGGGATTCACCAACCATCACTTCAACCTCACCCGCGGATCGAGCTTCGCGTAGAGAAGATCTGTCACAAGACTCATGACAAGCACAAAAAAAGAGGAGAACATGAAGACTCCGAGTAGCAACGGGTAATCTCGACGGAACAAAGCCTCGTAGACCAACTTGCCCATTCCAGGCCAGCCGAACACATACTCAGTAAGAACTGCTCCTGTAATGGATGCTCGGGAAGCCGAACCCAACGTAGTTACAAAAGGTAGTAGACTGTTTTTGCCTACATGTCCAAAGAGGATCCTGTATTCGGACAGTCCTTTAGAACGAGCCGTTTGAATAAAATCCTGATTCAGTATGTCGAAGCAATGAGCACGAGTGATTCTAAAGAATATCGGAAATGACCAGCCAATCATAAGTGTAAAAGCGGGCAGAAACAGATGACGCAGCACATCCGCGACGAAATCCAAGCCTGTAAGGTTGCTGCCAATAGTGTACATACCTGATGTCGGAAAGACGTGAAGTCTTATACCAAAGAGAATCATCAGCAACAAACCAGTCCAGAATACGGGTGTACTATATAGAGTCAAGCAGCACATGTTCAATGTTGAAAAGACTGGAGACTTGGAGTATCTTGCAGACAGGAGGCCTAACAGAAAGCCTGCCCCTGCGCCGAACAGTAGGGCCGTCCCCGTCAGCAAGAGGGTATTTGGTAACCTCTCAAGAATAACATCCGCAACTGGCCTTGCATTTGACCATGAGTATCCCAATTCCCCTCGAAGGAGATTTAGAAGAAAATTGAGCAGCCGAACGCCCACCGGCTTGTCCAAGCCCCAAGATTCCCTTACTGCTGCAACCCACTCTGGGTTCAAATAATCCCCTGCCATAACTAGGACGGGGTCTCCCGGCATCAGCTCAACGACAAGAAACGAGACTATGCCCGTGGCTATCAAAGCTGGGATTATCTGCAAGATTCTTCGGACCAAATATGCCGTTCTATAGCTCGAAGCTACTGCACCTGCCTTTTGTTACTCAAGTACGAGCGCGTCCTATTCCCAGTCCTGAACCAAGTTCGTTTTGCATCCTCGAAAGATATCAAACAAATACTCTTCCTATAGAGATGCATAAGCTTTCGCGCGCGCTATGTTAGCTCCGGACTGCATGACATGCGGCGTAATGGTCCTTGTTCACTTCAGCCAAGGTGTGGCTTTCTTTCTCGCAATTGTCATTGCCATACGGACACCTCGTGTGAAATCGACAGCCCGAAGGCAGATCTATGGGATTTGGAGGATCACCAATCACTGACATCTTCCTCAAGACCCGTTTCTTGAAATGGTCTATCGACGGAACAGCCTCCACAAGAGCTTGGGTGTACGGGTGAAGAGATTCATTCATGACGGACTGAGTTGGCCCTAGCTCCACGACTTGTCCAAGATACATGATTCCTATCCTGTCACTTACATAGCTGGCAACAGCCAAGTCGTGAGTTATGAATAATATTGACGTCAAGAACTTCCTCTTGATCTCCAGAAGAGAGTTCAGTATACTAGCCCGAATAGAAACATCTAACATGGAGACTGGCTCGTCGGTCACCAAGAAGTCAGGGTTCAAAATCATAGCTCTAGCTATTGCAACCCTCTGGCGCTGCCCTCCACTTAGTTGATGAGGATACTTATCAGCGAAGTCTTGGGGCGGAACAAGCTTCAAGAGCTCCATGATTCCGAAATACCTGTCCTTCCTATTCTCATCCCCACCCTCAAGTCGATTGATCTTCAGTGGCTCCACTATGGTTTCGTAGATTCTTAGTCTAGGGTTCAGCGATTCATACGGATCTTGGAAGACGATCTGCATTCCTTTTCTGTAAGGTCTAATCTCTTTAGCGCTGATCCGTGCAATATTTGTTCCTTTGAAGAATATATCACCCGAATCTGGTTCGATCAACCTGAGAATCGTATAAGCGGTCGTAGTCTTGCCGCATCCACTCTCTCCAGCCAAAGCAAATACCTCGCCTTTGTGCAATTCGAAAGAAACTCCATCAACTGCATGAACATATTGAGTTACGCCGCCCAAAAGCCTGTTGACGAGTCCTGTTCGAACGGGAAAATACTTCTTTAGTTCAGTGACCCTCAAGACTGGTTCTGTGCTCAACTATGCGCCTCCTCGAGTATCGGTCCATAGTTGGTGTGCGGCTACGCCAACGAGATCTCTTGCGAAGTGACAGGCCACAAACCATTTCTCAGGAATATTGTCATACGGTTCCTGTTCCTTGCAGATGGGAAACTGAGCATATGGGCATCTAAGATGGAACCTGCAACCTGTAGGAGGATTTGCGAGATTTGGTGGAAATCCGGGGATTGTGAATAGAGTCTTGGACTTTGCTCTTTCCAGTACTGGGATAGCCTCAACAAGACCCTTAGTGTAGGGATGAATAGGGGCTTCGAAGATTTTGTCTGTAGAGGATAGTTCCACGATCTTTCCTGCGTACATTACGGCAACCTTCTCACATGTCTCAGCTATCACTGATAGGTCATGAGTAATCAAGATAAGGGACATGCCGAAGTCTCGTTGTAGATTCTTCATCAGGCGGATAATCTGGGCTTGAACCGTTACATCGAGAGCAGTTGTAGGTTCATCGGCTATGATGAAATCGGGGTTATTGGCCAGAGCAATTGCGATCATTGCCCTCTGTTTCATGCCACCGCTGAACTCATGAGGATAGTTCTTGGCACGACTTTCCTCGATCCCCATCAACCTGAACATACTTCTAACTCTCTTCATTGCTTCCTCCTTAGATACGTTTTCTTCGTGAGATAGTATGTTCTCGGCTATCTGGTCTCCAACTCGCACAACCGGATTCAAGGAGTTCATTGCGGCCTGAAATATCATAGAAATATTCTTCCCTCGGATGCTGCGCATTTCTGCTTCATTCTTCCGAAGAAGGTCCTCGTCACGATAGAAAATTCGGCCGCCAACAATCTGTCCGGGCTCAGGAACTAACCGTATCAGAGAGCACCCCAAAGTAGTCTTGCCGCATCCGCTTTCGCCAGCCAGGCCAATGGCTTCGCTTTCTCCTATCTCTAGACTCACTCCATCAACAGCCCTAACTGAGATGTTTCCGAACCTATAGTATGTCTTGAGATTTTCAACGCGCAATAGTGTCATCTCAGTGCAACTCTGTTCTTTCCGAGTCTCTTGCGGGGGTGCATATAAGAGCTGAGAGGACTTAATAGAATCTCCATCCTGTAGAACGGTAGTACTTTCTTAAAGAAGACCCGTGTGAAGAAGTGCCAATGTTATCACTATTGTTGAGTCCGGACCTCGTCGCTGGAGTGACATCTTTTGCTCGTTTGCAGCGCGCGCGCTTCGAGCAAGTCTTAAATATGCACAGCACCGACAGACATGTTCTGAGTTGTTGGGCATGGAATACTATTTCAAATTGCCAAAGAAAGACGAAGAGAGAGCTTTAGAAGTACACAAGAAATCCATTGTGATAGACGGAGAGAACGGCTCCCTGAAATACCAAGATCTTATTTTCAAGAATACGTCATCGTACCTGAAGAAACTTGTGGACGCTGGGATTACAGCGTGGAACGATACAGTCTCATATCCGGATGCTGATTTTGGTCAAGTTCTTACCGACATATGCCTGCGATACAAATGGGTGGAGAGCAATCCCGATCTAGCCATGATAGTATTTTCCGCAGATGACATCGAGAGAGCGAAGAGAGATGGAAAGGCAGGAATAATCTGTGGCACCCAAAACTCTAGCTTTCTCGAACGCGACCTCGAGAAATTGGAGCTCTCGAGAGTACTGGGGCTAAAGATAGTTGGGCTTGCCTACCAGTACAAGAACTTTGTTGGGGACGGATGTGGCGAACGTACGGACAGTGGTCTAGGCAAGTTCGGAGTCAAGCTAGTCGAGGAAATGGATAGAAACGGAGTGGTGATTGACCTGTCTCATGCAGGAAAAGCCACAACAATTGATGCCATTGAAATATCCAAGAATCCGACTGTATTCTCTCACTCAAACGCAAAGGCCCTCTGCAAGCATGTAAGAAACATCGACGACGAACAGATAAAAGCCGTAGCAGAAAAAAAGGGGGTAGTCGGCGTCGCAGGTTATTCACCTTGTTTGAGTCCCCAAGAATTCGTGACAGAGAAACCCAAGCTCGAACTCATGCTCGATCAGATAGACTACATAACAAAGCTCGTGGGAGTCGACTATGTCGGCATCGGAAGCGACGTTGCTGATGCCTGCCCCAAAGACAGGATTGATGCAGCACGGAAACAATATCCTGAAGTTTACACGACAACATGGGAGGCAATGCATCCAAGGGGACTTGAGAGCCCCCTAGAGATGATAAACGTAACCATGGGACTCGTTATGAGGGGGTACTCGGATCAAGACATAATGAAGATATTGGGGGGCAACTGGATAAGAGTATTTAGATGGGTTTGGAAAAAAGCATAGACCAGTACGCTTCTCTAAGGTCTCATCTCCCATTTTCCCCTCTTCCGGTGCATGATGGTCTCATCATCTTCAAGTTTGCGCACATGAGATAGGCCTGGAATCTCTCGATCCCCTACTGATTTAGAAGGATAAACTATCCTTGAGGATTTCGCCGCGAGTCATGTAAGAGGATGCAAGGCTTGGGCTTTTACGCATGAGCGCCCCCTTTTTTGAAAGGCCCGTGAACACCCGGGCACTAGCGACTAATGCGCGCGCTGAGCGCTCTCGCCTAACAAACGTTCTTCCCATACCATCGCGCTAGACATCGTTGCTGGCGTCTTACTTGCCCAATCATCTATGTTAGCGCGCGAGGCCGTTGCAGTATTCTTTTTGTTGACATAGTTTTGTCAAGCGTGGTTGAGTCTCAGCCTCACTCAGTTCTTTCAGGGGTGAAAAAACGAGTGAAGTTGAGACTCTGCATGCAGTATTGGCGTGTGTAGATTTCAGTTTTGCCTTCGCCCTGTCATCTACGCTGTATCATGCGCCTGGTACGCGTGGTCATCCTTACTGTAACCCGTTGACGCTGCTGAAGATAGAGTTGGTGAAACGGCTCATGCAGATCAGATCTTACGCTGAGGTTTATCGTAGACTGCAGGTTAGCGAAGAGTGGAGACGAGTGTACGGCATAGACTCGGCTGATAAGGTTCCTCATCCGTCGACGTGGACGCGTTTCCGTCAACGTGTAGGTGCAGCCAGGTTGCAGCTGATACTGGGCGACCTGTTGAGGCAGCTGGCTCCGACCGGCGTCTATAAAGCTTCAGCCATCGCGGTGGATCCAACGTTCATCAAGACATACAGCAAACGTGACCCAAAGAACAACACTGTTGGATTCAGCGATCCTGAAGCCCGTTTACGAAAAGAAGTGCTGTGTCGAATTACTCGGTTCCTTGGAGATTCTCCTGTTTTCTCTTTCATGTCTCTATTTAGAGGTTGGCTGTCAGCCCAATGAAGAGGTTGTAGAGGTTGGCTTTGGTCATCAGCTCCCCAATCATATTGGTCATCTTCTTGGCGGAGACATGCTCTCCAAACATCCGTTTGTAGGAGGAGATTGTGGTCTCTGCCATCCAGCGTCGGCCGTAGCTGTGATCTCTCTTCCAGCCTTCAGGGTTGCTGAGGTACTCCTGGATGGCCCGCTTTCGTGCGGTGCAGCCTGAAGGTGTTCCTCTGGTGGGGCGTCTCGCCTTGATGCTGGGTCGGATCTTCTTCTGGGCGAGGTAGAGGAAGTTGCGGCTGGTATCGTAGGCGCCGTCACCCAGCGTCTCCGCCACTCTCGCTTTTTTAGAGGCTTCCTCTACCAAGGGCTCAAGCATCCGTCCATCCCCCACTCTGTCATCGGTCACTTGGAGGGCAAGGATTCTCTTCTTCTTGACGTTCACCGCAATGTGGATCTTGAGGAAGCCCCTCCGTCTCTTCCACTGGTGGCGCATCCAGTCACCCCGGTTGGATACCTTAATCCCGGTGGCGTCGACCGCGATAACCACATCCTCATTCGAGTGCATGACAGCGCTATCAAGCTTGACTGGAAGCTTCTCAGCCCTCCACTGGATGCTCGAATGGTCAGGAGGCCTCAAACCCTTCACGTATCGGGCTAAGGCTTTGGTGAAGCCCTCCAGCTGCCGATACGGGAGATGCAGGTAGACGTGCATGAACAGGAGGAAGCGGATGAAACTGTCGGGATAGCGGAACTGAGCACCCTCCTTCCCTAGGTTCATGGCATCCAACTCTTTCTCCCACCCTTTCACGAAATCCAGGTCGAGAAGAAGCTCGCCCCGCCTCACCAAAGCCCGATTGATGCGCTTCCAGTTACGCTTGGGCATAGCTCACATGCAGTCAAGGTTGGCCAAGAAGCTAATCTCGAGAAACAGGACAAGACCACCCATAGCCCAGACCAAAAACATACAGTTATTCGACACAGCAAAAAGAAGGCAGAAACGTGACGCTTGGGTACGGTGTCCACCTCGCTGTAAATGTTGCGAAAGGTCTCATAGTCAGGTTTGTTGTGGCGCCAGCAAACCGCAACGAGAAACGCGTACTGCCCACTCTGATCGTACGACTAATCGTAGCAGGCTTCAAACTCAAAACCTTAATCGCTGATCCTCAGTACAGCAGCAGCCTCATCCGACTCTTCCTCAGCATATTGAAGATCGCTCCAGTCATACCGTACCCAGCGAACCAGATGAGACATGTGAAAGGATTACTGCGCGTAGACAAACTATTCCGCGTCCACGGCCCGAAAAGACAAGTGAAACTATATCACAAGCGAAGCGCAGACGAACGCAGCAACGCTT
>JALHTG010000019.1 GCA_022865705.1 Candidatus Bathyarchaeota archaeon | reverse complement strand
CGGACTCTATCGGTGGTTAGGCAATGGGATCAGGAAGCTGCGATAACAAAGATGAAGAACCAGATCGGAGTCAACTGGATGAAGCTTGCAGATTCCGACGTAATCTACTACGGCGGCCGAGAATACTGGGTCGCCCCGACCACAGTCCTCTACCCAAGCTCTGATTGGATCAGCCGACGGTTGATCTATACTCACGCTTCAAAGGTGATATGTCTAGATAGCCACAATGGTGAGTACGTGCCTGTAAGAAATGTCTTCGGTCTCAAAGCAGAACCGCCAATATACTACGGAGAAGGTTTCAGGGAGACAGTCTACGTCCAAGTCAAAGGCTTCAAAGAAGTTGAAGAGATATCTTACTCGAAAGATGCAGACTACGCATTGTCTGGATGGCAGAGGATGCTATGGTTCCTAGCCGAGGGACAACTCGGCTTCGCTTTTTCCCCTCCTCAAGACGAGATCAAGATGCTGTACAAGAGAGACATCCTAACCAGAGTCCAAAGCATTCTGATCTACGGGCTTACGGCGGATGAAGATGTCTACCTGGTTAGCGATGGACAAAGCATCTACTACGCTGCACAGGTCCTCATAGACTACCCACTCCAGTCAGGTTTCTCGGCAAGTACCTATCAGCGCCTCTTCGGGTACGTTCTTGTCAACGTAGAGGACGGGCGATTACAGGGATATGTGGTTGCAAAGCCGGATGGTTTCTTGGTGGATTTCTACAAGGACTACTATCCCAATTGGACATCTCCTCCCTCTTGGCTGGTACCTCAACTAAGATATTCTGAGCAGCTGCTTGGCATGCACGACTACTCAGGACAACTAGACATTGACTTCAAGTTCCATGTTACTGACCCTTTTGTTTGGCGCGCCGGTTCTGCATTCTTCGAGAGGCCGCCTGCCACCTTGGTTCACTACATATTGCTCTTGTCCGATGAAGATGTGCGGTTCGTAGGCATCCAACTTGTGGAATTCAGGGCCTCTGCTGGGAAGAACCTTGCTGGCCTGTATGTCGCTTATGGCGGCCCAGGGCTTGGCGAAGTAGTTCTATATGGAGTTGGAAATGCGACGATGACTCAACTTATCGGCCCGTCAGCTGCACTCCAAGCATTGGAAACGGACGATTACGTGCGAACCCAGCTGACTCTGCTGACAAACAGGAGACTTGGCAATATTCTTCTCTATTCCATTGCAGGAAAACTGTACTATTTCATTCCGGTTTACATAGTTGCACAAGAAGCCACAGCGGTCATAACGAAGATGGCCTTCGTTGTCGCCATAGATGCCTTGACAGGCGCCAAAGTTGCAACAGGATCAGACGCTGCTCAAGCATACTACGCCTTGGTTGGAGGAAGACCTCCTGTCGTAACAGGCCATGAAAACAGATTGACGAACATCAGAACTTATCTAGAGACAAAGAAACTCCCGCTCATCAACGTGACCAAGATAACCGCAAACGCCGAAACAGAAGTTGGCAAGATCAACTATCTTGACGAAACTCAGTGGCAACAGACCACTCGGACCATCGACAGCTTCCTAAAGGAATACGTATCAAAGACAGGAGCAACAGAAGTCTATACTTGGAACCAAGATCCAAACAGCATGAATCTCGGCGTACTGGTTTTCCAAGGAGGCATAGTCAGACTCTACTACATGACAATTCGTGTAAGGTGAGAGGTTTGAGCCAAGAAGAGTTTAACCTCTGGCTGAAATCGAGCTACAGCGGCGCCTTCTACATTGCTGGCCACAAGTTCGAGAAAACAGATGCCGATGATATCAGAGTGGACAGCGGACTTTTCAAGCGCGACGAGGCTGCGCAACTGTATCAACTCCTCGCATCCAAGAACCCGATAACCCAGATCAACGCCTTACTAGCCATCCTAGAACGTAACGGAATGCTATTGTGGATACTTCTAGGCGTGTCCTTCATCTTATTGTTGCTTGTCATAATTCGCGTTAGACGATAGGAAACAGCCTCAGGAGCTGCAACCTACGTCAAACATGATCTTCCTCGCCTCCCTCCTCCTGAACTGGTCAGAAATAGTTCGCCTCCTCGGCCTCAGGGAAAGAGAGAAGGGGGTCGGCGACGGTTCAGTGGAAGACCACAAGTATACTGTGGTGCAAAGAGGCGGCGAAGTCTACATAGTCCTTCCAGATTACCCCCGCGAGAAATGTGAGAGCATCGTAAAGAAGCTCCTCCAGAAACTGAAGCCGGATGCGGAAATCAAGATAAACTCGATCGGATATGCCTCAAGCCACTGCAACTACTGCCTTGCCTCATTTTCTTTGACTTACAGATGTCACAGATGCGGAGGATGGTACTGCGAGGAACATCGACTTCCTGAAAGACACAACTGCCCGGACGAAGGAGCAGAATCTCTTGCCAAACGTACACAACGAAAAGAAACAAGCAGAAAAGAGCAAAACAAAGAAAAGAAAGAAGAGATCGTCGCCGTACGACTTCCGTGCGCCTAAAGCGCACGTTGACTGAACCTAGCTCTAGGAGCTCAATGCTTCTATCCCTGTACAACTCTTACGTGGATGGAACCGTCTTTGCCTATGGTTACCTCTGCATCGTCACCGTACTGATACTTTCGTTCCATTTTTTCCCATTCTTGAACTGTGAGAAAGAGAACAAACCTGTTGCTATACGCCTTGCCCTGAACCATCATCTTCGGGATCTGAGAAATAATCGGTATGACCGCAGAGAGTTCTTCAGGTGCCCCCCTTGGCATCTGAATAACACTAGGAGGGCGCTGTGCCTCAACTGAGAACTCAACGCACACATACTCGTTTCCAAAAGGATCATAATGCGGATGGACAGCTGTGATTCTGCAAGGAAACGCTACCTCACTCATACGTAGTCAACTCTCCCATCGATAACGGATCGGACATATATACACGATGTGGCGAGCACTGGTTGCTACGATCTTGGCCGTATGAGATTACGATAAGACGAATTAGCCAACACACCGTGAATTGAAGCGTTCAGTTTCTGGTTCAGTTCTGGCACGAGAAAGCTGCGGTCGACTCATTATGATCCACTCCCCAAGCGGATCTCTCCATGCACTCATTCGCTCGAAACCCGCACTGGAATAGAGGCGAATGGCACTCTCATTCCACGGCCGTACATCTAAGACCGCATCTCTTTTCGGATACCTGGCGAGCGCTTCACGCATGAGAGAAGCCCCGATTCCTTTTCCTCGAAAATCTTTCTTCACAGCGACGCATCCTATGCCAACATGACATCGACTCCAATCCATATTCCTCACCTTCTGCAAAACGTAGATGAAGAAAGAGGATCTCACTGCCAATAGTAGCGTCGGCAATGTAGACATCAATTGGAGGATTCCGGCCCGTGTTGCTGGTATGGATCCAGGTACTACAACTATGAAGCCCACGACTCTATTGTTCACTTCAGCTACGATCGCGTCTCCGGCAAGATAACGGAAGAGTGCTTGGAAGAAGCACCTGCAGAATCTTCTGAAAAAGAAGGTCAACTCCTGTTCGAACCCTTCTCGATAGATTCCCAGCAAGATGCGTAGATCTGCGCGTCGGCACGGCCGCACACAGATAGTTACTGGCATCATTAGGCGTTCTTCAACAACGCTGCGATATAGGAATCGTGTTCATGGAGCTCACACGCGAATCGCATGATTCGACGTAGAAGAGAGAAACGATCTGCCTGAGCCTTCTACGTGCGATCAGAATGCCTCGCGGTACGTGTTTCCCAACGAAAGAGAGCAATGGCTTTTTCATACGGGGCTTTGATCTAGTTACCGGGAGATGCTGTAGGTGTTGGCGCTGTTTGATGATGAAGGATACTTGATTGATCCAAGAACTTGGAGCGAAAGGATTGCCTCTGAAATCGCGGAAAACCAGTTGGGCATGAAGCTTACAGAAGCACACTGGACATGCATTCGCTATGTGAGAACGTACTATGAAAAGTGGTCATCATTACCGATGGTTAAGACTGTTCGAAACGAAGCAAAACTGACGACAGACGAGTTTGAACGCCTCTTCAAGAGAGGTGAAAGCAGCGCTCGGGGAGTCCTATGCAAAATAAGTGGACTGCCGAGGAATCTCTGTATCGCCGCAGGTTGCTAGAGGCGATCGATAACATGACAGAGAGAATAGTGTTTTTGTTCGGTTGGGGCCCAGAAGAGATAGGAAGGACATCTTCGCTCCTGTATCTTGCGGAAACAGCCTCGAGCATTGATCTAGATGTCAGAGTTTTCCTGTACGCGGAAGGAGTTGTCTTGGCTCGAACAGGGACCGCCGAGAAGATGGACCCAGATATTGGAGAGAGGTTCAAAAAAGTCATGAGGAATGAGAGAGTGCGGTTCTATGCATGCTCTGAGGCACTGCACAAACGGGCAATAGGGGAGAAGGATTTGGTCTCATCAATTTCCTCGATGGGGTACGCGGCTTTCTTGGATATGGCTATGGAAGCGAAGAGCGTGATAACAGTCTGAATTAAGTTTTCAAGCGACACATACAAGATAGAGAATGAGGTATTGGTCTTGATTAGGCGAAGAACAGAGCAAGTCAAAGGGTACGACGTGAAGGAAGCCTATGGAAGTGACGCTGAAGGCGTGACGATTCGATGGATCTCAGAAAAACGAACTGGTGGCGACGAATACTTACACAACTTTGCACTTCGACACTTCAACATCAAACCGAAGGGGAACATGGCTCCTCACAAGCACCCGTGGGAGCAGGAGATAATCGTAACGAAAGGCAAGGCTCAAGTTGTAACTGAGAAGGAAACTGTTGCCGCAGATCAAGGAGACGTATTCTACTTCGCAGCGAACGAACTTCACGGGTTTCGAAACGAATTTGATTCCGATTTTGAATTCTACTGTGTCATAGGATGTGTTGGCAAAGGCGAGAACTGCATCGGATTGTAAAGCTCTGTTTCATATGAAAGCAAAGGTGTCAGCCAGCCCCCCTAGGTTTTTCAAGCTCTATTAGAAAAACAGTGAGACTATGAAGCGTGAGCGTAACACACCCTATTTTCTTACCGGGCGCTCCTCTTTCTTCAGCTCACTCAGAATCATTCGTTGTCTTTCAGTCAGGTTAGTGGGGGTCCTAACGATGATCTTCACCAGCTGATCCCCTCTGCCCCGCCCCCGATACTCTGGAAGTCCCTTTCCCCTTAACCGAAATACTGTTCCGGTTTGGGTTCCCCCCTGAATACGTAGGCTGGCACGACTGCTCAATGTGGGTATTTCGATTTCTGCACCCAGAGAAGCCTCTGCGAACCCAATCGGTATCTCACAGTAGATGTCACTTCCATCTCTCTCGAAAATGCTGTGAGGTTTCACCATGACATACACGAAGAGATCGCCAGTCGATATTCCTGAACCTCCTGAGTCTCCTTCGCCAGCCAATCTTAGCGCTGTCCCACTTTCAACGCCAGGTGGAATTTTCAAGGTGATTTTGCGTGTATGTTCGACAATTCCTGTTCCTCGACATTTCTGGCAGGGAGATTCTATGATGACTCCCCTTCCCTGACATCGGTCACATGTTTCAATTCTGACAAATCGAGCGAATCCTGCTTCTTGTACATGCTGGACCTGCCCCCTACCCTGACAACGTGAACAGGTCTTAGGCGTGGTGCCCTTTCTCGCTCCACTTCCATTGCACACATCACACTTCTCTCTTCGGGGCACTGTGATCTCTTTCGTCGCCCCTGTGGCTACTTCTTCGAGTGGAATCTCAAGATCGTACCTGAGGTCAGAACCTCGTCCAGGTCTTTCTTCTCCCCAACCTCTTCCACGACCAAAGAACGTATCGAAGATGCTACCGAATCCTCCGAAGCCAAACCCTAGGTCACGGAAGATGGATTCAAAGTCGGTTGTTCTGAATATGTCTTCATAGGTGTATCTCTGATCGATTCCGGCGTGGCCGAGCTGATCGTACTGCTGTCTTTTTTCGTCGTCAGAGAGAACAGCGTATGCTTCGGAGATCTCTTTGAACTTCTCCTCAGCGTCAGGAGACTTGTTTCTATCAGGATGGTATTGAAGTGCGAGCTTTCTGTAAGCGTCCTTCACCTGCTCTTTAGTCGCATCTCTGGAGAGGCCGAGGATCTCATAGTAGTCTCTCTTTTCCATCTGTGACCGGACCATTCATCTTTGACATCAAAACTACGGCTTCTTCTCTTCATCAACAACCTTGTAGTCTGCATCCACTACTTTGTCAGGCTGCTTCTCAGGTCCAGGTGGAGGAGTCTGCTGCTGTTGCTGTGCCTGTTGTTGGCTAACCTGTTGATACACTGTTGCCCCAATCTGTTGAAGCATCTTCGCCAGCTCGTCGGTCTTCACCTTTATCTTAGGCACGTCTTTTCCGCTGAGGGCTTCTTTCATCTCAGCGATTCCTTTGTCAATTTTCTCAACGTTGTCTTTGCCTATTTTCTCCTTCAGATCTGTCTTGGTCTTCTCAGCAGTGTAGATCATTGAGTCGGCATTGTTACGTGTTTCTGCTTCCTCACGTTTCTTCTTGTCCTGCTCTGCGAACTGTTCAGCCTCTTTGACCATTCGTTCCTTCTCTGATTCCGACAGCTTGGTTGAAGCAGTGATTGTGATCTTCTGTTGGTTCCCTGTTCCCAAGTCTTTGGCGGCGACATTGAGGATCCCATCCGCATTGATGTCAAAGGTGACCTCTATTTGCGGCACTCCTCGTGGTGCCGGAGGTATACCTGTGAGATTGAACATGCCCAATGAAACATTGTCCGCAGCCATTGGCCTCTCGCCTTGAAGTACATGAACCGTGACTGTGGTCTGGAAGTCTGCTGCTGTTGAGAAGACTTGGCTCTTTCTTGTCGGTACAGTAGTATTTCGCTCTATGAGCTTAGTGAGGATCCCTCCAAGGGTCTCCACACCGAGCGAAAGAGGTGTGACGTCTAAAAGAAGAAGATCCTTCACTTCGCCCGTCATTACACCGGCTTGAATCGCAGCTCCAACCGCCACACATTCCATTGGATCCAATCCTCGTTCAGCAGGCTTACCCATGATGGATTCCACGAAGCTCCGGACTAGAGGCATCCTCGTCATGCCTCCTATCAGGATGATCTTGTCTATGTCGTTTGGTTGTAGAGAACCGCCCTTGGCGTCAGCCAACACCTGCGTGATCGGACCCCTAATACGGTCAACGATCGGGCGCGCCAATTCCTCAAGCTTTGCTCGGGTCAGAGTCAGGTGAAAATGCTTTGGCCCAGAAGTGTCCTGGGCAATAAACGGCATATCGATATCAGTTGTCACCATAACTGACAGTTCTATCTTCGCTCTCTCAGCTGCCTCCCTAAGGCGCGTCATCGCCATCTTGTCCCCGCTCAGGTCGATCCCGTTCCCTCTCCGAAACTCTTCAACCAGATACTCTGTCACAGCATTGTCAACATCGGCACCACCTGTCTTTGTATCTCCACTTGTTGAGAGAACTTCAAACGTGCTCTCTTTTGTCTCCTTTACGAAACCCATTTCCATCAGAGTAACGTCATGAGTTCCTCCGCCGAAACTGAACACCATTACCTTCATTGTCTTGCCGAATGAGCCTAACCCATAGGCCAGACACGCTGCAGTAGGCTCGTTGACCAATCTAGGAACCTTGAACCCGGCTATCTCTGCGGCATCTTTGGTGGCTTGTCTTTGATTATCGTTGAAGTGGGCAGGAACGGTAATCACAGCTGTATCCACTTTATCTCCTAGGAAACTTTCGGCATCGCGTTTTATCTTCTGCAGAATAAATGCGGATATTTGCTGTGGGGTATACTCTTTTCCGAAGACTTGGACTTTGTAGTCGGTTCCCATTTTTCTTTTTATCTCAATGATCGTGCCTTCTGGGTTTGAGCTTGCTTGACGCTTGGCAGACTCGCCAACCAGCAAGGTACCATCTTTGGTGAAAGCAACAACAGATGGAAACATCTTGCCGGCCATCGTTGGTCCTTCAGCACTTGGAACCACAACTGGCCTACCAGCCTCCATCACTGCTGCAGCGGAATTAGTTGTTCCAAGATCTATTCCGATAACCTTTGCCAAGGCGTACACCTCAACTGAGACTGTTCTATGCTATGCGAGTTACTCAAGGTAACGAGTGAGGTTTATAAACGTTACTTAGAGTAACAGTAGCACTCACGCAGCCGATCACTCATAACAGAACCGATGCGCCCGCGCAACTTGCACATCCCCTCACAAACTACTGACTAGCAGTCTTAGGAGAGCTCGTAGGCTGTTCAGAGCTAGGGTTTCGTGCAACCTCAACTATGCTCGGTCGGATGACTTTCTCGCCGAACATGTAGCCTTTCCTCAACTCACGTACCACAGTGTTCTCTTCACGGTCTGAGGAAGAAACGAAACCAATCGCCTCGTGTTTTGCTGGATCGAATTTCTTTCCAACAGCATCGATGGGCGATAAGCCTCTTCTGAACAGTACGTTCTGAGCTGCCTTCAGTATCATCTCCAATCCCCCGACGATTGCTTCTTTGTTGTCCGAGTTCTTACCTGCGGCCAATGCGCGCTCAAGGTCATCCAGGATTGGCAAGAGGTTGAGTGTGAGATCCGTTTCACCATACTTTGTTGCATCATCTATCTCTCGTTTACTGCGCTTCTGGAGATTTTCGAAGTCGGCCTGAAGATATTTGAGGCGAGTCACACACTCTTCGTTCTTCTTCTTCTCTTCCTCCAAAACCTTTCGAAGCAAGGTAACCTCAGAAACTGGAACGAAGGTCCTCTTGGCAGAGGCATCCTTCTTCCTATCGATAGGATGCTCATTAGGCTCTTGTTGAGGAGTATCCTGCGGAATCAATGTTCGACCATCACCCCTAAGCCCGCCTACATAATCAACCTATCTAACCTGACTATAATTGCTCGAGGAGCATCGGCGGCGCAATGTTTAAGCGCGCGCGCGCGTCAGCTCCGTTGAAGAAGGAGAAAAATCTGTTTGGCATATCTAACAGGTCAACCTATACTTATCCTGAAAGAGGGTACCTCTAGAAATAGAGGTAGAGATGCTCAGAGATCGAATATAGCGGCTGCGAAAATCATCGCGGAACTTGTCAAGAGCACGCTTGGTCCACGGGGCATGGACAAGATGCTCGTTGATACGCTAGGCGACGTGACTGTCACCAATGACGGTGCAACAATCCTAGATGAGATTGAAGTCCAGAACCCCGCGGCAAAGATGATGGTTGAGGTCGCGAAGGCGCAGGACAAGGAAGTGGGAGACGGAACAACCACCGCAGTCATACTGGCCGGAGAACTGCTAAGAAGAGCAGAAGAACTAACGCAGGACCAGATACATGCAACAACCATAGTCGCTGGCTACAGAAACGCAGCAGACAAAGCGCTTGAAATCCTAGACCAACTCGCGGTCACGGTGAACCTAGACGACAAGAACATCTTGAGAAACGCTGCATTTACATCTGTACGCAGTAAAGTAGTCGAGGGTGCTCGAGGGCATCTGGCGGACATCTCGATCGAAGCAGTTGATCTAGTCAAAGAGAAAAGAGGCAACGCTTTCCTTGCAGACGTTGACAATATTGCACTCGTCAAGAAACAGGGAAAAGGCATCCTGGACACTCAACTCGTCAAAGGAGTGATCGTGGACAAGGAAGTTGTTCACTCTGGAATGCCCAAGTCCCTGAAGAATCCGAAGATCGCCCTTCTCGACTCTGCGCTGGAGATCGAGAAGACAGAGATGAGCGCTGAGATCAGGATATCTGATCCGACAAAGATGAAGCTCTTTCTGGACCAGGAGATTGAGATGATGAAAAACATGGTTAACAAGATCAAAGGATCAGGAGCCAACGTCGTACTCTGCCAGAAAGGCATAGATGACATGGTCCAACACTTCCTGGCCAAGGAGAGCATTATGGCTGTTCGAAGAATCAAACAGTCAGACATGGAGAAGCTTGCGAGAGCGACCGGCGGCAGAGTCATAACGAACCTAGATGATCTCAAGTCCCAAGATCTTGGCAGCGCAGGCCTGGTTGAAGAAAGGAAGTTTGGCGAGGACAAGATGGTCTTCATTGAGGGATGCAAGGATCCAAAAGCGGTTGGAATACTGATCAGAGGCGGACTGGAGAGACTGGTGGATGAGGTGGAAAGAGCCCTCAAAGACTCATTGCATGTGGTCGCGGACATAGTGAAGAAGAACAAGATAGTTGCGGGTGGAGGGTCAATCGAAATGGAAGTGTCGAAGAGATTGAAAGAACACGCTACAAAGGTTGGAGGAAGAGAACAACTGGCTGTAGAAGCGTTTGCTGAAGCAGTTGAAACCATACCGAAAATCCTAGCAGAGAACGCTGGCCTAGACCCCATCGACATAATGGTAGCCTTAAGATCCGCACATGAGAAACCTGATGGATTGTGGATGGGAGTCGATGTCGTCACCGGTAAGCCCGTTGATATGATGAAGCAGGGAGTAATAGAACCGGTTGTAGTGAAGGAACAAGCAATAAAATCAGCGGTTGAGGCAGCATCAATGATCTTAAGAGTTGACGACGTAATAGCCGCGGCGAAAACACCGCCCATGCCTCCGAGGGGACCGCCGGGCGAAGGAATGCCCCCGATGTAATGAGGTGATGAATAATGACTGAAGCAGTTCCCGCAACCATAGGTGGACAACAAGTACTAATCCTGAGAGAAGGATCACAAAGAACCGTTGGCAAAGAAGCACAGAGATCAAACATCTCCGCCGCCAAGATCGTGGCAGACGTTGTGCGATCGTCCCTAGGCCCAAAAGGCATGGACAAGATGCTCGTCGAAAGTTTTGGCGACATCATCATCACAAACGACGGTGCAGTCATACTGAAAACAATGGACATCCAGCACCCAATCGCAAAAATGATGGTTGAAGTAGCGAAAGCCCAAGACGATGAGGTAGGCGACGGAACAACCACCGCAGTCGTGCTCGCTGGAGAACTCCTGACAAAGGCAGAGGAAATGATAGACAAAGAAATACACCCCACAGTCATCATAGACGGGTACCAGAAGGCGTCTGAGAAAGCCCTTGACCTGATCAAGCAACTCGCAATCAAAGTACAGCCCACAGACAAACAGATGCTGAAGCACGTTGCAGTAGTTTCTCAGTCAGGAAAATCGCTGCGAGAATACTCAGACCACATCGCGAATCTGTCGATAGACGCGGTTCTTCAAATAGCCGAGAAAACCGAAGAAGGTTTCAAGGCAGACGTCGACGACATCAAGATAGAGAAGAAAACTGGACAGTCGACAAATGATACCACACTCATCAAAGGCATAGTCCTAGACAAGGAAGTGGTCCACTCAGGCATGCCCAAGAGAGTGGAGAACGCCAAAATAGCACTGTTGAACTGCGCCTTGGAAATCGAGAAGACCGAGTTCGACGCCAAGATAAACATAACAGAGCCAGAGCAAATGAAGATGTTCCTCGACGAAGAAGAGAAAATGCTGAAAGATATGGTCGAGAAAGTGGCCAAGGCTGGGGCAAATGTTCTCATATGCCAGAAAGGCATAGATGACATAGCCCAACACTTCCTGGCGAAAAAGAGCATTCTGACAGTTAGACGTGCTTCTGAGAAAGACATGGAGAAACTGGCGAAAGCTACCGGAGCGAAGCTTGCCACAAACCTTGACGACCTCTCCTCACAGCATCTTGGCTCGGCCCAACTCGTAGAGGAGAAGAAGATTGCTGACGACAAGATGACTTTCATCGAAGGCTGCAAAGATCCGAAGGCCGTGACAATTCTCATCAGAGGCGGAACAGAACGAATGATTGACGAGACCGAGAGATCCATCCATGACTCGTTGTGCGTGGTCAGAGATGTCGTTCGCGACCCCAGGGTTGTGGCAGGTGGAGGTGCAGTTGAGATCGAAGTAGCCTCCAACCTTAGGCGTTGGGCACAAGGACTCTCAGGAAGAGAGCAGCTGGCTGTGCTCGCTTTCGCTGAGGCCATGGAAGGAGTCACGATGGCTTTGGCTGAGAACGCAGGCCTCGACCCCATAGACATGCTGGCAGACCTTAGATCCCACCACGACAAAGGAGAAAAGTGGGCCGGCATAGACATATTCGAAGGAAAAGTCACCGACCTCAGCAAATTGAACATCTACGAGCCTGTTGTCGTCAAGGAGCAAGCGGTGAAGTCAGCGACAGAAGCAGCAACAATGATCCTGAAGATAGACGATGTCATAGCGGCGGGCAAGCCAAGTGGAGCACCTGGAGGACCTCCGAAACCTCCGGGCGGAGAAGAGGAATCTTCCTCTGAATTCGAGTAGGATCCAGAAGAGAACCTTCTAGACGATCCTACTATCTTCCCCTCTTTTCTTCGATTATTTCTTCCCTAGCAAGCAGATCTACGATAGTATTCTCTGCGACACACAGATAAGTCCCTCCCAGTCAGACATGCACCTCTGATCAGTTTCGGCCACGAACCAACAGCTCATTGGAATCCTGATCGTAGGGGATAGAATCAAGCAGTGGAAATCTTTGACAAAAGCTGAGAAAGCTTAGAGAGTAAGCTGAGAACACCCAGAAGAGCTGGGAAGAAAAGGAAGTAATAGTATCGAACCGCTATCCAAGTTCTTCGAGCGCTTCGATGCTCAGTTTTTCCTTTTTTGCGAATCGCCTACTGTTCGATTTTGTATGAGCTTGTTATTCGAGCTCTTTCCTTGAGCGCAGCACTCACAGAACAGTACTTTTCCTCCGATAGCTGGATTGCCCTCTGGACTTTCTTCTCATCCAGGCTTGATCCTTTGAGAACATATTCAACATGTATCTGCTCGTAGTATCTCGGCGGTTCTGATCTTCTATGCCCAGTCACGTTCAATGTTAATTTGGTAAGTTTCTGACGTTGCTTCTTGAGGATCATTACAATGTCGATGCCTGTGCATCCTCCCAGAGCCATCAATAGAAGCTCCATTGGAGTGATGCCGGCAAGGCGATCTCCCGCGTCGGTTGCATCCATGACTGTGGAAACACCGTTCTCGTTCTCTGCAGTGAATTTTAGCTCGCCTGCCCATTCAACTCTAACCTTCACGGGCATCGAGTTCACCCATGCGTCAAGTCATTTCTTGCCAACGCAAGCAACGAGTTCTATCTCGACCTTTATGCCCGGAGCCATCGTTACACCGACTGTTGAACGAGCGGGAGGATCTCTCGGGAAGAACTTGGTGTACTCTGCATTCATTCGTGAGAATTCATTCATATCAGCCATGAAGACCGTTGTCTTGACCGCATTGTCCAGAGAAGCCCCAGCTGCTTTCAGAATAGACTGTAGATTAAGCAGGACTTGTCTCGTTTGCTCTTCAATTGTTGTGCCCATCTCGCCAGTTGCCGGGTTCCGTCCAACTTGGCCCGCACAGAAAACATAGTCACCCGCCATTATTGCGGGACTATATGGTCCAGCAGGCTTGGGAAGCCCTCCACCCCTGACGACTACCTTTGCCATATCAACCACCTCTCAGCCAACTGATCAGTCCAAGAATATTAGATGTTGCGGTAGGAAGAAAAAGACTCCCTACGGCAGGCAGCTGGGAGACTGGATCCATAGCCACTACGGCAGTCTTTTGAGAGAAGAGACACGACAATCGACTGAGTGCAAAAAGAAATCTGCAGGTAGGGGACTATTCTCTCGTGAGCGGCTTTTTCCGTCTGGGAAAAAACCAGGTATTTAGAAAACGCGTATCCACCTAGCCGCCTCCGCGCTATCTGGGAAGCGACTAACTTTACATAGCGCGCATGCAATCTCTTGGCGCAGTGGGCGCTTATGCTCCCTAAAATCCTTGAGAATCGAGATGGCGAACTACAGATCGACGGCGTATCAAATATCGAGTTGGCAAAGAAGTACGGAACCCCCTTGTACGTGATGAGTGAATCAGTCATCAGAGAAAAATACAGGAATATGTTCCACGCCATGTCCAGTAAATATCAAAAGATCAGGATTTTCTATGCAGCGAAGGCGAATACGAGTCTATCTGTTTTGAGAATACTTAGGGACGAAGGTGCCTACGTAGACAGCGTAAGCCCTGGCGAAGTTTTCCTCGCTTTGAAATCTGGTTTCCCTTCGGAGAAGATTCTTTTTACAGGTACAAGCGTAACTGACGATGAACTCAGATTTCTGTTGAATTCTGGCGTCAAGATAAACATAGACTCAATCTCTGAGCTAAGGAGACTTCTGAAGATGGTCACGCCAGACTTCATATCCATTAGAGTGAACCCTGAGATAGGTGCCGGACATCACGAGCATGTCATAACCGCTGGAAAACAGTCAAAGTTCGGCTTGTGGGAGGACGATCTCCTGAAGGCTTACGAGATTGCTAGAGCACACGGCGTCAGACAATTCGGCCTACACATGCATATCGGTTCAGGTGTTCTGAACATTGAACCCTTCGCCTTGGCTGTTGAAAGGCTTTTGCAGATCGGCAAGAGAGTACATGATACTCTCAATATCTCCTTTGATCTTGTCGACATCGGCGGTGGCTTCGGCGTGCCTTATAGGCCGGAAGAGAAAGCTCTTGATATCGGTCTGTTCTCAGACAAAATCCTCTCTCTCATAAAGCAGAGACTGAAAGAGTATGGTCTAGGGGAACCAACACTAGGTTTTGAGCCTGGTCGTTACATCGTTGCCGAGGCTGGTATACTTCTCTCGGCTGTGAATACGATAAAAACGACGCCTTTCAAGAAATATGCTGGTATCGACGCTGGATTCAATACTCTAATCCGACCAGCCATGTACGGTTCGTACCACCACATTGTGGTTGCGAATAGGATGAATGAGAGCCCCTGTGAAGTTTATGACATAGCGGGACCTCTCTGCGAATCTGGGGATATCTTGGGCCGAGATAGGAGATTGCCCGAGCTTCAGGAGGCGGACCTACTGGCAATCCTGAACGCGGGCGCATATGGATTCTCGATGAGTTCACAGTACAATTCAAGGCCAAGACCGGCGGAGATCCTTGTTAATCGAGGGAAACATGCTTTGGTTCGAGGCAGGGAGACCTTAGAAGACCTGTTGACCGGTCAGGAATTCGCGCCGTGGTTAAAATGAGATTCTGGAAGATGCACGGACTGGGAAACGACTACGTGGTCGTAGACAATAGAAAGGAAGAGATACGCGAACATGAACTGCAGAGAATAGCTCAGACACTCTGTGAGAGGCACTTTTCCATAGGAGCCGACGGCATGCTTCTCATCTACGACTCAGAAATAGCCGACGTAAAGATGAGAATCTTCAATGCCGATGGAAGTGAAGCAGAAATGTGTGGCAATGGAATCCGTTGTTTCGCGAAGTATTGCTATGAGAACGACATAACGAAGAAGAATGAAATCAACATAGAAACCTTGGCAGGTACAAAGAAAGTCTGGCTCAATATTGTCGACGCAAACGTACAGAACGTGAGGGTGGATATGGGGCCGCCGGTCTACGAGAAACAGTTCATCCCCATGCTAGGCGATGGAACCTGCATAAACGAGGACCTGCAGGTAGGAGACAGGACCTTCAAGGTAACATGCCTTTCAGTGGGAAACCCGCACTGTGTAACATTCGTCGACAATGTGAAGAACTTCCCGGTGGAAGCGATGGGGCCCAAGATCGAAAATCACAAGATTTTTCCCAAAAGAACCAATGCAGAATTTGTTCAGGCATTGAATAGAAGGGAGTTGATAGTGCGAGTCTGGGAGAGAGGCGTAGTAGAAACTCTCGCCTGCGGCACGGGGGCATGTGCAAGCGCAGCCGCTGCCCATCTTCTTGGAAAGACTGATGCAAAAATAGTTGCTCACTTACCTGGTGGAGATCTGAAGATCGAGATCCTGAAAAGCATTCTAATGACAGGACCAGCTCAAAAGATATTTCATGGGATATTGTTCTAGGAGCGAGAAAGAAATGAGAATAGACTTCTCTGAGAGAATTAGTCGACTTCCGCCGTACCTATTCGCGGAGCTGGAGAGAATCATAGCTGAGAAGAAAAGGCAGGGCAAAGACATTATCTCTCTAAGCATAGGAGACCCGGATCTTCCACCGCCACCATCTGTACTGGAATCTTTCCGGAAAGAGGCAGCGAACCCGGCAAATCACAAGTACTCCTTCAGCCAGGGTGAACCCGACTTCAGAGAAGCAGTCGCCAACTGGTACGAAAAAAGATTCAAGGTTAAGATAGATCCAAAGAGTGAGGTCATAGCTTTACTGGGATCAAAGGAAGGTATAGCAAACATAGCTAGAGCCTTTGTCAATGCTGGCGATCGTGTCTTAGTTCCAGATCCATCATACCCTGTTTATTCCAATGGAGGCGCGTTGTTGAATGACGGTGTACCATTGGTGATGCCTTTGCTGGAAGAGAACGGCTACAGACCAGATCTTGAGTCGCTGAACGATGCCAAGATGATGTTTCTCAACTACCCCAACAACCCCACAGGCGCAGTTGTGAATGAGAGCTTTTTGAAGAAGGTTATTGATATCGCAAGGGAGAAGAATATCATAGTATGCTATGACAACGCCTACTCAGAAATCGTGTTTGATGATTACAAGGCTCCTAGCATCCTAGAGATTGATGGTGCCATGGATGTGGCCGTAGAATTCCACTCGTGCTCAAAGACATTCAATATGACAGGAGATCGAATTGGATTTGCCGTTGGAAACAGAAAGCTCATAGAGGGATTGGTGAAAGTCAAGACCCAGATTGACTCAGGTCCACCGGTATACATACAGAAAGTCGCGAAGCAGGCTTTGGAAAGCTACGTTAATGGTGATCCGCCTGAACATCTCAAGACGGCCAACAGGACATATAGACAGAGACGCGACACACTGGTAGAAGGTCTGAAGAGCATCGGTCTGGAATGTGAGAAACCCAAGGGCACCTTCTACGTGTGGCCAAGATGCGAAGAGAAATCGATGGATCTCACGATGAAGCTACTAGATGTTGGCGTGGTGGTAACCCCGGGAATAGGATTCGGCAAATTCGGCGAGCACCACATCAGATTCGCATTGACCAGACCGAAAGAAGAAATCGAAGAAGCCTGCAAAAGAATCTCCAAAGTACTTAGGCGCTGATCGTTCACGGAATTGAAAATCTCCGGTTCCTTTGATTCCTCGAGATCGCAAGGGACTGCTGAACTCAGAGGGATATTGGAACCCAGAAACCTCCTTCATCCAAGCATAGCATGCCAGTATAGATCAGACAGATGTTGACGCGGTTTTGGAACCGGGGACAGGAATTGAACCTGTGTGATGCGGCTCTGCAGGCCGCTGCCTAACCATTCGGCCACCCCGGCTTCAACCTTGAGATTCTCTATTTCCTCTATGAACTCGTCTCCAGATGGTAGAACCAGATAGATCCTGTAGCACCATGCCAAGTCCTTCCAGTCTTTTGCGGACAAGGTCAGCATCGTTATACTTTTGCTCCGATCGCAGCTTGTCCCTCTGCTCAACAGCAAACTCAACGAGATCTTTGAATACTCCCTCTTGTTTCTGTTCAAGTTCGGACGCAACTAGATCACCGAAAAGCACTGTTCCGACTGTCTTGAGGAAAACATGGATCATGAAAGCTGTATCCTTGCTAATGCTGCCATGATTGTCCAAGTGTCTTGCCGTTTCTCGAGCGAGTTTCAGGATTGCAGACAATGCGAGAGGCGTGCTCAGATCTCGACTCATCGCTTCCTCGAACACTGATCTTGACTGACTCAACTGCATTAGCAATCGGTCTTCACCAGTCTGAGGAAACGGTTGACCTTTGACTGAGAAGTGTTGTATGGCGGCCCAGAGAGCACCTAGTTTGTCAGCATGCTTGGATGCCGTCTTGAAGACATCTTGGTCAAGACTCATGGTTTTCCTGTAGTGAGTCAAGAGAAGGAATACTCGAACAGAAAGGGGGCCATACTGTTCAACTGCATCT
The DNA here is from genome assembly GCA_022865705.1 of Candidatus Bathyarchaeota archaeon. Lineage (GTDB taxonomy): Archaea > Thermoproteota > Bathyarchaeia > 40CM-2-53-6 > JALHTG01 > JALHTG01. Next base: position 161,922 of record JALHTG010000019.1, on the reverse strand, counting down.
CGCACCGAAACGAACTCACCTGTAGATTTCGACATTTTTCCGCCATCAAGCACAAGATGCCTGACATGTAACCAGTATCTTGCAAGAGGTCTGCCGCTCACTGCCTCACTTTGAGCTATCTCATTCTCATGATGAGGAAAGACATGTTCCTCCCCTCCGCAATGTATATCGAAGCTTTCGCCAAGATATTTCATCGCCATCGCGGAGCATTCAATGTGCCATCCAGGTCTACCAAGGCCCCAAGGACTATGCCAATAGGGTTCACCGGGCTTTGACTTCTTCCAGAGAACGAAGTCTCCAACTTCTTCCTTGCTGTACTCGTCCTTACTCACCCGACCGCTTGAGCCAGCCTCAAGTCGATCTCTGGCCACCCCAGAAAGGCTTCCATAGCTCTGAAATCTTGAGATTCGAAAATAGACTCCATCATCTGTCTCATACGCGAATCCTTTCTCGATCAATTTCTGAACTAGATCTATCATTTCTTGGATATGCTGTGTTGCAAGAGGGTGGACGTTTGCAGGTGCAATTCCAAGTTTCAGTCGGTCTTCCAAGTACAATTGAGTGTAACGGTTGACATGTTGCTGGAAACTTACGTTCGATTCGTTGACTCGTCTGAGTATCTTGTCATCTATGCTTATGTCTGTCACATTTGAAACGTGAAAAACCTCGTAACCCAGGTACTCCAAGTATCGTGTCAATACATCCCATATGACGTAGGCTCTAGCGTGGCCAAGATGCATCACGTCATTCACAGTCAAGCCGCACGTGTACATCCGAACTCGGTTCAAGTCGATTGAGGCAAAAGGCTCCAAACGCTTGGTCATGCTGTTGAAGAGTAAGAGTTGAGACTCATTGCCCTCAGGTTTCGTAGATGTGGAACTTGGATAGGATGCGCTAGGACTCATCGGCGAAGGAGAAGCAAACTAGCTCACCGTGCTTCATCTACGCGCACCAGATGTCAACATTGGCGGCGGAGATTTAAGTATGATGTCCTTTCTAGGCGACCGAAAAGAAGCTCCGAGTGTCGCGAAGCCTAATGAGTACTCTAGATCTGAGGGAGATGGTTGAGTCAAGCTGATCGCATAGATGGTGTAATAGATTCCCACTGCCATCTAGACTTTGGAAGATTTGACAAAGACCGAGAAGAAGTCATTGAGCGGGCTAGAGCTGCTGGGGTTGAAATAATGATCAACTCCGGCGTTGACCAAGATACTAATGAGAAGACTCTTGAACTGGCTCGCGGGCACTCATTCATCTACCCAACATTAGGATTGAGCCCGAGCTACGTTAGCAGGGCAGGCAAGAATGATCTCAAAGCGCTGTTTGATCAAATAAGACGACATGCGGGTGAGATCAAGGGTGTGGGTGAGGCGGGACTAGATTACTATCGTTGCACCGACCCTGCCATGAGGATAAGACAAGGCGAAGTCTTCCGACAAGCCATGGATCTTGCCTTAGAACTGAATCTGCCGCTGATCATACATGCAAGGAAGGCAGAGCAGGAAGCTTTCGAAATGGTCAGATCGCTTGACAAGGTGATCTTTCATTGCTTCGGTGGAAGCCTTGAGACGATGGGAGAGATAGTGGAACGCAGATTCTACATATCGTTGGCTACCACGGTGTGCTACTCAGACCACCACCGGGCGTTGGCAAAGCATGTGCCACTCGAATCTTTGTTGATCGAGACAGATTCTCCCTTCCTCTCACCAAGACGAGAAAGGAACGAGCCTTCGTATCTGCTGGACTTGGTGAGACAGATCGCAAGAATCAGAGAGGTGTCTCCTGTTCAGGTCGCTGAGATCACCGCGAGAAACGCGAGAAAAGCATTTCGCCTGTAGAATCATAGTGCTCTCGCAGAGAGATGGTCTCTTCCGATGAGGCTGTGCTCCAATCACGACCCTAAGAAAGAAACTAGCTCTTTTCTGTACGCGAATAGAGCTGGAGTTCCGCCGGTGTGGATGAAGACGACCGTTTCATCTTTTTCGAAGTAGCCTTGGTGAATCAGATCCATTAGGCCCCACATGGCCTTCCCTGTGTAGACAGGGTCGAGGAGGATTCCTTCAGTTCCTGCCACCGTCATGATTGCATCCACGACTTCTTTCTGAAGGATTCCATAGCCTTTTCCAGCGTACTGGTCGAGGAAATCCACATCTTTCAAGGAGACTAAGACATGGGAATCTATCAGTCTCGCACAGCCATTGGCGATTTCCACGATCTTGCTGGCGAGGGGGTCACGTGAAGCCCCATCACTGATCCCAAGGATTCGGCCTTGGAAGTTCAATGCCTTCGCTCCGAACAGAAGACCTCCTTGGGTTCCGCCGGAGCCTGAGGCGAAAACAACGTGGTCAACTTTCACGCTCATTTCTACTGCCTGAGAGATTATTTCCAGCATTGCGTTCGAGTATGCTATGGCGCCAACTGGGTTCGAGCCTCCAGAGGGTATGATATATGGCTCTCTCCCGCCATCTCTCATTTCTTCCGCAATGTCCTGCATGATGGGCATGGTGTCTCTCATATCAGGCGCAACGATTCTGATCTCGGCGCCGAAGAGTTTGTCCAAGAGCAAATTACCATCATATTCAGCTGAGGAATCGCCTCTGAGAACGAGTATCGGCCGCATCCCGTACCTCTTTGCGGCGGCTGCAGTGATCCTTGCATGATTCGATTGGACGCCCCCTGTTGTTATTATAGTGTCTGCTCCTTTCTGCATCGCGTCGGCGATAAGAAACTCCAGTTTCCGAGCCTTGTTTCCCCCAAGAGCAAAACCGTCATTGTCATCTCTCTTGAATAGAATTCTTGGACCTCCCAGCATCTTGGTTAGCCGAGGAGCCTCATCCAAAGGTGTGGGAAGTGTTGCCAAGCGGACTCTTGGAAGTCTTCCGATATTCATCGATACTAGACACCGATCCAAGCTTAGGAAGCGGCTAAGTTAAACCGTTTTCCCTTGGTGGCTCACTGACCTATGTATAGGCAATCCGATGATGTTACTGAAATGAGTGCCTTGACTCCTGCAGAGAAAGGACGAAATATCGAACCAACATGTTTAAACTTCTGTCATTTCCTCTGTGCGGCAGGGAAGCGACTTGAGCGCAGAATCAAACCAACCTCGAAGACTCTACAGATCGAATCAGAACAAGATCATTGCGGGAGTTTGCGGTGGAATCGCTGAATATCTGAACATGGATCCTACCCTGGTCCGCCTTGGTTTTGTATTGTTGGCATTTGCTGGCGGATCGGCAATCCTGCTGTACATAGTCTTGGCAATTATTGTACCCAGAGCCCCAACTGGAGCTTTGCCTGCGACCGTACCTACGACCCAACTTAACGTGGGCGCATTGATTCTTCTTCTGATAGGCCTTGCATTAGTCGGGTTTGGAGCTTCTTCAGTTCTTGAGCAGGTGACTCCTGGGTTCTGGCCGTACTGGAATTTCTGGCCCCTCATCCGGATGTCTGGTAAGCTCTTTTGGGCAGGTTTGCTAGTAGCGGTTGGATTGGTCATAATCGCCTCAGCCTTGAAGAGAAGATAGCCTTCTAGGCGGACCCCGACCTTGACCGATCAGACTCACCCCTACCTTAGCCGAAACCTGAGGGCCGCCTCGTTCGGCCTATTCCTAGTCCTCGTGGGACTTTTCCTCATAATGTATCCGCTGGTTGAGGAGAGCCGAGCCTTCTTCACGGATTTGAAACTAACTCGGATCATTGACCATGTTTACTACCCAGCGCCCTCATCCGCTCACCCCCTCTTCTATCATATCCTTAGGAACTTCTCTATCACCTGGGGTGCATGGCTTGGGTTGCTCGTACTAATTGAGCTGGCCACTAGGGATCGCCCTAAGAGAGTGGCGCAAACAGCAGGTGACTGCGTCTTTTGGATTGGGACTGCCTACCTGCTTGACAAAATCGCAGCTACATCATTGTCTTTCGGGTCATTCCTGGCATTGTTGATCGTCGTCATAGGGCTAGGTCTAATTATCCGCGCATTGATGCTAATGGGCCTAGAAGGGCTCTGGCGTTAATCACAGATATGCTGCTGCGGTTGCGGCCCTAGATCCTATCGCTCAGAGCGATTTCTCCTAAATCTCGTCGCTATCTCTGATATTTAGCCAATCTTGACAGAGGGTTCTACAGCTAGACCGTTGTGAAACGCTGCAAGGTTATGCAGCGAGGTTTCATCTCTTTCCCCATCACATTCGGCCATCTCTCTTGCTTATACTAGGCGCAGCGAACCGTCATCCTGGGGGCGAAGAGAGTGGAACACATGATGAGATATTCCTCCGTCTGCGATCACAGATGGAAGTACATAGTCAACCAAGTTGAATTTCACCTGAAGAAATGCATTAGATGCGGCCAGACTGTCTCAGAAGACTAATCTTTGCTGACTTGTTGCACTAGCAGTTCCATATTCAATTCGTCAATGACTGGTAGCGCGCGCCTGGACAAGCATTTGTCGAAAAGTCTTCTATACTCTACGTATTTGATACTGCAACTGGCTGTTGTGTTGGAGGGTTGGATTTGCAGGACCGCAGGATCATGGACACGGAAAGCCTAGCCCCGAAGTCGTCCGGTGCATCGCCCGTTCTTCCTTCCAGTGAAGAAAGCGCGTTCCCGCTTCTGCAGGCCTACGTTGCTCTAAGAAGGATTCTGGAGACCAGTATCAACGAATAGGATCGTTTCATCAGAATGCGTTCAGCGAGTCTGCTTCTCGAACGACTTTAGAATCAATCCTCTTAGCTCTAGGACCAGTCTTCCAACAGGCTCGCCTTCTCGGCTGCGCTGCAGCCGCTTTCTCAGTTCTCCAATCCCGTAGACTCTATTTCCATCGGCACACCAATCAGGCAACGGCCAAGGCGCAAGGCTTAATCGAAATAACGTGCAACTATGGCTACAGGTGCTTTGGGCCCGTCGTCTAGTCTGGTTTGGACGTCGCCCTCACAGCTTTACGCGAGGAAACGGCGAAGGTCCCCGGTTCGAATCCGGGCGGGCCCACCTAACTAGTGGTCGCACGCGGAATTGTTAAATCTCTTGACGACGATCTATACTTGGGATATTAGGTATGGCGCAACCGCAATTTGAGATCTATAAAGACCAAGCCGGAAAATTCAGATGGAGATTGAGGGCTGCGAACGGAGAGGTAATAGCGTCTAGTGAAGCCTATGAAGTCAAGGCTGGATGCGAGAAAGGAATCGCGGCGGTCAAGAAAGACGCTCCAATAGCAGTGCTTCAAGATCTAACAAAGTAGATCAAGCTGTGACTCCGGTTTCGTCCAACACCTTCTTCTTTTCAGCGCGCGCGATTCACTATTTGGTGTCGAGATATGGCAACTGCTGATGCTAGAAGAGCGAAAAGACCTAAACTTCCAAAGAAACGACTTCTCAAGCTGAGAAGCGGCTAAGATCAGATGTCTTAGAAAGATAGAAGCACGTGCGCTCACGAACTAGAAGTCAACGCACGTTCCTTCCCATAGCAATGCGGTCATAGTGCAAGGAAGAAGGTTTGAATGAAACGGATTCGCGTCTACATCTCTGGTGTCGTTCAAGGGGTCTTTTTCAGACATCACACCAAAGAGCGAGCGCTGGAACTCGGTGTCACTGGTTGGGTAAGAAATCTCCCTGATGGCAGAGTTGAAGCTGTCTTCGAGGGTGAGGATGGCTCAGTGGACCGGATGATTGCCTTCTGTAAAGAAGGCCCTCCCAGCGCCCATGTCACAAAGGTTGAACTCAAAGAAGAAAGCTGGACTGGAAAATTCAAAGACTTCGCTGCAAAGCGATAGCGTAAAAAGCAGAGTCATCACTAATACAGTTACCGTTGATTAGGTGGTCATATGGCAGAGGGCAAGACCCAGATAGGAAACGTAACCAATTTCTACTCCAAGATCAGCGTAGCTGTTGTACAGCTGACTGCCCCAGTGAATGTTGGAGACAAGATCCTGATCAAAGGTGATACAACCAACTTCGAGCAGGCGATTGAGTCGATGCAGATCGAACACCAGAACATCCCAAGGGCGGAGGCAAGTCAGTCGATCGGGCTAAAGGTAAAGGATCGAGTGCGACCCGGCGACGTCGTCTACAAGTGACGAGAATACTTCAGATACGGAATCCCTCTCATTGTTGAACGATTTCCAAAATCCCTAAAGAGCTACGAAAGGTTATTTCGTGTCCAATATCGTCAAATCGAATACTTCACTAAGACAAGAGGACTAGACCCACGAAAGAGCTTAAAGTCTGAAGGACTTGCTTTCCTACGGTGCTCCGGTGGTGTAGCCCGGTTAGCCACACAGGGCCGATAGCATAGCGGCCTTATTCGCTTTCGACGCGAAGGCCAATCGAGTCGCTGATCGCGGGAAACCTAGGAGTGACTTCCGGGTTCGCGAATTCGAATTGGCGACTAGCGCTACGAGAATCCCGCCCGGAGCACCATTTGGTGGGCCAGGACATCCTCATCAGAAGTATGTCTGAAAAGACCCAACTCCGGTTATCATCTGATTAGGCGCGCGCCAACTATGATTCCAATGATTGGCCCGGTTGCCATGCCTGCTAGACATAGCATGAGCGCACCAAGGTCAATGTCTATGGGTGGAGTCCTAGAAAGTGGTACGGACGCCACAAGCCCGGCCGCTTTGAATACGAATCCAACCACTCCGAAGGGTACAGCCAATCCTACTTGCCTGGTATTGGGCAACAATTCAGAGTCTCAGTCGTTTTCGATCAGAAAGCATAGTACAGGTCACAGCTATTTGTGAGATTCTCTCTATCGCGCTCGCTAGTCGCTCTGCTTCCAAGTTTCGAGTGCAGATTCAAGCTCTCTGTGCGTCTCAGCGTATTCACTCAGCGACATACTCTGTAGAGTTGCGTCAACGGATTGGCGCATGGCCTTTGCTCCTGCTACTGTTCCGTCCGGGTGGCCGTGAATACCTCCACCAGCCTGGATAACGAAATCTTTTCCAAAGAAACTGATTAGCGCTGGAACGGACCCAGGATGTAATCCGCCAGAAGCAACTGGAAGAACAGGTTTCAAGTGCTCCACCTTCTCTCTCAAAGCCCTACAGTTCTCAGCCACTTCCTCTTTCGTCTCGAACATTTTGCCGACAACAGTGCCGACATGAAGCTGATCTACACCGAGTATTCTCGCAATTCGTGCTATTGTCTGCATTGAGACTCCATGCTTAGAGTTCTTAGTGACCGCAGCATGCCCCGCTCTGTGCGCGTGAATCACAAGATCAAACTCCTGATCACGCAACGTCTGTAAAGCAGCAAACCCGCACGTTAGGATGTCAACCATAACATATTCCCCACCATGTTTCACCACAAATTCTGCCCTTTTCAGCATCACCCTTGTTTCAGCGGTGACGTTAACCATGTAGACCTTCTTTTCACCGGTCTCTGCTTCAGCCTTGTCCCTGCTCTCCAAGGTCGCCATCAGACGCTCTTCGAAAGGATTGAACCCTTGGCTACTCAAGTTCTCATCATCCTTGACTATGTCGCAGCCTCCAATCCAAGCCTCATAAGCGACTCTTGCATGATCAGATGTCTTCAGTCCCAGCTTAGGTTTGATTATAGTCCCTACGAGAGGACGATCATAGACCTTCAAAAGCCTGCGGATTCCTTCCACACCATATCTGGGGCCTTTGAAGCTTCGAACGAGATCATTTGGCAGTTTAATCTCGTTGAGCCTCAGATTCCTAAGAGCCCTCAGCCCGAAAACGTTTCCTGAAACGCTACTAAGTAAGTTGGGCATGTTTCCCTTTTCGAAAAGCTCTACCGGATACGCTATTCTCACATTGTTTCCTTCTATGATAAAAACGTGTGCCGCCAGTTCCTCCACGTACGGTTTTGTTGTTGTGAGTTCGGTCCATGTCCCTATGGAGCTTTCAGCGGCAACTCCCCCGGCCGCTTCCTCTATGCTGATACCTTCAGGTTCAACGTAGAAGGTGCAGACAACATCAGTTTCCTTAGGCCTGTATCTAAGATCTACAAAATCCACATATCTCAAAGCCAGAGCTTCCTTGTTCAGATACTTGCTTCCATCTTCTTAAATCGCTCGTGCACAAGGCGGTCATCTCAGACATTCGCAGAACGAGAAGAATAATCTTCGAACTGGGAAAACTTCCTCTCGACATTGTACGGTGAAGCGAGGACAAGAAGAGAATACTCCTGCATTTCGTGTGCGCCGTTGGGACATGGATGACAGTGACAGCCATTGCCAGGATTCTTGGTCCATTCATAGGGAGTGATCTAGCAGAAAACTGGCATCCAAAAGCGCCTTACTTGCTTGCTCTTCCTTTTGTTGCAGTTTTGGCATTGATTATTCAGATGATACTTATTGAGCCCAAACGACTTCCCGTGAATTCGAAACTACCCAACATCTAGGCCTGCCGTAGCGTAGATTCCCTTGATGCTTGGCAGATCTTCAGCGTTACCTTGAAACATTCGGAGGATTCTATGCTCGACCTTGAAACCATGTTTTTCCACAATGCGGTGTGCATTGGAGTTTCCAGACGGGATTGTGATTCCAATCTTGCTAGATCTCAGTTGACCGAGCTCAGAAGCAAACAACTGCTCAGCGACCAAGGTTCGCGTCGGGTAGCAGACCCATGGGCCGATCTCAGCGGAATTGTCAGAAAACATCTTTCCAGCAATGTACCCCGACATGTGAGCACCCTGAGACTTGAGCAGCAGATCGGGATATTCTTGGTGTAGAAGCTTCAGCAGTGACTCTCTATTGCCGTGAAAATATTCGCGATCAAATTCAGTTACTTGTTTGAGATCCGTCACATGTTGGCTCACAGTTGTGTTGTTCGTTCCTCGACTTGATCCCTCAAGATGCTCGAATTCGCAATCCTGCCTGAATCCCATTCTCTCGTAGAAACCAACTGTATCTCTGTAGGAGTAGAGACCTACCGTCCTTATCCCGAAGTCATGAGCGTATTCGACCAGCCGATCGACGAGCGCAGCTCCGATTCCTTTTCCCCTTAAATCATCTCGAACAACAAGGCTGCTTACCCACGCCAAACTCACGTAGGTGCATGCCACAACCCAACCTACTCTTGCCCCCATGTATTCTGCAACAAAGCAACCCGAAGGAAAGAGAGACCTTAGACGTCTTATGTCGTTCAGATCGTAGTCCCAATCTTCCTGATTGGCCAACTCCATGGCGAATTCTAGGTCTGTTTCTTTCATGGAACGTACAACGATACTCAAGATCGTTCTCTCTCATCGAGCAGACTTCTGCTCCAACCGAAGGGTCTTAGACATCCTGGAGTTTAGAACGTTTTTGTTGTTTCATTGGGTTGGGTGAAAGTGCTAGGCGTGGTTGCGCTCGTGAGGATTCATGTGTGTCGCTAGGCACGTCCAACATCGTTGTGATCTGCCGGGTCCGGTAGTTCAGCCTGGTCTATTCCGCGGTTTTCTTGTGGGCTATGGTTCGGTTTGAGTTGCCATGTTTCTGAGTATGGCGATGAAGTGCGTGGAGAAAATGCGACACATACGGATTCTCTAGCGTGAACTCGAATGTACTCATGATGCTCCTTGAGTGCTTTTCCTGAAACAGCCTAGACTATGGCAGGTTCCGACGCAGCATGCTAGTGCCGTATGATTCACCGACCCGGGGAGTTCAACTTGGTATGAATGGCGATTTAGACGTCGTCAGTACATACGCCGAGTTCGCATCTTGCACAGAGACGCGGAAGCCGCGGGTTCAAATCCCGCCCGGTCCACCTAATCTTTTATCAGGGGCCTTTTCCAGTCGTCAAACCCTGATCAAACGAGCCTGAACTCGATTCTCCAGCCCCAGACTGAGGAGACTCGCACTTTCATAGTTGTGATCATCACGCACTTCTCGCAGACGATGTGAATGGAGCCATTTCGGCTTGCGGGCCTACCTTAACCAGAGCATATATGCGAATGCCCCTAATCAGAGAGTTCTTGAACGCAGTGAATTCACTCATCCAAGCACAGTGGGACTATGGATCGGGCGTGATTCACACTCACAGCAGTATCACATGCGATTCCTTGGGTCCAGGGAAGCCTTTGCATCCCTTTAAGCAATAGTCCGGGGAGGCTTCATCGTCCTATCCTCCTGTAGAAGTTCTTCATATCCTCCTCCAAATCCTCCACGTCATATTGCGCGGGTATCTTTCTCGCTTTCAGGTATTCCATCATCTCTCTAACAGAAACTCCGCACTCCATGGCAGCCCTCTCCATGGTCACCCTGCCCTCAGCATACAGTCTAGCTGCATGCTCCTTCTTCCAGTCCGTAACCGCTTTGTAAAGCAGCTTCCGTAGGACTGTGGAGCGATCAGACTGCTCCGCGCTCTCGATCTTCTTCAAATCCGATACCAGGCTTTTGGGCAGCCTCGTTGCAACCAACTCTTCTTTCTTCATTTTTTCACCTCCTTTGCTCTTCTAATGATATCGGTTATCACGTCGGTTGAAATCCACATGATCTTAGTGAGCTTGGCCAGATCCTCAACCAATTCATCATAGCCGATCAGATTCTTCGCAAATGCTTCATACAGAACCATCAGTGTGCTCGTATATTCTAGATTCCAGCTTTTTGCTATGGCTCTTGCCTCCTTATCATCCAACACAGCCAAGGCGTTTCTGCTCCTAGCCAACACAAGCGTCTCAGCCTCACCCATCCCTATCGCGCGCGCTATTGAACCACAACTGCCAATAGCCTCTAGGAGAGAAGTGCCTCCTTCACCCAGAACGTCCTGTTCACGCTTCTTCAGCCACACCTTGAAGGAAGGAGTCAGGCTCTCTCGTTTCTGAACCAACTGAATTCATGCCGATTATCCTAGCTCATACTTATGTAGAGATCCGTTATGTATGGACGAACATCTCGTGTCGAATACGATGAACAAACTGAATAGAATTCTGATTATCGTAGTCGCCATGGTACTCATTGCAGGAGCATCCCTGGCATACATCTATCTGCAGCCTCCTCCTAAACAACAACTCATCCTATCCACCACCACAAGCACGTTCGACACAGGTCTCCTTGACTATCTGACTCCGGTTTTCGAGAAGAAATACAACGCGCAAGTCAAGATTCTTTCGAAGGGAACAGGCGAATCAATCGAGATAGCGAAGAGAGGAGATGCCGACGTGGTTTTAGTCCATGCAAGAGAACTGGAAGAACCTTTTGTCAAGGAAGGATACGGGGTGCACAGAGTCGGAGTCATGTACAATGACTACGTCATAATCGGCCCCAGAGACGACCCAGCCGGGATTAGAGGCTCAACCAATGCTTCCTTGGCTTTCCAGAAGATTGCCAACACAGGCGAAAAGGGCGCTGCTGTTTTCATTTCTCGCGCTGACAAATCTGGCACACATACCAAGGAACTGAGCATCTGGACAAAGATCGGCATCAAACCATCAAACAGAACCTTCTCTTGGTATCTCGAAGCTGGAGCTGGGATGGGGACAGTGCTGCGTATGACTAATGAAAAGAAAGCATACACATTGACAGATAGAGCTACTTGGCTAGCCTTCAAAGATCAGTTGACGAATCTTGATGTTGTTGCTGAGAGAGATGCAGATTTGCTGAATCCCTATGCTGTTATTCCCGTCAACCCAGAGAAGTATCCGCAGCGAAACTACAGGATGGCACTTGCCTTCGCCAAGTTCCTGATCTCAGAGGAGGGACAGAGACTCATCACAGATTACAAGAAAGGCGGTGAAACCATGTTCTTCCCGATCGCGAGGAACTTCAGTAGAGCAAGTGAACTCGGTTTTCCAATCCAAGAGAAAGAAATCGCTTGGTATGATTCACAGAATTCGTAGCTATGATGACCTGCCTTCGTTCAATCAACATTTCAAAAGAGGAATCCAAGGATATGCAGGTCTTCCACCAACCTCTTTTTCAGGTCAGAAGCTCCATTTCCTAAGGGATGGGAAGCAGAGTTGAGTGCAATCCTTGAGGGCTTAGTCAAGGCCCTATGGCTATTGATATCTTTCAATCCAGAAGTATACAGCATCATACTATTGACACTGAGAGTCTCAGGTATTGCCATTGCTATTGGAGCCTTTCTCGGCATCCCAACAGGAGCGACAATTGCGTTAAGGGATTTTGCTGGAAAGCGCCTCCTGATAAGCATAGTAAACACGTTGATGGGCCTTCCCCCTGTTGTAGTTGGTCTGCTGGTCTACTTGATGCTATCAACATCCGGGCCTCTCGGGCCATTGCAGCTTCTCTATACACCGACGGCGATGATAATAGCCCAATCGATCATGGCTGTGCCTATTGTTGCTGGCGTGACCATTTCATCGATAGGCGCAGTGGACAAAATCATTCATGACAAGGCCGTGTCGCTCGGGGCAACAAGATCGCAGGTTACCATGACCATTCTGAAAGAGGCCAGACTCGGACTTCTGATGGCGATAATCGTAGCGTTCGGCGCTGCAATATCCGAAGTCGGCGCTGTCATGATTGTTGGGGGAAACATAAGATGGGCGACAAGAGTCTTAACGACAGCAATTGTGCTCGAAACAGAACTCGGTGAATTCAGTGTGGCTATGGCTCTGGGTATTATTCTCCTTCTGATGTCGTTCTTAGTCAATTGGGTGTTGACGCAGATGCAATGGAAAGGGATGAGAAGGTAAGATGCCAATAGTTGAGGCACGAAAGTTGACAAAGCAGTACCACGAGAAGATTGCTCTGAAGAGCATTAACATGGGAATTGATCGAGGGGATTTCCTCGCCGTTGTGGGGCCTAGTGGAAGCGGCAAAACTACATTCCTGCGACTGTTAGACCTTCTAGATGAACCGACAAAAGGTCAGATACTCTACGACGGCGTTGATACAGCCCAGCCTGAGAAAGAAAGATTGACTATTCGCCGGCATATTGGCATCGTTTTCCAACAAAGCGTCATGTTCAACACCTCCGTCTACGACAACGTTGCATATCCTCTTCGAATCAGAGGAGCGAATCGGGATCTCACTCAAAAAGTGGTTGACACCCTGGCGCTCGTAAGGCTAGAAGGTTTTGAGGAAAGAAGAGCGACAAGACTCTCAGGAGGCGAAATGCAGAGGGTTTCCTTAGCTCAGGCCCTGATTTTTGAACCTGAGCTATTGCTGTTGGACGAGCCCACCGCCAATCTCGACCCGAAGAACTCTGTCATAATCGAACAAATAGTTTCCAAGGTTAATCGGGAACGCAAGGTGACTGTTGTCATGGCAACTCACAACATGCTTCAAGCGCAGAACTTGGCGTCTAAGGCAGCAGTTCTTCGCGAAGGAGAGCTTACTGAAATCGGAAGTGTCGAAGAAGTGTTCAAGAAGCCTTCGGATTTCCTCACAGATTTCGCGAAGCTCCAGAACGTCTATTCTGGGCATACCAGAGTAATTGAACCTGGTCTTGCTCTGATCGACATAGGAGGCAACGTCACAATTGAGGTGACAACTCAGAAAGAAGGTAACGTGACTATCTTCATCAGACCTGAAGAGATCATCGTTTCAACCAGCCCTATTCAAAGTAGTGCGAGAAACATGTTGAAGGGAAAGGTGATCGAAGTCGTTGACCTGAATCGACAGGTTCAGATCAAGGTGGATACAGGAAAGGAGTTCACCGCTGTAATAACAAGAAAGTCATTCGAAGAAATGAAACTAAACCTCGGATCACAGGTGTACCTCAACTTCAAGGCGTCTTCAGTTCACGTTATTTGAGGTATGTCGGTCAATAGAAGTGAGAAGCAGTATGGAAACGCGGTAATAGACCGTCGCATGTCTGAGTGAACATATCTAGAGGGCACGCCACATGAAGCTTACCCCGCACCGACTAATCGAAGAAATGAGAAACGAGATAAGCGAAGGAAATCACGGCGAAACCACACTCAAGAAAGTAGCCAGGACCAAGAGAAGAGACCCCTTCAGAGTTCTAATCGCAACCATACTCTCTCAGAGAACGAGAGACGAGAATACTGACAGAGCCGCCACACAGCTTTTCGCCAAGTTTCCTTCGGCGGAAGCCTTGGCCAAGGCTCCCGTGAGAACCGTGGAACGACTAATCCGTCCAGCAGGCTTCTACCATGTCAAAGCGAGGAAGATCAGGGAAGTAGCGAAAGTCATTGCAGGGCGATACAAAGGAGAAGTACCGAGGGATTTGGGGAGCTTATTGGAGCTTCCGCTGGTTGGAAGGAAGACTGCGAACTGTGTTCTAGTCTACGGTTTCGGTGAACCTGCGATCCCTGTTGACACTCATGTTCACAGGATCTCAAACAGGCTGGGGCTCGTCAATAGCAGAACGCCTGAGCAGACAGAACGTCAGCTCTCTCAATACTTCAGGAAAGGGCAGTGGATAGAAGTAAATGAGATCATGGTTCGATTCGGTAAGAGGGTCTGCAGGTCGATTGGACCTAAATGCTCCACATGTCGACTACAAGACTATTGCGAATGGTGTGAGAAGGATAAGCAGATCAAACCGCATTGAACGAACGGCTATGCATCCGCTATCCAGACGGAATCTTCACGCCAACAGACTTTGCAAGCTTTTGTAGTTCTTCGTCACTCATCCATTCTGTCTTGAGATACTCGTAAATCTCGTCCTCGCTCATACCGATTCTCCGCGCCTCCTTCACTGCGTGTTGATATGCTTCAATCTCTGTGGGCCTGTCAACGTACTCCCATCTATTCTCGAAAAGCTCCTTGCCTTCTAAGAACTGCTTCACATGGACCAATTCGTGGACTATGTCCAGATATAGATCTCTCTCATTCCCGTTTCTGAGATAGTGCGCGCTGATCAGCAAGTGTCCATCCTGGTCACTCACACCCATGTATCCTCGTCTTGCGGAATAGAACTCAACCTTCAGATTATTGAGAACCTTCTCAGTTTCGTCTCCAAAGATTTCTCGTACTGCTTCGACTTTCTCGAAACCCTTGAAGTGGCCAGTGAAACTATGCAGAGTGATCCTGACATCTCTGTTTATTTCGACACCGAACATGCGCAGGTGATGTATAATCCTGCGAAATAACCGTTACGAGATGCGCGAGGATCAGTGGTTTCGCGCGCTTGACAGACAAAATCACATTGTAAATGCCCATTCACACCAATAGTCCTTTGAACGTCTATCCGGTGGACACGTTCTGCAAGCAACATTGATCTGAGGATTAAGTTCCATCGTAAATGCCTTCAGATATTCATACCTTACCTCTTTGCATGGGAATTCAGGTAGCCCCTTCTCTAGTCTAGTCAACTGAGTTCTACATTGAACTACTCGAAAAACGCCTTTCTCCATGTTAACTTCCACTGTCTTGTGTTTCTGATCTAGTGACCAGCTTGTGAATTGAAGAGCGTTCATAACGTCCGCTACCAGAAAGTGAGATTTTCCCATATACTTCTTGATCTCATGTGCCTCCATTGCCCCCATCGTCTTCCAACACTGTCTATCGATCTGGACTGCACTATCTGTTCCAAATTTCTCCTCTATGCCTAAGAAGTAGAGACCGTCGACACGAAAGACGTTCCGCGTGTGCAACATGAGCAGGTCTATCAGTTTCTTCTTTGTCAGACTGGAAAGCAGTACGTGATCCTTGTCGGCGCTCAATCCTATTTCCTCTAATTCTTTCGTCCTTGTAGGTAGTCCTCTGACTGGAGATAAAGCGGATGTAAGATATGCCTGTAATCTTCGTTTGAACGAATGCCTACGGAAATTCTAGGACTCGGTGCCCACGCATTCTCATGGGATAATCTCGCAGCTGTTGTACTTCGGGTACTGGAAGTCTTCCAGCGAGATTTGTTGCTTCGCTATGAGCTGTTGGATCGTGGGAACAGCATCTTTCAAAGCGCCTACCAGTTCATGCACTGTGTTGCAGACAAGTTCGAAGCCTTCTTGCCCCCAGAGCTTCGTCACGTTCGCATAGAGGCATCGCCCGCCACAAATTGAGCATATGGAACAGTCAGTGCATGGTCCAGACACATGTACCGCCCGTGACATCAGGTCTTCTGGGTTTGTCTGCTTGATATTGCCTAGGTAGAAGTCTCTCATCCCTGCCATCACAGGACATGGGGTGATGTTGCCATCTGTCTGAATGTTGAACATCGTCCACCCCGCTCCGCATCTTAGTCTTGTGGGCTCATTCAGGAGTAGGGATTGCATAGTCCCGATCAACGGGTAGATTCTGAGGACTCTTCCGTGATCCTTCATTTCCTTGATCCAAATGCTAATGAGATTCCTAACTCTCGGGCTGTACTCAGTTCGTATCCATTCTGAGAATCCTTCTTTGTCGTAATCATTGTGCCAGAAGAGTGCATCAAGCTGCCAATGAACAGAGTTGAACACATCTTCGCAAAACAGGAGATGACAGACTTCCTGATCGATTCTTGTCTCCCTTCCTACAGTCATCCTCGCAATCGTCTCTCCAGCGAATCCTTTCTCGCGGAGTCGTTTGAGGTTTCGAATCACTTGGTTGTAAACACCTTTTCCTCGATAGTAGTCAGTCAAATCTTCGTTTCCATCCACGGACACCAAGATCGTATCCATCCTCTTGAAACATTCAGAACTCAGCTTGTGAAGCAAGATACCATTTGTCTGGATCATGAATTTGCTGACTCGCACCTTGTGCATGATGTCCTCTAGTAGGTCGGTCTTGAGAAGGGGTTCTCCGCCATAGAAAATGATAGTTGAATCAGGATCTCTTTCGCAGAATCTCTTGAGTTCTGCTATGTCATACTTTATGGAGCTGGGAACCGAGTAATCTACCTCAAGCTGTCCAAGATCGACTCCGATGTCGTTGCAACACTTTTCATAGCAATACTTGCAATGAAGGTTGCAGTCTGTGGTAAGGGTCACATAGTATTGCATGTCACATTCATTCCCAAAGAGAGACTAGGGATCTAGGTTGCCCGTAGCGAGATCAATCTCGGACTCTGAAACGACTCCTCCTTTGGCAAGGTCATTAGGATCAAGTCGAAGTTCGATATAATGTTGAGAGTGACTTTCTTTCTCCTGAAAGACTTTTAAGCAGAAGCACTTTCAGTGCGGGGAGTAATCCGAACCAAAGCAAGGCGGAATGAATAGTGTCGGCCACTAAGACCATCGAATCAATAATGAAAGAAGAAAGGACTTTTCCTCCGAGTGAGCAGTTCAAGAAGAAAGCGATAATCAAAGGAATGGATGAGTACAGAAGGATATACGAAGAGTCTATCAAGGATCCTGCTAAATGGTGGGAAAGTCACGCAGACGAGCTGGAATGGTTCAGCAAGGGATGGAAGAAAGCCTTCGAGTGGGATGTTGACGAGGCGAAATTCACATGGTTCAAGGGAGGAAAGCTCAACGCCTCCTACAACTGCCTTGACAGACACTTGAAGACCCCCCGAAAAAACAAGGCGGCGATCATCTGGCAAGGGGAACCCGAGAACGAGACCAGAACGCTTACCTATGACCAGCTTCACAAAGAAGTGTGCAAGTTCGCTAACGTCCTGAAAGCAAAAGGTGTGAGGAAAGGGGATAGAGTCGGTATCTATCTTCCCATGATCCCCGAACTCCCCATAGCGATGTTGGCATGTACCAGAATAGGCGCCATACACAATGTTGTCTTCGGTGGATTCAGCGTCGAATCACTCCGAGACCGACTGAACGATAGCGAATGCAAAATGCTGATCACAGCTGATGCATTCTACAGACGCGGAAAAGTTGTCACCCTCAAGGCGAATGCCGACGCCGCCCTTGCAGAATCCCCGAGCGTTCAATCGGTAATTGTTGTCAAGAGACACGGCCAGGAAGTTCCGATGAAAGCGGGCCGAGATTTCTGGTGGAACGAAGAAACAGGAAAGGCCTCAGACAAATATGAACCTGAAGTTATGGACGCTGAAGATACCTTATTCATATTGTACACAAGCGGCAGCACTGGAAAGCCAAAGGGAGCCCTCCACACAACTGGAGGCTACATGCTTTACAACACTTTGACATTCAAATGGATCTTCGATTACCATGACGAAGACATCTACTGGTGTACTGCTGACATCGGTTGGATAACAGGCCACAGCTACATTGTCTATGGACCGCTCTCAGCGGGAGCTACCACTCTGATGTTTGAGGGAGTCCCTGACTTTCCTGAGCCAGATCGATTTTGGCAAGTCGTGGAGAAGTTCAAAGTCAACATCTTCTACACGGCACCAACCGCCATTCGGGCCATGATGAAAAGTGGCACAGAGTGGCCAGCCAAGAGAAACCTCTCAAGTCTCCGTCTCCTTGGAACGGTGGGAGAACCGATCAACCCTGAAGCATGGATGTGGTATCACACTAACATAGGAAAGGGAAGATGCCCCATAGTTGATACATGGTGGCAAACAGAGACGGGAGGAATATTGATCACTCCGCTGCCAGGAGCACATACGTTGAAGCCTGGTTCAGCTAGCAGACCCTTCCCCAGTATTGAACCAGCGATACTCCGAGACAATGGTTCTGTTGCCGCTCCTAACGAAGGAGGATACCTAGTCATCAAGAAGCCTTGGCCAGGCCTTATGCGAACAGTGTTCGGGGCTCATGAGAGATTCAAGGAGATCTATTGGTCCAAGTACAAAGGTGTCTACTTCACAGGTGACGGAGCCCGCGTGGATTCAGACGGAGACTACTGGTTGATGGGACGAGTAGACGACGTCATAAAGGTGTCTGGGCACAGATTAGGAACTGCTGAAGTTGAAAGTGCTCTGGTCAGTCACCCGAGCGTTGCCGAAGCCGCTGTGGTTCCAGTTCCACATGAAATCAAAGGTGAAGCAATCTACGCCTATGTGACCGTGAAAGAAGGAGTGCAACCTTCTGAATCCCTTTTGAAAGATCTGGCTCTGCACGTCCGTAAGACAATCGGCCCTATTGCAGTTCCAGAAAGGATACAGTTCGCCGAAGGCTTACCGAAGACAAGAAGTGGCAAGATCATGCGTAGAATTCTCAGGAAGATTGCCGCTGGAGAATTCGGTGAACTAGGAGACGTAACAACTCTAGCTGATCCAACCGTAGTTCAGAATCTGATTGAAGAACGAAAGAAACAAAACAATTGACAAAAACGCTTTGCAGAATGCAAGACTCAAGCATTCTGCGACTCCTTTCTTTTCTAAACAATGATCAGTGTACTGATTAGACAGGAGTCTTGCTATGCTTTGGGCGCCTCCACCAAGAACGCCAAAACAGCTGCCACAAAGCAGAGCAAAGAAGCTGGTATGAAAGCATAGAGGAAGCTTAGGCCATAGTCCTGAACCATTCCAGCAAGTATTGGTCCAACTATGCCGCCTACACCATAGGCAGTGAACATCAAACCATAGTTCGCACCCAGATTCTTGCTACCAAAGAAGTCTGCTGTGATTGGTGGAAAGAGTGCAAGGGTGCCACCGAAGTTGAAACCTATCAGCGCAGCCACCGTATAGAATAGATAGTCGTTCACAGTCGTGAAGAAGAACACCGCCGTCATTGTTCCCTGGAACAAGAACATTAGCAAGAGAGCTCTTCTGCTTCCGATCCTGTCAGATGCGGTCCCCCAAGCGATTCGTCCTATTCCGTTAAGTATTGGTAGGCAGATCGCAGCGCCTATGACCGCAAAGTCCCCGGCCTGCCTTACGGAAAAGCCGTGGCCTTGGAATCCATAGTTCAAATCTTTGGCAAAGTTTTGCACATTTCCTATGACCATCAGGCCAGCAAGGGCACCAGACATGAACATGGTCCACGCGACGTAAAATTGCCAACTCCTCAACATCTCGCCTGAAGTGAAATCTCTTCCACTGCTTCCCCGATCCTTCTTGCCCTTTGGTTCGGGAGGGACCCATCCTGCGGGCTTGTACCCTGCAGGAGGGTTCACCATGACCAAGGATCCGGCCACAATCAAAGCCAAGAAGATTATTCCATATACTATGAAGACCCAGTCTATGTTAGCTACTGCGTAGATTCCGTTCTTTGTTTGAATCATGCCTTGTATGCCTAGGACAGCAGGAGGGCTCGCAAGCATTATCCAAATGAAAGCGCCAAAACCGAATCCCGCTACCGCAAGCCCGGATAATAGACCTTTCTTGTCCGGAAACCATTTGACTCCCACGGCGATAGGCACGACATATGCGAAACCTATGCCAGCGCCTCCGACTATGCCAATTGTGAGGAGTTTTCCGACAAATGAGGCTCCAGTGAAGCCTGCGGCTATGTATCCCGCGCCAAGGAGTATCCCGCCAAGGGCGACGATCCTGGGGGCAATCTTCTGTTGAAGCCGTCCAGCAATGATCATAACGACTGCAAAGGTCGCGAGTCCTGCTGAGAATATTGCTTGTGTCTCGGTCTTCGTGAAATTGTATTGGCTAGGATTTGCCGCAGTGCCTTGGAGCGGTGCTGTAAAAGCTGACCATGCATATATGGCTCCAAGGGAAAGCTGTATCAGGATAGCGCCTGCGACCACGATCCATCGGTTCAAAGTCTTTTGTTCCAATCAAACATCCCAACCCTTGATCTTGATCAGGGAAATGTGCGATCGATTTGGCACAGACATAGGCCGTTCTGTTTATTATTCCTTCCCGAATTGTGAGATGAAATGCCGGAGTGGAAGATCTGCCTGCTTTCAGCAGCGATACAGAACAGGAACAAAGAAAAAGAGAAAAGTAAACCAGCTTCGGCTAGCGGTCAACCGATCTAGAATTTCCTATGCTTCTGGAAACACTCGTTGCAGTAGACCGGCCTACCTTCGGTCGGCTTGAACGGAACCTCACATTCCTTACCGCAATCGGCGCAAGTGGCCTTATGCATCTCTCTTGGGCCGCCAAATCCTCGCCTTTCGAAACCCATTCTTCTCTTCACTCCCTTTCTAGCTAGTTATACACCGGATCTTACTAGGAAGTAGGAATCCCTTGTATACTGCCGCTTGGGTTGCACACACCGACAATTAAGGCATTCGCTCCTACTCGAACAGGACTTAGTCTAACATTCAAGCGTCTTAGCTGTCGAGGCCGCGCTACCACGCCTGTTTTCGCAGAAATACAGTAGGTCATGTCGAAAAGGCGATCTCTTTTAACCTCTGTGAGCAGATTTTTCCCCATGCTTGCGAGGACGGAAGCGGTCAAACTACTGAGGAAACACCTGAAGAACAAGGAAGCACGAGAACACTCTATCACTGTTGCAAAAGTGATGGAAGAGTTTGCCATGAGGCTGAAAATGAACCCGGAAGAATGGCAACTTTGCGGCCTTCTTCACGATCTCGACCATGAAGAGATTCAGGGCGACATGAGCAAGCATGGGCTAATGACAGCAGAATTACTTGAGGGACGCCTCTCAAGGGACTGTTTGCAAGCGATTAGGGCCCACGATCATAGAACGGGAGTACCTCCCCGAAGCATTATTGACAAAGCATTGATCGCATCAGATGCCGTAACCAGATTCCTCTCAGAACTGAGAGATCGAGAAGCAGACAAACTGCCGAGATTGAACCTAGAGATCTATCAAATAAGATTTGAGGAGAAATCGTTTCGAAAACTCAGATATTTGAAAGAACGAATCGAGATGTGCCGAGAGATAGGAGTTCCACTGGGTGACTTTCTAACCTTAGCCCAAGAAGCTTTTGAAAAGAAAGACACGACAAGCTAAGGTCCTATGAGGAAGACATCACGTGAAGAACCACTTCGTGAATGATTAGGCATAAGAAGCATGTTTTCCACGTTTGAGAGACGTCACAACCTGCTTGATTTTCTGTGCCGAGTTCTTGCTACAGACAAGCAATGCGTCGTCTGTCAAAGCCACTACTAAGTTCTCCACGTCGACCAACGTCACAAGTTTTCGTCCCGCTGACACAATGTTTCCACGGCTGCTAAATGACAGAATAGGCCCTGAAGAGACGTTCCCTCCCTTTCTGAGATGAGGTAGTTCGTCCAAAGAACTCCAAGAGCCAAGGTCATTCCATTTGAACTCTGCAGGAATCATGACGACATTCCTTGACTTCTCCATAACTGCGTAGTCGAGTGAAACCTTCGGCATCTTTCTGAATACTCCTGCCAGTTTTGCTCGAAATCTTGATTCAGGAAGAGAAAGCAGAGGTTTGGCAAGTTTGAATATGTGCGCAGCATGATTACGAATCTGCTCCATCATCACATCTGTCTTTGCAACGAATATTCCACTATTCCAGTAGTAGTTCCCTTGTTTGAGATACCGTTCTGCTGCCTTCAGATCTGGTTTCTCTCTGAAACTCAATACCTGATATGGTAACCGCCTCTCTTGTGAAGCATGATCACACTGGACATATCCATACCCCGTCGATGGATAGGTCGGGGGGATGCCGATTATCACTATGCTATCGGTTCCTTCGGCGAAGGATAGAGCTTTGGCTGCGGTCTTAACGAATCGTTCTATGGGGCTGACATAGTGATCAGCAGGTAGGAACATCACCGTCGCATCTGGAACTCTCCTTTGTATCCATACACAACTGAGCATGATTGATGGTGCCGTATCTTTGCCAATAGGCTCCACAATGAGTTGGTCCTTTCCCAAGCTTGGAATCTGTTTTTGGATTAGAGATTCCAGTCCGGATCGGGTCGATACGTAGATGTGTTTTCGGTCTGTGATCCGTCTGGCTCTCTGATACGTATATTGTAGAAGGGAGCGATTCCCGTACAAAGTGAGAAGTTGCTTTGGATACGCATCTCGACTTGCAGGCCAGAATCTTTGGCCAAATCCTCCCGCCATTATGATAACGCAGCGCATCAAGCCTGTTCTCCGCTTCTTGATCCATTGCAGGAAAGTGATCGTAGAGTGTCTTAGATATCTTCCTTATCGCTTTATCAGTTTCGAATGGGTTCTTCAGCACGCTTCTGTGTCGATCGATTTCATGTATGAGTTAGGGGAAAGGGAAATATCGTAGGTGGACAAGGCTGGAGGCACACTAATCACCTCCAATGAACGCAAGCTGAGAAGATGATGGACATGAGTATGGAACAGCGGCTGAAGCTTCAGGTGTTTCTGTGCGGTGCCGTGGTTATGGCTTTGGAACTCACGGCGAGCAGAATTCTGGCACCATATTTTGGAAACAGTATCTTTGTCTGGGGCAGTCTAATAGGAGTGGTACTGACGGGACTGTCGGCAGGATACTACATCGGGGGTAGAGTTGCTGACAAGCGGCCTGATTTCGGAACCTTCTGCTTAGTAGTCCTGACCGCCGGCATCTTCGTCCTTCTAATCCCTCTGGTCACGCCCGTAGTCTTTGATCTTATCATTTCGCTCAACTTGGGGGAGAGAATTTCTTCTTTGATTGCCTCAGTTGCGATCCTAGCGATGCCGAGTTTTCTTCTGGGCATGGTCTCACCTTACGCGATAAGGCTTGCTGCGAAGACTCTATCTGACCTTGGCAATCTGGCTGGGAAGTTGTATTCGCTCTCGACGGCGGGAAGTATCTTTGGCACTTTTGTCACTGCTTTCATCCTGATTCCCGAATTAGGAATAGTTAAGATCCTTCAAGTTTCTGGCATTGTACTTGTCGGGCTTTCACTTCTTGGACTCAAAGGAAAGATTCGAGTGGTATTGGTATTGCTCTTGGTCATATCGGCGTTTTTGGCTCCACCTACCTCGATAAGTCCGAACGTGATGCTCTTCAAATTGAGCTTGAACGAGGTGATTCTTGAGAAGGAAACACTCTATCATCACATGGCAATCTTGGAAGGAATAGATCCTTTTCATGGTGGAAAGGTTCGAACGATGATTCTGGATGACCACCTTCACAGTGCCATGGATCTGAATGACCCGCAGAGAATCATCTACAACTATAACAACTACTTCCACGTAGGATTCGTCTTCAATCCCAACATCACTAATGTTCTGTTTATAGGAGGAGGGGGTTTCTCTGGACCAAAGAGATTCCTCGCCGACTACCCGCGCGTAAATGTAGATGTTGTCGAAATAGATGAAGAAGTCATCAATGCAGCCAGACAATACTTTGACGTCAAGAATGACCCTCGCTTGAGGATATTCAACGACGACGGGCGACTCTACCTAGTTGGATCGGAGAAGAAATATGATCTGATCGTACTCGATGCCTATTCTCGAACCTATGTGCCATTTCATCTGATGACTCTAGAATTCTTCAGAGAAATAAGCAAAGACCTGAACCAGAATGGAGTAATAGTCTCGAACATAATCGCTTCCTTAACTGGCCCGTCCTCAGAACTCCTCAAGGCGGAATCCAACACAGTCAGAGAAGTCTTCAGCAATGTCTACATCTTTCAAGCAGGGATGCAAGTCGCGGAAAGCTCGAAAGACTACGGCATGACTCAGAATCTAGCGCTCGTAGCCACAAAAATGCCAAAGCGATACTCGAGAGAAGAACTTGCTACGATGGCCAGATCGAGTCCAATCATCAAGATTGCCAATTATCACGAATATGTTGGAACTCTGGTCGAAGGAGAATGGGCTGCAAACAGCCAGATAGTTTTGACAGATGACTATGCCCCTGTTGAAACACTGCTCAATCCAATTACAGGAGGGAGAATCGAGAAGGAGGAACGCCCAGTTTCAATTAGATCTTTTCGGCCTGCCGACCTACTTATTCTGTTGTCTCTCTCAATCATTCTAGCCGTGATGTGGGCTCAAGATCTCTTTGGGCCAAGGATTGGTAAGTCTAGGCGGCTATTCTTTCTACACGAACAGAGTTGAGCAAATCTAGGCTTCAATGAAGACATCTACTCCGCCTGAAGCTGCACGACAGTCTCTATGTCTTTAGATTTGTTCTTAGAATGAAAACGATCAACGCAACGATCCCGACTGCTGACGTTGCAATACTGTACTGAAATGCCGTTGCCGGGCCCATGTTGGTCCAGAGGGCTCCGAATATGAGGTTCGAGACCAATGAGCCCATGCCGACAAGTGTGTAGTATAATGCATAGGCAGTCCCTTTGAGTTCAGGTTTGGTGAAATCTGGGATCATGGCGCGTTGAACTGTCTCAGATATTGCAAGGTAGCTTCCGAAGAGGAAGGCCAACGGAAATGCATAGAGAGGGTTGCCTGTGAGAAGAGCACCTGCCACAGAAGTGACCAAGAATACTGCGTAACTGAGAGCAAGTATTGGTACTTTCCCCACTCTATCAGCCAACATTCCCGCCGGTAGTCCAAGTACCACAGTTGCAAGATTGAGACATGCGTATACGAGCGGAATGTTAGCTTCCTGAACGCCCAGAGAACCAGCCTTCAAGAGAATAAATGAGAAGTTGTAAGCTCCGACCGTAAACACCCCTAGTATCAACAGTAAGAGAACGAAGTTATGACTCAACACTTCCCTCGCATTTTCGAATATACTCTTCTGCTTCGCTAATCCGCGCGTCTCAACTACGAAGAATAAGAGTATCACCAGGGCTAATGCAGCAGGAATGAAGGAAAGCCAAAAAACGCCGCGGATTCCAACAACAGGAAGAACGACAAACGCTAAGAGAGGCCCCACAATAGCGCCAACTTGGTCGAGCGACCGGTGAAGACCGAACGCCTTTCCAGCTTGAGACTTCGCGGCCGAATCACTAATGAGTGCATCCCTGGGCGAGGTTCGGACTCCCTTCCCAGCTCTGTCCGCCACCCTAACCACAAAGGCATGACCCCAAGAATTCGCAAATGCAAAAAGTGGTTTGACGACTGAAGAGAGCCCATATCCGAGCAATACAAGCGGCTTACGCCTGCCAATCTTGTCAGTCATCACACCAGCTAGAACTCTGAAAAAATAGTTGATCGCTTCAGCAACACCTTCGATGAGCCCCAAGACTAGTGCAGTTGCTCCAAGCTCCCTTACAATGAACAACGGCAATACACCGAGAATCATCTCGGTTGATACGTCTGTGCAGAGACTTACATATCCCAGTCTTACAACGTTCTTGAAACCCAATTCCTTCGACTGTTTCTTGCCATTTGACTCAGTCATTGATGTCCCTCAGTACTATTGCTGTGCGTGCTTGCGCGCATTAGCTTCCAGCAATTTTCGCAACAGCTTCCCAATTATGCATAGTTCATCCTCAGTACCGTCGACGAACGTCCTTCGCGTAAGAGCTTTCTCAAGTTCGTGAATTGTGAAGTACTCGCCTTTTGTGGCTTCCGATCGGTTCAGCTTCAACTTCTTGCCAGTGACAACGTAGAAGAAAGTAATGTTCTCCTTCTCCTCTTCCCCTCTATATCTGAATCTCCTCAGATAGATGGGCTTTTCAACAATGCCAAGTTCTTCCTCAAGCTCTCTTGCCGCTGTCTCTCTCGTGTTATCTCCATACGTAACATGGCCACCTACACTCGTTTCCCATTGGCCTGAAAACATGTCCTTCGATTGACTCCTCTTCTTCACAAAAATCCGATGCTTATGATCCAGCACAACAACATGAACTGCCCTGTGAATTAAGCCTCGCTCGTGGGACTCAGCTCGCGTTCTTCTGCCAAGAACTCGTCCCTTCGAGTCTATGGCCCAGAGATATTCGTCACTCAAATCTACACAAGCCTTGTCAAGGAGATATCAGAACGCCATACTTCTTCCGGATCAGCTTCACTAGATCGCTTACTTCAGCAAACTTGCCTCTAAACACCTAACTGAGTTTCATAAGAAAAACTGTTACTCTCGTCACGTAACAACGTACCCAGTACGGCCGAGGTCTGAATTGCGTCAGTCGCGCCTAGCAGCATCTACCTTACTCTTTGCATTCTTCAGGATCCTTGCGACGTTTTCTGCTAGCAGGCCCAAGTCGCCTCCTAGCTGGATCATTTTGAAACCTTGCTGAATACTCGTCTCCACTGGTCCGGCTGGAGCTAAGAGACCTGGAAAAACGTTATGAGCCCTGCATGTCGAAACGACCTTTTCTACGGCTTTCAGGAACTTCGGACTCTCGAATTGTCGAAAGACTCCAAGTGACATTGATAGATCGTTAGGCCCCACAGTGACTGCATCTATCCCCTTTGTAGTCACGATATCTTCCAAGTTTTGCAAGGCCAGTTCTGTCTCCACCTGCGGGATGATCATGACTTCAGCGTTTGCCGTCTCAGCATAATCTGGGTCTCTCAATTGGGGGCGCCTGGGACCATAGCTTCTTATTCCTTCCGGCGTATATTTTGAGGCACGCACAGCCTTCTCCGCATCCTCTCTGGAATTCACTAGCGGGACAATCACTGCGTGCGCCCCTATGTCCAAGGCCCTGTTAATCAGGCCCAGATCGTTGGATATCACTCGAACCATTGGCACACTTTGCGAGTAGCTTATCGCCTGAATCATCGTTTGAACGGTTTCAGTGTCAAGACTGGTGTGCTGCATATCAAACATAATGTGATCCAGGCCCAAGTTGCCCAGCGCTTCTGAGACTTCGGAACTTCCTATTCCAAGTGTGACTCCAAAGGTGACTTCCCCCCGCTTCAACTTAGACTTCAACACATTCTGCAATTCTGCCACCTCAATCGGTGAGTGGGTAACGAGCGTCGCTACTTACTCATCTGTCTTTCCACATAGGGTGGTTTCAGTTGCGCTAGTCACTGCGCCTGCGCTCGATAGACAAGAACACACAGCCATTGTTGATTTGAAGGGAGGTAAGCGATTTGCTTATTTGCTATTCCTTCAAGGAGATTGAGTGTTCTCGACGGAGGATGGAGCATGCCTGAAGTTAGAAAGAAACTTCTCTATGTTCAGACCAGTGGGGTAGATACTCCGGAGCGATTGTATGCCCCGTTTGTTCTTGCAAGCACCGCGAGGGCCATGGATCTTGACGCGACCATCTACTTTGTCATGAAGGGAGTCACAGCGCTGAAAAAAGGGGAGGCGGAGAAGATCAAGGTAGGAAGCTTTCCTAGCCTCAAGGAAGTCATGGATCAAGCTGTTAGGACTGGAGTGAGGCTCATGGTTTGCGAGCAAAGCTGCATGTTGTTAGGGCTCGATAGAGGAAACTTCGTGGACTCCGCAAGAGTCGTTGGAGCAGCGACTCTGAATGATCTTGTTCTAGAATCCGACGGGGTCCTGTGCTTCTGAACTGACCCTGAGATCTATTGGGACCCTGTCTGCGTCCGCTCGTTCTGCCAATGGAGATATTCTCTTGTCTAACGAGATTCAGTTCTATTCTTATCACTAGACCGCCTCAGGTGCCTCTAAGCCATCCTTTTCTATAGAAGTAGGCCGCTAACAATATGGCGGCTGAAGCAACGATCGAAGTAACCTGCCAAAGCTGCCAAGGCCATGGAACATCAATCAGATTCATTCCGAGCAATGCACCAATCACAGATGGAATGGCCACGATGCAAGTAATAGCAGCCATCAGTCTCATGGCCCTATTCATGTCATGAGAAACAGTATCCAAGTGCATCTCAATAAGATCCTTCACTATTTCAAGAGACATTTCCGTGGTCTCCTCAGCTCCCACAGCTCGATCATATACCGTGTCCAAGAGCTGCATCTCTTCCTCTGTAAAAGACAAAGAAAACCTCCCTTTCGGTAAAGATTCAACCAGCGTTCTGAAATGTCTGAGCAGTCTAAGAAAGCGACTCGCATCTTTCCTTATATTGAACGACTCCGCGTAGAAGTCGCGAGGCCATGGTGGGATCGCTTCTTCAAGTTTCTCTGCTGCTCTCTCGAACTGTTCAGCGAAATGCTCGTATCGCTCTAGCAGATACCTCATTACAAGATAGATGACCCTTGCCCGCAGAGAAAGATCTGTGAGCCCTTTCTCACCCAGTTCGTTGGAGATCGTTTCAGGGATATTCGTTCTAGAATGTGATATGGTGACCACGCAATTCCTGTTGGCGAGCACTATCACTGGATTCTTGTGATACGAAGATTCCCTTCCTTCTAAAGAAGAGGTCAGATGCCAGGCAAAGATCTTCACATATTCCGGATATGTGTCGACATGGGGATAGTTTGAACGCAACTTACCGATCAATACGTGTCTCGGAATACTTAGGGCGTCGGCAACACTTTGCATATCTCCAACGGTTGGATCAGTAACATCAATCCAAGCTGGACGATTGAAGTTGGCCCTGAGATCATCGAGAGGTGAGGGCTTCAGATTGCCTTGTTCCCACAGACGGATCTGCATGAGTACCATACAAGCTAGAAGAAGAAAGGCCTATACAAGCTCTCTTGGATAGGGGCAGATCTGCCCCATTTCGACTCCTACTGTTGTTCCAATTGTTCTGCCTCCTAATTCGGTTGATGAAATCCGAGCCTACCTTTCGTTACAGACTTCTTGCTGCTTACTCTCTTTTGCAGGGAGCTTCGAAATCTGCCCGCGTCATTTCTCCTGACAATTTCAACTGACTCGGCCTTGCTAGATGCTGGCTGTTTGTAGCCGATTTTCTTGAGGATAACGGGTCTGAGTTCTAGATCAATTTCGTAGCCCCAACAGTTTCTGCCCAGCTCCTTTGCCACCTTCATAGTTGTGCCAGATCCGAGGAATGGGTCGAGCACTGTTTCGCCAACATAGGAGAAGAGCTTGATCAATCTTCGAGGAATTTCGTCAGGAAAGGCGGCTATTCCTATCTCAGGTCTCCGTGGCAGTGGCAGAACGTTCGTTATTCTCCATACTGTGAGATACCATTCATGTTCATTGTATTCCTTTGTATCTATTCTTGAATCGACCCTTATTTTGCGATCTAGTTTCCGAGCGTATCCGTAGTCGAACGTCCCCTTTTGAAAGATCAGGATGCTCTCCTGTATATTGTCCGGGTAGAAGTACATTGGATACGGGTTCTGTAGAACAACGCCACTTCTTCTGCTGATTCTACTGTAACCTTTTGGTTTCACCCACACTATTTTGTCACGATATCTGAAACCGTTCTCAATCATGATCCTCGTAACGTCAGCGACAACAGGATACTTCTTTCCTTCGACGAGCATGTCATCTGTCACATACGCTGCGATTCTTCCTGGAGCCAGAACTCTGGACAGTTCCCTTGAGAAGTCTCCAATCAACTGCAGGAACTGTTCGTAATCCTTGAAGAAACCTGGATAATCAAATGGAGCATTATAGTAAGGCGGAGAAGTCACCATCAAGTGAATCGAGTTGGATGGAATCTCATGCATGTCTCTGCAGTTGCCAAAAACAATCTTGTGCCACGTATCCACTTCGTCCACTCACTTTTTCACGGTAATCTTCGTCTAGAACGCCTATGGTACTTGTTGTCCTAGGTAGACCATTATGCCCTGTGGTGACTCTTATTTCTTCAACGGCCATTGGAAGCTGGAGACATCGAACATTGCGATGCGAGTCAATCGCCGAACCGGAAACGAGGAAGCTGTAGGAAATGAGATCAACATCTCCTATCTGCGTAACCTTTGATCTGTGGGAAACAATCATCATAGATGACCCTAAGAAGGATCTCCTTCGGCGCAAAGAGAGATGCGAAGAGCTCCAGCGCACGCTATCGCGTTCTGGCATAGAACTTCCTCTTGAGGGGCTGCTAAGAGGGTACGATGAAAGTGTCGGTTGGTTTCAATCCTTCTGGAAGCGTAACCAAGACATACCTACGGTTGAACAAATTCGCTACATTGTGAATATTGCTTCCAGAAACACCGTTGCCTTATCAGAAGAGCCGAAAGTAATCGAGGAACTTCAAGAAGCATATGTTACCCCGGTTCTCTCTGTTCCCCCTGTCTTGAACCATGATGCGGTTTCGACACTAGAAGAGATGCGGAAACGCGCCCATAAAATAGGGTTAATTAGTAATACTGGTCGCAGCCCCGGCAGAACCCTTCGCAAGCTCCTTATCGATCTTGGAGTCCTCAAGTTCTTTGATGCAACTGTTTTCTCTGATGAAGTGGGATGGCTCAAGCCTGATCGGCGAATCTTCAAAGCGGTAGCCGAGAAGCTTGGAGTCGAAACTGGGAACATCGTTCACATAGGAGATGACCCTGAACGCGATGTCTGGGGAGCCAAACAGGCAGGTATGCGAGCATTGTTGTTTGAACATGAGGTTCCTGAGGCATTCAGAAGACAGCCGGGCTCTCTATTTGCACTCAGCAGAGCCACGAGATCAATAGAAGATTCTGAGATCAAACCCGACGGCCGAATCAGTTCTCTCAAGGAAGCACTACAATTCATTGATCTGCGCATCATTTGACTACAATCAATTCATGGGTTGAATCGTAGAGCCTCTCGGCCCCGTCCTTTGTTACCGCGACAATGTCTTCGATTCTTATACCGAACTCTCCCGGAAGGTAGATCCCAGGTTCATCGCTGAAGACCATGCCTTCCTGAAGACGCATAGTGTTGCCTTGCACTATGTACGGTGGCTCATGTATATCTAAGCCCAAGCCGTGTCCTAGGCGATGGGAGAAATACTCACCATACCCAGCTTCTGTTATGATCTTTCTTCCCACTGCATCAATGCTTTCGCATGTTACACCTGGACGGATAGCCTCAAAGGCACTCTGCTGTGCTTCCCTCACAATCTCGTAGGTCTTCCTGAACGTGTCGGTACTAGGTGCCACTTGTACAGAACGGGTTTTGTCTGCCCAATAGCCGTCCACATGACCTCCGCAGCCCAGCTCCATCCAGACGCCATCGCTCTTTTCCATTACTCTGTCGGAAGTAGAGTGGTGAGGTGAAGCTCCGTTCGGCCCACCTGCAATCCCAGCATGATATTCCGGCTTCAGTCCTTGATCCTTCACGATTTCCTGAATCTGTTCTGCGAGATCTAATTCTGTGGAACCTGTAAAGTGGAGTTTGACGACCTTTTCGTAGACTTTGTCCATCTTTCTTCCCATCTCTCGTAGTCTGCTGATCTCGTGGGAGTCTTTGATTATGCGCAATTGTGAAAGGACGGGCCCCGCGGACACGAATCTTGCTTCGGGCAAGGTACTCTGCATTCTCAAGACGAATATTCCCCAGATCTGGTCGTCGATTCCAATTGTGGCCTTCTTGTCTGGATTCACTAGTGTGCGAAGGATCGTCATGGGGTCTTCCGCGTCATCCCAAGTACGCACCGTATAGAATTGATCTACATTAGCCAATCTTGCAGCTTCAAATTTCGCCGTCACCATGCTCTGGTCCCCGTTCTTCGGCAAGACAAAAAGAGTCAAGCGTTCACTAGGCTTCTTTGAGTATCCAGTAAGGTAGAACATGTCCGATCCGACGGAAACGAATAGGTAATCGATCCCTGTTTCGTGCATTCTTGTTTGAGCTTTTCTGCATCTATCTGAGAATATTGGCATTTACATTTCGATCTCGCGAAGTAGCGTGATTTGACTGCTCACTCTTATCCCTTGATAAGTATTGCTGCAACGAGATCTTCGTGATTTCGAGCCCTTCGACTAGCTCGCCCAGTGCTCGCTGAGTTTACTGTTCGCGTCTAATCAGTGCTCAGCTGGATGGGCTATCTATCTCTTGATGGGTAGTTCTCGTGGGTTGTAGATTCTGGTCGATGAAGGAACAGTTCGTACTGTGTATGGGGCGGGAGGGAATCGAAGATCCGGTGAGAAGACTTGTGAAACTGAGAGGGGCTGATATGGATAGTATGCGGATGGATAGGGTTCATTGTAGACCTGGTACGGATCGAGTGGTGTTATGGCATATGACGTTTGGGAGGGGAGGGATTGGTAGGGGACAGGTTGCGCAGGTGGTTGGTAGTAGTAGGCCTGAGGGGGAGGCTGAAGGTAGAACTCCTGTGGAGGAGGCTGATACACGTAACGCTGTGGTGGCGACTCAACGTAGTGAACCTCTTGTGGAGGAAGATAGTAGAGTTCTGGTGGTTGTTCAACCAAGACCTCCTCTGGGGGAGGTTGGTAAGAGAACTCCTGCTTTGGTGGGAGGATTTCTACTTTGATTGAAGGGCGGGGCAGATAGTAATAAGACAATGGACACACCCTTTGAGTTTTACAACTAGTTCTGTTAAGGCCTGGTATGTAAGATTGTTGCCGCAGACTAGAAGTAACGAATCATCTACGTTGAGATTACGGTCAAGGCACTAGTCAAGACGCGCATTAGAGTAGCGCGTGAACATCAACTCGGTAAAGAATCACATGTGATATCAGCGCGCTTATCAGGTCCTCGATGAAAAGTACACTAAGGATACCTACGACCACCAAGTTAGGCATTCCCATAAGATAGACGTCAGTCACATAGACGTAGGGAATCTGAACCACATATGCAAGAGCTACAGAGATCATATGTGGAAGAATCAACCTATTTGACATCCCCTTTATTCTAAGGTAAAAGACCCCCGTCAAAAAACCCAAGATCGCATTCCCGCCGATTACGTAGGGATTTGGTCTGGCCAATGTGAAAGCCATCACGAATGTACCGAAGAAACCCACTAATCCACCTGCCACAGATCCGGCGGCCAACCCGGAAAATACGACCGGCAACTGTGCGAGGTGAAGTGTTACGAAACCTGTTGGGATAACTAATAGCCCAAGGGCGTTTGAAAGTGCGCTCATCGCCGCAACAAAAGCAACGAATCTCGTTTTAGCGGGCTTGCTCATTATGGCTGACCAGCTTCATCTGTGTCCAAAGGTCTATTCTCTGTTTTTGCATGATGTCGCACGCGTTTGGATAGCGGGACACTGCTGGACCATCACCAAGCACATTGATAACGGCTCTACCATTTGCGACACGTATCCCAGCGGCTTTGCTCTAGTCCAGCCAAGTCTTCTTCCGCGCTTATGTATCATATCGAGGCTGGTTGATAAAGCAACAAGAAACTCAACTTGGCGAACTGAATGCACGCGCGACTATTTCAGGAGGATTGTCTCCTGCAGGTATGTCGCGCCACATGTTCATGAGAATCTACTTCGTTCTTTCCAAAATGCCAACAGCCTGGTCAACGTACTTGAAATAGATTGGATCTCTTAGGTAACTCATTCTGGGTCTAGGAATATCTACATTGACTTCTTCAACGACTTTTCCAGGCCTGGGTGACATCACGATTACTCGATCGGCCATGAATACGGCCTCCTCAACATTGTGACTGACCATGATGAAAGTGTTTGTTGAAAGCGAGGACTTCCTTCTGAGATCCATCACCAAGGAGCGGAGATTCTTTGCTGTCAGCTCGTCCAATGAAGAGAAAGGTTCATCCATGAGGAGAACCTCGGGCTGTAGAGCCAATGCTCTTGCAATTCCCACCCTTTGCTTCATTCCGCCTGAAAGATCGTGAGGGTAGGTGTTCTCGAAACCTTCCAGGCCGACCATCTTGAGATGAGACCTAGCTATTTCCAATCTTGTTTCCTTCCTGACTCCGAGTACCTCCAGCGCGACCTCCACGTTCTGGAACGCAGTCTTCCATGGAAGTAAACCAAAGAGTTGGAATATCATGGTGATCTTCGGTGTTGGAGATCTTTGTGGTTGGCCGTGGAAGAGAACTTCGCCTGAATCAGCGTGCTCTAGACCTGCAATTATTCTTAGAAGTGTGGACTTACCGCATCCGGACGGGCCAACTATGCATAGGAACTCATCTTCTTTGACAGAGAAGCTGACATCCTCCAAGACGCGGATTCTAGTTTGTTCGAATTGAAACGTCTTTGTTACATGTTCTATGTCAAGTACAGTCAAGAGTCAGACCTCGACTCGATATTTCTCGAATCTCTTCAGTAATCTTCTCCACACCAGACCCTCCATCGAAAGAACGATGGAGGCAACGATACCCAGTAGGAAGAAGAGTCGAATAGGATTGCCTTTTGGAGGGGGCAAGTAGCCAGTCTTGTCCAGATATGATCCAAGACCAGGAAGCTCGAGAGGGAGCCCTCCGAACATATCCATTCCATACGGCATGTATTCAGCGAATATTATGGTGTTCCACCCTGTGCCCCAGGATAGAATACTTCCTGTGACAATTGCCGGGAGAATTGCCGGGATGACCATGTGTACGATGCGTCCTATACCCTTGAATCCAAGAAGACGACCAACTTCCTTTATCTCACCTGGGATACTCTTCACAGCTCCAACAACGTTCAGAAACATGTACCATATCATGTCTAGGACCAGAACGAGGATTGCGGTCATCTCTAAGCCAATCCTCCCTCCGAATATCCGACTGAAATAGACGAAAAATATGGGGAATAGTGCCAAAATCGGAACTGCCTGTCCAATATCGTATATCGGATAGAAGACTGCCGCGAACCTCTTGTGTTCCGCAGCCAAAACGCCCATCCCCAACGCAATGCCCAGAGAGATGGTGTATGCAATTGCAAGCCTTCCCATGGTCAAGACAATGTAGATGGGAAGATTGAGGAGTTCTGGATCTGAGAAAGCCTCACGAAACGCTTCTGGGCTGGGAATCTGCCCGAGAGCGAAGTATATCATTGCGAAGACCCCGCCCAATGACATAGCCAATGCGATCGCTTTCTCTAGGCGCGTGTACTTTTTCAGCCACTTAGAGGCTAGAATGATTGACTTCGGTCTGTGAAATCGGTCTCCTATTCGCAGCCACCTCGGTCCAATTATTCCAAGTTTTCCAAGCCCAGAGAGACCTACTCTGACAACAGGTTTGTAGGTACCAGTGGCAACTCTCTCCATAAGTGGATGCCAAGTCAGGAAGTTAATGTAGAGAACTATTGCAGTGATTAGAACTAGTAGGATGAGGGAAAGATTCAGATCGTTGTAGACATAGGCGGCCTTCGCCAAATAGGACCCAAGGCCGGGCACGGAATAGGTTGCGCCCAAATAGACTACGTACTCTGCCGCTATCATGAAGAACCATCCGTCGCACCATGCCAGCGTGGCTCCAGAGATCAGAGAGGGCCCAATTGCAGGAAGAAGCACGTGGCGTATGTAATTGATGCCGGTCACTCCGAATCCCTGCGCAGCTTCAATTATGTTGACGGGAATTCCTTTGACGGCGCCCACGACCCCGAAGAATATAGCCCAGGCCATAGAAGTGAAAAGTAGCAATATTGCGGACAGCTCAATTCCGATTTCACTTCCATGAAAAAGCGATACGAAGAACAGTATTATGACAGGAAAATAGCCGAGAATCGGAACTGACTGTAACAAGTCGATGAAAGGTACGAGGATCATCGAGGCGGTCTTGTTCGTTGAGGCCAGTATTCCGAAGGGGACGCCCCAGACTATAGAAATTCCCAGAGTTAGCGTTATTCTCAGAAGAGTTCTGAACGTGTAGTAGGGCAGAGACGAAACCTCAGGGTTCTGAACGAATCTCATTACCAGCCAATATGCTGCAACAATTGCAAGCAACCCAGCAATGAAGATCGCTGCCTGCCTTTCTCTTCTCACGATCTGCGCCTACTTGTTACCGTCTCTCTATGTTTTCGGTCAAAGCGGTTGGATTCAGGAGCGATTTAAGGTTGCTCAAGGAAAGCCAGAGCGGTTCATTCTCAGCTGTATGGCGGCCGCTGTTCCTGCTGTGCATATCTTGAGTGCTAGTCGTAGTGTGTATCTCTTGGTGCGGGGGTGCGTCTCCAAACTCAGATCGGGATCGCGCTTTTCCCTTCGCTCTTACATTCTGAGACGACCAAGCATCTTGCCTGGATATGTTTCAGTGTTGCCAATGTTGGATCAAGCATTTGATCGATGAGTACGGCGACCGACCGTTCAGCCGGCCTTCGTCCTGTGATGCTTTAATAGTGGCTATAACATTCGGATTCTAGGAGATGCAAATGAAGTTCAGCGTACTGGTTGAGAGGGATGAGGATGGATACTACATCGCCTCAGTCCCAGAATTGCCGGGTTGTCACACTCAAGCCAAGACGCTTGACCAAATAACAGGCAGGATCAAAGAGGCGATCGAGCTATACTTGGAAACTGAGGGGACGAAACCCGATGGAAAGATCGAGATCGTCGGCGTTCAGTTCATAGAGGTCCCGGTCAAGTGAGCCTGAGACCCACACCTGCCAAGAAAGTCATCAAGCTTCTTAGCAAGATAGGATTTGAAGTCGTCAGGCAACGAGGCAGTCACGTCATCATGAAACACTCCGATGGAAGAGTGACCGTTGTTCCGGTGCATCTTGGAGAAGACCTAGGAGAGGAATGCTGTCCAAGATAATCAGAGATAGCGGGATCACTAGAGAGCAGTTTCTCAAGCTACTGGAAGAAATCTGAGTGCGACTATTCCATTCAAACTCTGATGTAACCCTCATAGCAGCGAGGCATCAGTGCGAGGATCGTCCGTCACGCAATCGAGGCTAATTGACAGTCTTGGGTTTCATCAAATGACATTGAAATCATGTTGCTACTGAGGAGTAGAAGTGCGGGGGGTGGGATTCGAACCCACGAAGGCCTTTGCCACAGGGTCCTAAGCTTTGCACCCCACGGCCCATTCCGGAGCGTGAGGCCCTGCCCCTTAGACCTGAATCCCGCCCTTCTAGAGATAGACGGGTCTCGGGTACCCCCGCAGCCACACAATTCTGGCCTGATTCGCAATTAAAGCTACTCTCGTGACGAGTCTCTATGGGAGTGAGCCTATACAGCAGCATCCTAGGCAAAAAGAAACAACGGAGTCGAACGCTTCTATGTGCACATATTAACACGTTCTCCCAGTTGTCATGCGACGATTTCATGAACCGAACAGTTAAACCAATGAAATCTTCAGAAATTGATGGCGCTCGCTTTATCACGCCTATTGCTGGAACCCTTCGTAAGAAAGCGAGAAGACCAACATGATCGTAAAGCTGGAGATTTACAGCCCCCGTCTTTCAGGAATCTGCTACGTAGAAGGCATAGGTCTAAGCTCCAACGTTTACACGATAGGAGTAGATGAGATAACGGTCATTGATACTGGCGCAGGTGACCCTATGAACACATTGCCTCCCAAACTGAAAACTCTGGATCTTGACCCGAGAAACGTGAAACAGATCATCCTGACGCATACGCATTTCGACCACACCGGAGGCATTGAGGCATTAGCCAGCATGGCCTCGCCAAGAGTGCTCCTGCACGAAGATCAGATCGATGATGTTGTAGGATTTGGCCTTGGCGTCTCTAAGCTTCATAATGGAGATTCCGTCTTAGCAGGAAACCGCAGACTTGAGGTGATTCATACGCCAGGCCACATGCCGGGAGCGATATGCCTCTACGAACGGCAAGACAAGATTCTCTTCTCAGGAGACACCGTCTTTCCAGATGGAGGGTTTGGCCGCACAGACCTTCCTGGTGGAGAAAGCCGCAAACTAGTAGAATCACTGGCACGTCTGGCCATGTTGAAAGTAGACTTCATTCTACCGGGACATATGGAGCCAGTCACATCGGACGCTAGAACGCATCTTGCGACAGCATATGAGAACGCGAAATCATGGCTGTGAGAAAGCGCGTCGACTCTCTGACAGTGCTTCTCTCACCTTTTCGTTTCTTGTTTTATACAGACGTTTTAGTACTCTCAGAGCGTTCAGTGTTATCCACTTGCTAGGTCTGCCAACTGATTCAATGTTCGCTTGCATTCTGCCAACCGGCGAGCTATCAAGCGGCCATGTTCCATCTGAGCGACGTTTCTAAACGAGCGCCTGTATGGCGTCTGCCAGGCGTTCATCGTCAACATAGCCCAGCTTTGTAACAGCTGAGAGCCCTCTCAGAGCATTGTATCCGTAGAACCAAGGAAAGCTGAACTTCAACCATCCAAGATTGATTACGCGATAGCCATGGTGGTCTGCTTTGTACAGGCGATGCATCAACAAGAACTCTGCAGCTCTTTCCAGTGCCTCCTTCAGTTCAGGTGTACGTTCTGCCTCAGGAACTTCTGAGCATGCCTCAAGCGGACATAT
Source organism: Candidatus Bathyarchaeota archaeon (assembly GCA_022865705.1). Classification (GTDB taxonomy): domain Archaea; phylum Thermoproteota; class Bathyarchaeia; order 40CM-2-53-6; family JALHTG01; genus JALHTG01. The sequence continues at coordinate 123,330 of JALHTG010000019.1, read as the reverse complement.
GGTCCCGTAGAAGCACAGTTGCTTCTCCTTGAGCGCGCGCGAGACACTCTTGCCAACCTGACATCGAAGTCACTTCGAAGGTATGGGGCAGATATTCAATTGGGCCATTCGAATCCACTTAGAGCGAAAAGCACAATCAAAGGATTAGCTTCGTGGAGTGCTCAGTAGCGACAAAGTCTGCTCCGCTCCAGAAACAAGCTTAATGATCTTCCGTATCTCAGCGCATTGGTTAGCATACATAGTTGCCTTTGTAGAATCTCCTTCCATTTGCGCCGAAACACATTTGTCGAAAAGCTCTTTCTCTCTGAATTCTAACTTAGTTTTCCATTCCACCAGTCTTGCGAATTGGTAATTAAGACGTTGAACTGTCTCGTCGGGCTTCACCAATATTCTTGGCTGAGCTGCAGGAAAGACTCTTTTGACTATCCATCCTTTTCTCTCCAAAACACCAAGCATGCGGTTGGTCTTACTGCTAGTCCATGCCAGTTTCTCAGATATTTCCTGAGTACTCAATCCTTGATTTTCAGAGATCAGCCGGAAGAGCCTGTCAGAATCAGTCTCCTTTCGCTTCCTCTTGCTCTTCTGCAAGGCTCTACTCACTCGCAACAGAGAATCCTAAGCAAGGGAATCTCTTTTGACATTTTTGATAGATCTACTGCAGAATTGCGGCGGAACAGATAAGTTCGGCTGAAAAGGCTTCTACAGCTACAATTCCAGTACCATCCACACCTCATCAACATAGCTGTCTCCTTTGCGTATCGCCTTAGGTATTCTCCCAACCTCTCGAAAACCAACCTTCTCATAGACATGCCTAGCCCGCAAGTTCGAATCGAAGACGCTTAACCGCAGAAGCTTCAACCCAGCCTTCCCAGACTCCTCCGCAAGAACTCGCATCATCTCAGTTCCAATTCCAACGTCACGATAGCCATGCCTGAGAGCGATCCCCAAAGCCCCTGTGTGACTCCTCTTCCCGGTTCCTTTGTGAACATCCGAATTCCCAACAACCTTTCCTTTGACTTCCGCGGTAACATTGATCACCTTGCCCTTCTCGATCTCTGCCAGTAGCTTGCCAAGCCAATCGGCCTCAGCATCGCGGCTCGTCTTCTCGTTAACTAGTATGTCCGCCTCTTCGTCAACTAGCGAATTGATGAATTCAAGAAAATCATCCAGATCACCTATTCGCGGAGTTCGAAGAACTACTTTTCGCCCATCCTTACTATGAAATTCTCTGTAGACCTTCTCCATCTACACGCACCTTGCGGTGTCAAACTATCGTATTGCGGGCAATATCCCTTTGTCCATCATCTCTATGCTTCGGCCTGCAATTGAGTCTCAGAAAACGACACAACCCTTATTCCACCGTTCCCATTCCCCCCTTAGTCTATCAAAGAAATATCGTGGTAAACCGTGGCATCGCAGAGCCTTCAAAGCCAACAGAAGCATCGAAGGCGGGGTACATTCCTTCGAGTTCTGAAATACATGGCCAAGTACTGGCCTGCAACGACAGTTGCCATGTTATGCGTGGTTGCAGTTACCTACCTGAACGTTATTGTTCCACTCATAATCAGAGAAGTCGTGGACAAGGTCCTAGTCCAAAACATGTATGACCAGCTAGCCTGGCTTTCACTCTCCATCATCGTCATAGCTGCCCTTCGATCTGTCTTCTCATTCACCCAGAGATTCACCCAGCAATACATTGGCCAGAAAGTCGTGTTTGATCTAAGAAACAACCTGTTCAAATCCCTTGAAGAGAAATCGTTCAGCTTCTACGATCAGGCTCAAACAGGCCAACTAATGTCAAGAGTTACCAGCGACGTGGAACAAGTAAGAGCGCTACTCGCATGGTGGCTTGAAACCCTCGTCTCATCCGTTCTGACGGTAGGAAGTGTTGTCTTGGTCATATCTACGATTGATCCACGCTTGATGTTGTTCTATCTTGCAACGATACCACTTGTTCTTGTGGCAGCCTACAACTTCTCAAAGAGGATCAGACCACGTTTCGCTTTGACGAGGGAGATCTTTGGAGATATGACCTCGGTGATTCAGCAAACAATCGTTGGAACAAGGGTCGTAAGAGCATTCGCACAAGAAGAACATGAGAAGAAAAAGTTCTCTGTACCACATAGCAGATACTTGAAGACGAATCTTGAGATCTGGCGCTATCGCTCCATGTTCATGCCTTTCATGGCCTTTACGGTGAGCCTTGGAACGGCTCTGGTCTACTGGTACGGAGGAGGAGAGGTAATCCGAGGGAATATGACAATCGGTTCACTTGTGGCTTCAGCCGCATACCTAGCGATGCTAGTAATGCCGGTTCGATTCATTGGATTCCTCATGACGTTCTATCAGCAAGCAATTACTGGTGCGGAAAGAATCTTCGAGATAATGGATGCAAAACCTGAGGTTGAAGACAAGCCTGACGCCATCGAGCTGCCACCAATACAGCGAGGAATCGTGTTCAAAGATGTTTTCTTTGAATACGCTCCTGGCGCAAGAGTTCTGGATAGGATCAACTTGGCAGTGAAGATGGGTGAAACGATCGCACTGCTTGGCGCAACTGGATCAGGCAAAAGCTCGTTGATACAGCTGATTCCTAGATTCTACGATGTAACTGAGGGAAGCATAACAATAGATGGTTACGATCTTCGAGATGTGACGCTCAGGTCCCTGAGACAGCAAATCGGAATAGTTCTCCAAGAAACATTCCTTTTCTCCGCTTCAATAAGAGAAAACATAGCCTACGGTAGGCCTGACGCAACAATGGGGGATATCGAAAAGGTAGCAAAGATAGCCGGCGCTCACGATTTCATAATGTCATTCCCAGACAAATATGATACCAAGGTTGGTGAAAGGGGAGTCACACTTTCAGGCGGCCAACGACAGAGGATTGCGATTGCGAGAGCTCTTCTTCTTAACCCACGCATACTGATCTTTGACGACTCAACTTCCAGCGTAGATGTTGAAACAGAGCATGAGATCCAACAAGCGTTACAGATCCTGTTGAAGAATCGTACGACGTTCATAATAACTCAGCGAGTTTCGACAATAAAGAACGCAACAAGAATTGTGGTCTTTGAAAACGGTGCAATTGTTGAAGAAGGAAGCCATGAAGAGCTACTCGCAAAGGATGGAATTTACGCAAAGATCTATCGCACACAGTTCAAGGAACAGGAAGACATTCTAGAGGCTCAAGCCGTGCAGCGAAGGACCAAATAGGACCATGGCCCACTGGCACGCCGCGGATTTTCTCGGTGAAAAACCAGCGGAGAGAAAGGTTCCAGACCGAGTCCTACTGCGGAGACTAAGCACATACGCCCTTCCATTTAGAGCCCCCCTCATTGGTGGCATCATTTTTCTCCTGATTACCGCGGCAACAAATCTTGCCGGCCCCTACATTCTCAAAATTACGATTGACAGATACATCGCTACACAAGACATCACTGGCCTAACTAACATCATACTGGCGTACATAGCGATCAACTTCGTGAACTTTGTCACGAGCAACAGACAGCTATACCTAATGTCCGGCATAGGGCAGAGAACGATCTACAAGTTCCGAGAGGAGATGTTCTCTCGACTTCAAAGGCTTTCGCTAAAGTTCTATTCAGAAAACGTGTCTGGCAGCATAGTCTCAAGAGTAACAAATGATGTGGATTCGCTCCAGGAACTGTTGACATCGGGAATCCTTACAGTGATGAGCGATGCCGTCACGGTTGCTGGAGTCTTCATAATAATGGTTTGGTTGAGCCCACAGTTGACTCTTGCATCAATGATCATAGTGCCCATGCTTATCGCATTGATCTACGTCTTCCAAGCGAAGGCAAGAAGTGCGTATCTGACGACCAAACAGAAGATGGCGGGCGTGACGGCTAAGCTCGCTGAAAGCATTATGGGAATGCGAGTCATACAATCATTCACGCGAGAATCAGACCAACAGCAAGCATTCGGCCAAGTCAACATTGAAAATCTTCAGGCAAATCTGGTGGCAGCGAGACTATTCGCAGTCTTCCCTGCGGGAGTTGAGATGATTTCTGCCGTTGGAACATGTGCAGTACTCTGGTACGGTGGTCTTCAAGCCTTCTTAGGCACAATAACCATAGGAACAATTGTGGCTTTCATGTCTTACCTGACAATGTTCTTCCGGCCACTCCTTCAATTGAGCATATTCTACACAAACTTTCAGTCTGCTATGGCCGGCGCGGAAAGAATGTTCGAACTGATTGACGCCCCCATAGACATAGCCGACAAGAGTGACTCGATTGAACTTAAGAGGTTAATGGGAGAGATAAGCTTCGAAGATGTCTCATTTGGCTATGACCCGAAGCTTTTGGTCTTGAACAACATAAACCTGGGGATCGCTTCCAATGAAACCTTGGCTATTGTTGGCCCCACAGGCGCTGGCAAGACCACTCTGATAAATCTCGTCTGCCGCTTCTACGATCCTACAGTCGGATCAATCAGAGTTGACGGATATGACCTTCGAGATGTAAAGCTTCAATCACTTCACAGACAGATTGGTATGGTTCTTCAAGAACCATTCCTTTTTGCAGGATCAGTCAAGGAGAACATAAGCTATTCAAGACCAGACGCATCGGACAGAGAAATCATTGAAGCGGCAAAAGCTGTGGGGGCGCATGACTTCATCGAAAAGTTACCTAGCAGCTACGATACAATAATCCGTGAGGGTGCAACGAACCTCTCAATAGGCCAGAGGCAACTCATCTCTTTCGCCAGAGCACTTTTGGCCGATCCCAGAATCCTCATAATGGATGAAGCCACCTCGAGTGTCGACCCTTACACAGAACTCCTGATTAGACGAGCCTTAGAAAGCCTTCTGAAGAATCGCACCTCACTGATAATTGCTCACAGACTGTCCACTGTCAGGAATGCCGATAGAATAGTAGTTCTGGATCAAGGAAAAATAGTTGAAGAAGGCACACATGACCAACTAGTTGCAAGGAGAGGCCTTTACGCACGGCTATACCAGATGCAGTTCAGGGAATCAGAAGAGATAACCACGCAAACAGCTTGAACATCCTAGCCAATTACGAGCGACCGTATGAGATTATCTAAAGATCAAGACGGGACACGGTGCGTGTTCCATCACCTTATCGGCGACGCTCCCCACGATTAGCCTTCTCAGCTGACTGTAGCCTCTTGACCCTAAGATGATTAGATCGAATTTCTCACGCTCAGCCAAAGAGATTATTGTTTCAGCCGGAGTCCCCACCTCGACTCTTGACGAAGCAGAAACTCCCTCTCCAACCGCCTTCTCCCGAGACTGTTCTGGAATTCCCATGTTGGCGGCCTTCTGTTTCTCTACCTCCGCCACGGAGGCCATCTGAGGCTTATCCAAAACATACACAAGAGTCAAAGAACAGCCTGCCTTCTTTGCAAAAGCTATTGAGTAGGCCACGAGCCCGGCAGTAAATGGTGAGCCATCAACGGGAACAAGAGCCTTTTGAAACATTTCCTGATCCACGCCCGTAATTTCTGGTTGACGAAACAATAAGGCTTTCCTTATCAAGAACACGGCCGTTGAGTTGCCACTAAGGCCGGATAATCAACACTGGAGATGTGGCGTTATGTGCCACTGTGTGACAGACGCTTCCAAGAAGCAGATTCACGATCTTGCTTCCGCCTCTTGCACCGATCATGATAAGAGTGAATCCTTTCTCTTGGGCTATCCTAACGATTCTGTGACCTGCGTTGCCGAAATCTGTTTCAAGGATCCCCTCTGCCTTACATCCATTCTCCTGAGCAATTCTTTGCGCAGCCTCCAGAATCCTCGCTCCTGCTTGTTCCAAAGGAGTAGGATCAATGGGCACTCCAGGCTCCATGGAGGCAGGCAGAACCACAACATGCATCAAAGTCATGGTTCCACCCAATGCCTTGACGAGATCACATGCGAACTTGACGTTCCGCTCCATTACTCTGGAACCATCAACAGGAACTAGAATCTTCTCAACCAAGGTTTCGACCGCAACTTCTCGAATGGCACCTCCTCTAATAAGAGTTGCCGAATTCCAAGAATCAACAACCGAAAACAGAATGGACCAAAGCATTCTTTTTCCGTTCAAGCCGAAGAAAAGAACACGCGCATTTCGCGCGATGTAGACCATATTTCCTGTAAACGTTTAATAGATATGGCGAAACCGTGTCCATCATGACAAGTATGCGACGCTCATCCTTCGTCCTTATTCCATTGGCCATGATGACCCTGATTCTTGTCGAAGCTGGGATATCCTACGGACAGACCCTAGCCCCGGACTTCACCTTAACTGACATCAATGGAGTTGGATTTTCGCTTTCAGACTTCAAAGGAAAAATCATCCTGATCGATTTCTTCGCCACTTGGTGTGGCCCATGTCAAGAAGAAATCCATCATCTCAAGGCTCTAACAAACACCTATCCTAACGATACAGTTGTGATAATCTCAATCAGTGTAGATCCTATGCATGACTCGGATTCAGTGTTGAGAGTTTTCGCGAAGGGTTATGGCATGACTTGGATAGTGGCAAAGGACACCGTTAGTGTCGCACGGAAGTACCAAGTTACAGTGATTCCCACACTAATCCTCATAGACCAAACTGGATACATTCGAAACCGGCATGAAGGATTGACGGATAAAACCACTCTGCAGTCAAAGATTGAGGTAATAGTCCCAGAGTTTGATACACGGGTCGTGGTAGTGACTCTTGCACTTGCAGCAGCCTTGGCGATTCTGCGAAGGAAGAAGGAACGCATCGTGGAAGTTCATTCCTCATGATTGAAACACTAGTTACGCTTCACTGAGAGAGAGGGCTATGACGAAAGCTGTAGCACTCATTTCGGGTGGAATAGATTCTCCTGTGGCAATGTATCTGGCCAGCAGAAAGATGGAAGTGATCCCTCTGCATTTTTGTCTCCACCCGTTCTACTGTGAGGTTTCTTTTGAACTGGTCATGGAATCGCTGAAGGCTCTGAGGGAAAGGATTCCCTTTGAGAAAGTGGTTCTGTATCCATGGGGGGAGATTCTATCTACGATCCTGAGCAGCCGAGCTGGAAGATTCATGTGTGTGATTTGCAGAAGAGGAATGTTCAAAGCTGCAGAACTGGTCTGCATGTCAGTGAACGCACAGGCCATTGTAACTGGGGAGTCGCTCGGACAGAAAGCAAGCCAGACTCTTCGGAATCTGTCGGCGACCTCTCACGGGGTGACGTTTCCGATTCTGAGACCGCTTATAGGTTTTGACAAGGTTGAGATAGAGAGGGTATCTCGTAGAGTCGGCCTTTGGCGCGAAAAACATGTGGGGTGCTGCACTGTCACTCCTAGAAAGCCTGCCACGGGCGCTCGCAAAGAAGTTCTAGACGAACTCTATGAAAAGCTGAAGATTGCGACCGTCGTTGAGAACGAGTTCACAAAACGACTTGAAATACAGGTCAAATCTGAGCATGATCTCGATAGACTGTATCTCCAGTTCCTGAAGCAGATCTTGCCCTGATGCTTTGGATAGAGTAATTCTTCTGATGTCCTGGCTGACACAACTAGAAGTTTCCCAGCGATGTCATGATAGCTTGCGCGAGGTGTCTGCGTATTGCCTTCGGGATTTCTTATCTGATTTGGCGATGGGCTCTTTTTCACTAACCCAATAGGATTCCCCAGAAGAAAGGAACTCCTTCTTCCAAATAGGCACGCTGCTCTTTGTTCTCTCGACAGCTTCGACAAGTGCTGGAAAAACATCCTTCCTAGATCTTCCCGCAACTAGCACTGCCATGATTATGTCTCCTTGATACAGCTTCCCCGTGACATGATGTATGAGTACGTCAACGATCCCGCTTCGGCTAGAGACGTCATTGGCTATGGAAGCCATGGCCTCCTCGGCCTTCCCTTCATAGGCCTCAAGCTCAAGATGAGAGACAGGCTTACCGTCGGCTGATGTGCTTCGAGTCACTCCGACAAAGATACCTATTCCACCAACCTCCCTGAAACGTTCATGAGTCTTCACTTGCTCAAGGAGATCCTCCAGTCTAACTTCACCCTTGCCATGGATACCTACTTTACTTTCCAAGCCCCTTCTTCCCACCAGTCTTTGTATCTCAATGACAATGTACGAGCAGGAATCTCATAACCATACAGTTTTAAGCGCGAGAGATAATTTTGCCACCTCTTCCAACTCGGCTGAATGCCACCAATAGCCTAGGGTAAGGTTGAAAGGGCGGAAATAATGCCCATGGTGAAGGATTAGACGTCAAGGCGAGGAAATATTGGAGGTTACTAGAAAGCCGCTTTCCCCCCAACGCAATCTCAAGATTCTCGAAGTTGAGATCGCTACCATACCGGAAAGATGTAAGGGGTGCGGCGTCTGCATAGAGCTCTGCCCGAAAGATGTTCTCGACTACGATCCGAAATTGAACGCGCACGGTGCTCACCCACCGCGAGTAGTAAACAAAGAGAATTGCGTCGGATGCGGCCTATGCGAGGAATTGTGTGGCGACTTGGCCATTTTCCTTAGAAAAAAGGATGAAGAAAAATGATAGCAAGAGATGTGTTGACCGGCACACACTTCACTCAAGGCGACTTTGCATGTGCTGAAGGCGCGATTGCTGCAGGCTGCAGGTTCTTCGCAGGCTACCCGATCACGCCAGCTACAGAAATAGCTGAACGCATGGCAAGAAGACTCCCAGAAGTGGGAGGGGTCTATCTCCAAATGGAAGATGAAATTGGCTCTGCAGCGGCAATAATAGGCGCTTCCTACGGCGGAGTCAAATCAATGACAGCAACCTCAGGCCCAGGCTTCAGCCTCATGCAGGAGAATATCGGACTGGCAGTCATGACCGAGGCCCCAATCGTAATCGTCGATGTGATGCGGGGCGGACCCAGCACCGGCCAGCCAACAAAGACTGGGCAACAGGACGTAATGCAGGCCAAGTGGGGTTCACATGGCGATTACGAGATTATTGCACTCGCGCCCTCCTCAGTTCAAGAAAGCTTCGACCTAACCGTCCGCGCTTTCAATCTGTCAGAGAGATACAGAGTTCCAGTCTTTGTGATGTTGGATGAAGTAATAGGTCACTTGAGAGAACGACTTGTCATCCCGCCCGCAGACCAATTAGAGATCACCAACAGGAAAAAGCCGAACGTACCACCTGAACAGTACAATCCCTTTCAGGCAGATGAGGACCTGGTTCCACCTATGGCAACCTTTGGAGAAGGGTATAGGTTCTATGCTACCGGGCTCACCCATGATGAGACAGGACATCCGCAAACAGACAGTGCTGAGGAACAGACAAAGCTTGTGAAAAGATTGTGCGACAAGATAAGAACGAACAGAGACTCAATAGTTCAAGTCAAAAAGCTTCTCCTAGACGACGCAAAAGTCTGTGTGATCGCCTATGGAAGTGTAGCCAGATCCGCGATAGCGGCGGTGGCTCGGGCAAGAGAGCGAGGAATGAAGGCGGGGTTCCTCGGCCTCACAACTATTTGGCCATTTCCGGACAAAGAGATAGAGGCCATCGCAGATCATGTTGACCGAATCATAGTGGCCGAAGTGAATTATGGTCAAATCGTTCGAGAAGTTGAACGAAGATTTGACTACCGAAAGATAACTTTCGTGCCAAAGTTGGGCGAGGATCCTCACACACCTGACGAACTCCTCAGTCTCATAATGAGGGAGAAGAAATGACTCAAGAAATACACCCTATGGAGAGATTCACTCGCAAGGGGATGATTCCCCACATTTGGTGCGCTGGATGCGGAGACGGGGTTATTCTAAGCGAGTTTCTGCGCGCCATAGAAGAGCTGAAAATGGACCCGAACAAAGTTTCGGTTGTCTCAGGAATAGGCTGTATAGGTAGGATATCGGGATACGTCAGATTGGATGGTTTCCACACAACGCACGGAAGAGCGATCGCCTTTGCAGTTGGACTGAAAGCGTCAAGGCCGGATCTCAAGGTGGTCGTGATAAGCGGAGACGGGGATCTGTTTTCGATCGGTGGAAATCACTTCATTCATGCTGCCCGAAGAAATATCGACATTACTGTGATCTGCTCAAACAACTTCAATTATGGAATGACAGGGGGGCAAGCTGGGCCGACTACAATACTCGATGGCAGAACTACCACGACACCTTACGGTAACATCGAACATCCCTTCAACCTTGTGCACTTGGCAGCTGGCTCTGGAGCCGTCTACGTGGCAAGATGGACCACGGTTCATGTTCGAAGAATAAGAGATTCCATCAAGAAAGCTTTGTCGAAGAAAGGCTTCACGTTCATTGAGGTAATCACACCCTGTCCTGAACAGTACGGCAGAAGGAACAGGATGGGCGACCCAATCGACCAGTTCAACTGGCTCAAAGAGAAGAGTGTTGTTCAGCATTTCAGCGACCCGCTCAAGGCGGAGGTTGGACCTGACAGGATCGTAGTGGGTGAATTCGTTGACGTCGACAAGCCAGAGTACACTGACCTATTGAAACGACAAATGATGACAGTTCAGGGGGCACTTGACAAGGAGAGTAAACTGACCAATGCCCCGCTATGAAATTAGACTAGGAGGACTCGGCGGCCAAGGCATAGTGCTCGCCGGAGTGATCCTTGGAACAGCCGCCGCGATATTTGACGGAAAAAACGCGACACAGACACAATCATATGGCCCTGAGGCAAGAGGCGGCGCATGCAAGTCTGAAGTCGTCATCTCTGATAGTGAGATTGACTATCCTAAGCTTGAGCGACCTGATCTGGTCGGAGTAATGTCCCAGGAGGCATTCGAAAAGTATGTCGAGGACATCAAAACTGGCGGAGTTGTTATTTATGATCCCGACATGGTGCCTGGCTTCAAAGAGATAAGAAACGCAAAGGTCTACGCTGTCCCTACAGTGCGTATGGCAGAGAAGCTTGGCAAGAGAATCGTCGCAAACATGGTTATGATCGGAAGCGTCACAGCTGCATCAAAGATACTTGATCCTAGAGCTGTAGAAAAAGCAATAGTTCGTTTCGTGCCAAGAGGAACCGACAAGCTTAATCTTGAGGCCTTCAGGACGGGCTACGATTTCACTCTGAAGCTGACAGAGGAGTCGAAAGGTGTCCGAGCAGCCTAGAATCGGCGTATATCTGTGTCACTGCGGAAGCAACATAGCTGGAGTCATTGACATCAAGAGACTCCTCGCGTACGTGGAGAAGCTTCCCAACGTTGTCATAGCAAGAGACTATACGTACATGTGTTCTGACCCCGGCCAGCAGCTGATACGGAAGGATATTCATGAAAGCAAGATCAATCGAGTCGTAGTGGCAGCCTGCAGTCCCACCTTACATGAGCCAACGTTTCGCAAGGTTCTCCAAGAAGAAGGCTTGTCTCCCTACTTCTTCGAGATGGCAAATGTTAGAGAGCAGGATGCCTGGGTTCACATGAAAGACCCTGAGCAAGCCTTGGAGATCGCGAAGGACACATTGAGAATGAGCGTGGCAAGAGCAGCGAAACTTGAGGATCTCAAACCTAAGGAGGTTAAGGTGGGAAGACGAGCACTTATCATAGGCGGAGGAATCTCCGGTATCTCAGCGGCACTTGATCTGGGAAACTCGGGCTTCACTGTCTACTTGGTCGAGAAATCGCCTACAATCGGCGGACGAATGGCACAACTTGACAAGACCTTTCCAACAATGGACTGCTCATCCTGCATACTAACTCCAAAGATGGTCTCCGTATCACGCCACCCCAACGTGAAGCTCTTCACCTATGCCGAAGTAAAAGATGTTCAAGGATTTGTCGGAAATTTCAAAGTAAAGGTACTACAAAGGCCCAAGTATGTCGAAGAGAAGAAATGCACCTCATGCAATGAATGCTCCAAGATCTGCCCCGTAGAAATCCCTGACGAATTCAACACCAATCTGAGCTGGAGAAAAGCGATCTACATACCCTTTCCTCAAGCAGTACCCCCATCCTATGTCCTTGACGAAGCAAACTGTCTCGGTCTAACACCTCTTGCCTGCGGAAAATGCAAAGAAGTCTGCGAACCTGACGCAATAGACTATGATCAGAGGCCTCAAGAAATAGAGCTTGATGTGGACACAATAATTGTCACCACAGGACATGATCCATACAACCCGTCGAACGATCAAGAATACAACTACGGCGTGTTCCAGAACGTCGTAACATCACTCGAAACGGAACGAATGCTCAATGCATCCGGGCCCACAAGCGGCAAAGTACTGAGACCTTCAGATCTCAAAGAACCACAAAGAGTCGTCTACGTTCAGTGTGTGGGCTCAAGAAACGAGAGAACCAACCTCTACTGCTCGCGAGTCTGCTGCATGTACGCAGTGAAGCAGGCTAGGCAGCTCAAGGAGAAACATCCAGAGACCGAAGTTCGAGTCTTCTACATGGACATACGAGCTTTCGGCAAAGGCTTCGAAGAATTCTATGAGAAAGCTGCAAAGGACTACGGGGTTCTCTTCACGAGAGGAAGAGTGGCGGAAATACTTGAAGACGCCAAGAGCCAGAATCTCATCGTCAGAGCTGAAGACACGCTCCTAGGAACACCATTAGAGATAGAGGCCGATCTGGTTGTTCTCTCGGTGGGTATTATCCCAAGCATGGGTGCAAACGAGATCCGAAAGATTCTGAAGATCCCGGCTGGGCCGGATGGATTCTTTTCTGAAGCTCATCCGAAATTGAGACCGGTTGATACTGTAGTAGACGGAGTGCTTATTGCAGGAACAGCGGCCGGTCCGAAAGATATCCCCGACGCAGTCGCTCAAGCAAAAGCAGCCGCTTCAGGAGCCGCGTCTCTCATGGCACCAGGAGTGTACGTGGTCGAACCATACTACGCCACAGTCGATGACACGATTTGTGGCGGTTGCGGTACATGCGTTCTTCTTTGTCCTTTCCGCGCAGTTTCAATTGAGGATAAGAGGGCCAAAATCAACGAAGCGCTGTGCAAGGGGTGTGGAGTTTGTGCTGCCGCGTGCCCAGCCGGCGCAATCAAAACCAACCATTTTACAGATGAACAGGTGATGTCGCAGATCGAACAGGCGGTTGCGAAGTGACCAATATGGCTGACAAGTTTGAACCCAAAATCCTCGGTTTTCTTTGCAATTGGTGCTCCTATGCTGGCGCCGATCTTGCCGGAACCAGCAGAACCCAGTACTCCCCTAACCTAAGGATCATCCGCGTCATGTGTAGCGGCAGAGTTGATCCTACCTTCGTGCTCGCCGCTCTCAAGAATGGAGTCGACGGAGTGCTCATAGCAGGATGCCATCCCCCAAGTGACTGCCACTATCTGACAGGAAACCTGAAGGCACGAAGAAGATATCACCTGCTTCTCAAGCTCCTCGAGCAATTAGGCATAGAGCGACAGCGAGTAAGGCTAGAATGGGTTTCTGCATCAGAAGGCGAAAAGTTCGCCAAAGTGGTGAATGAATTCACAGATCAGATCCGCGCTTTGGGCCCTAACCCTCTTGAGTCGAGTTGAGAACATTGAGCCAAAGGAAACTCAAGCTTGCCATTGGTTTAGGTGCAACATGTTCAGGTTGCGACATGTCAATAGTGGACCTCGCAGAAAAGCTAACCGACGTGTTCAACGCCGTGGAAGTAGTTTTCTGGCCTACTGCCTTTGATCAGAAACTCAAGGAGTTCATACAGCTTCCTGACGGTAGCGTCGACCTTGGATTCTATCACGGCTCAATAGCGAACGAAGAAAACAAGGAGATCGCAGAACTACTAAGAAAAAAGACGAAGACAATCATCGCATTCGGAGCCTGCGCATGCCACGGGGGAGTACCAGGCCTAGCGAATCTGACCACCACAAAGGAGCTTTTCGCAACCGTCTACAAGGAAACGCCCAGCACGGAAAACCCAGACTTTACGGAGCCACTCAGTGAAACAAAGGTAGACGGATATTCGCTTCACCTTCCCAAGAAGTTTGATACCGTTCAATGCCTGCACGACTGCGTCGACGTAGACTACTATCTACCGGGATGTCCTCCAGAAGTACCACTAGTGGAAAAGGCAATCGAAGCAATACTCACAGGAAAACTACCCCAGAAAGGCGAAACACTGGCACCGAACAGAATCCTATGCGACGAATGCCCGAGAAAGAGAGAGGAGAAGAAGATCTCGAAGATCTACAGACTCCAACAAATCATTCCTGACCAAGAAAAATGTCTCTTAGACCAAGGGATCATATGCCTAGGCCCATCGACAAGAATGGGATGTGGAGCAAAATGCATCGAAGCAAATATGCCATGTCGAGGTTGCATGGGACCCACCTCCAAAACCCTTGACCAAGGCGCCAAGATGATTGCTTCACTTGGTTCAGTGCTCGGACTGGAAGGAGAGGAGCTCATGAGTGAAGACGAGGTGAGAACAATGGTGGATCAAGTCAAGGATCCCCTCGGAACATTCTACATGTTCACGCTCCCAGCCTCGATCCTCAAACGAAAGACCATGACTCAAAAGTGATCATGAGATGCAAGAAACCAAACTGATCAAGATAGATCCAATCACACGACTCGAAGGCCACGGAAAGATTCACATCCTATTGAACAAAAACGGCAATGTTGATGAAGCATACTTCCAAGTCGTCGAACTGAGAGGATTCGAAAAGTTTTGCCAGGGAAGACCAATTGAAGAAATGCCCAACATCACCACAAGAATCTGCGGCGTTTGCCCTTGGGCCCATCACCTAGCATCCGCAAAAGCCACAGACGCCGTTTACAAGGTTGACCCGCCAGAAGCCGCAAAGAAGGTCAGAGAGTTAGGCTATTGCGCCTTCTTCGTCCACGATCATTCGACCCATTTCTACGCTCTAGGTGGACCTGACTTCATTGTGGGACCTGGAGCACCATCACAAGACAGAAACATAGCCGGCGTTCTGAAAAAAGTCGGCACTGAAATCGGAGGCAATGTTCTCAAAGCACTAAGATACGCCCATGAAATTGAAGAGATGGTTGGCGGCAGAGCAGTTCACCCGGTCTTTGCTATACCAGGCGGAATTTCAAAGCCACTTTCCGAAAACGAATGCGAGAAAATACAGGAAAGAGCAAAATTCCTACTGGACTTCTCAAAGTTTACAGTGAATACTTTCGAGAAAACCGTCTTACAGACTAAGCATGCAGACCTAATCATGGACGACCCTTACCGGCTAAGAACATACTACATGGGCACAGTAGACGACAAAGGGAAGATGACCCTTTACGACGGACAACTAAGGGTGATAGATCCAGATGGACAAAAGTTCGCGCAATTCGAAGCCAGCGACTACTTGAAGCACATCTCCGAACATGTTGAACCATGGACCTACCTCAAGTTTCCCTACCTCAAGAAAGTTGGCTGGAAGGGACTGGTCGATGGAAAAACCAGTGGGATTTACAGGGTAGGTCCTCTCGCGCGATTCAACGTAGTTGACGGACTCTCTACCCCATTAGCTCAAGCAGCATATGAAAAGATGTTCAGGACCCTTAAGAAACCAGCTCATGAAACACTAGCATACCATTGGGCCAGAGTCATCGAAACGCTCTACGCAAGTGAAAGGCTACTGGAACTGGTTCAAGATCCTGATGTGAGAAGCAGCAACGTAAGAACTATTCCGACAGCGACACCTGAAGAAGGCGTTGGAGCAGTAGAAGCACCTAGAGGAACACTGATTCATCATTACAGGACAGACCCAGAAGGAATTGTGCAAGCAGTCAACCTCATAGTGGCAACAACTCACAACCACGGTGGGATCTGTACATCAATCAAGAAGGCGGCTCAAGGGCTAATCAAGAAAGGAAAAGTCAGTGATGAGATCTTGAACATGGTCGAAATGGCTTTCAGAGCCTACGACCCCTGCCTGGCATGCGCTACACATACTCTACCAGGACACATGCCTCTTGAAATATGCATCTACAATCCGCAGAAGAAACTCATCAAAAGGATGAGCCGCCTCTGAAAACTCTCGTCATCGGTGTTGGCAATCCTCTTCTCGGTGACGACGGAGTGGGAAACGTTGTTGCTAAGTCAGTCAAGGAAAGACTGCCTCATGGCTTGAATGTCGACATCAAAGAAGTCAGCGCGAGTGGCATCGAACTTGTAGAGGAGATAATGGGGTACGACACAGCAATAATAGTAGATGCAATAGCCACAAATGGTGAATCTGGAACCATACGTAGGCTTAAGCCAGAAGAACTCAAGGAAACGATCCATTTCACAACGCCTCACCATTTCAACTTCGCCTCAGCCTACGAATTTGGAAAACTGTTTGCATCAAGAAGTATGCCAAAAAAGGTATTGATCTATGGGATAGAGATAGAGCCAAGAACCAATTTCTCGGAAAGCCTCAGCCCCAATGTGGCAAAGGCCGCGGACCTAGTTGCAGCAAGAATCGTAAAGGATCTCACAGAAAACGAAGTAGATAACCTCGACACCTGAATACGGTCCAAATGTGATGCTCTGCACTAGAGTAAATGGGTTGCCCGTTGGACCGAGATCTGATACGCACAACAACCTCCCAATGATGAGAAACGTGATGACTCACGCTACAATAAGGAGAAACCAAGCAGCGCCAACGAGATAGAAGATATGGTAGACCTAGAGGAACTGGCGAGAAGATGCAAGTTCTCAGTAGACACCCTTCTCGAACTCCAGAAGGTCTATGAAGACGATCTAGAAGAAGTAGTTCAGTCACTGAAAGTGCCTGGACGTCATTACTACTTCCGAGTAAACACCCTGAAAACCACTGTCGACCACATCACGAAACGATTTGAAGACAAAGGCTTACACGTTTGCAGGCATCCGCTTATCGAAGAGGCACTCTACTTCGAAGTAGAAGCGTCAAAACCAATTGAGATATTTGAGAAGAAAGTCATGGTAGACAAGTTCACAGCTGAATCTGTTCTGCAAGGCGCACACGTATACGCGCCGGGAATAAAGAAATGCCAAGGCTTGAGAGAAGGGGACAAGACTACAGTCATTGATGATCAAGGACAGGTAGTGGGTGCTGGAATTGCCCGGATGAGTGAGAATAGCATACTGACCCTCCGACAAGGACTTGCCATTGAAGTTACGTCTCCTCTATTCAGGATTCCAAGTCTCAGAGAAACACCTGAGTACGAACAGGGACTTGTCTATCCACAGTCTCTTCCAGCCATCTCGACCAGTAGAATTCTGGATCCCCAACCAGGCGAAACAATCGTTGATCTCACTTGTTCTCCTGGAGGAAAACTCTCCCACATAAGTCAACTCACAAAAGGCCTCGCGAGGATCATTGGGGTCGACCGGAATGAAACGAAGATATCTCTAGCACGAGAGACAGTTAGGCGACTCGGATGCAATGGAGTAGCACTGATCTCTCATGATGCGAGATATCTTGATGTGGACTTTCCAGAACTTTCTGCCGATAGGTGCCTTGTCGATCCCCCGTGCTCTGCATTGGGAATAAAGCCAAAGACCTATGAGTACACCTCCCAGTCGGAGATTCAGGCCCTTTCAAAGTATCAGCGGCAGTTCTTGAAGGCCTCATCAAGAATACTTCGCCCAAACGGAATATTGACCTACAGTGTCTGTACTATGACATTACAGGAATGCGAAGAAAACGTCAAGTTCGCCGTCGAGGAATGTGGATTAGAGGTTGAGAAACAGGACCTAATGCTAGGCTCAACGGGATTTGACACGATTTTGCCGGAAGGAAAACTGACACAGAGGTTCGATCCTCACCTACACGACTCAGGCTACTTTGTTGCCAAGTTCAGGAAAAAGGGTTAGGCCTTGGCTATTGTAAAAAGCTGGATCAGCGCCATCAATGGAACACCATCAACGCTGTCATAGTTACTCTTGTTCACAAGTACAACTATGCCAGTTGGTTTGGCTCGAACACCTCGAGCAGTTTGAACAGCAGCTGTGACAGTTTCACCTTCCATCAGAATCGCATCAACTATTAGCACCTTCTTGTTGTCGATCGATGCGAATGACGGGTTGATTGCTCCAGAGAGCTTCTTGTCAGCGACTCTTTGCGGCCTCACTGATGCAAGAGGTATCTCAAGTTGTTCTGCGACAGACATCCCGAGAACCAGGCCGCTTCCCTCAACTGCAACAACTACATCGGGCTGTTCGAATTCTTCGTTTTTGATTGATTCTCGAGCCAGGTCGGCCAGTGCCCAACCTGCAAGAGATAGGCGACGAACGCTTGATCCTATCTGGCTCCAATCCACGAAAAGGTCAATCGGCGCCGGTTTCCCAAGACGTTCCTTCCCTCTGAGTAGAAGCCAGACGACCGTGTCTGTTTGAACCTTCAACTCCTCGGAGATCTCTTGGGTAGTAAGACCTCTCGACTTAAGCTCCTGCGCCTTTCCAATCAATTGCTCAAGTGATCTCAAACAAGTCTCCTAGAGCTTCTTCTTCGCCTCAAGCTTTCTTAAAACCTTCCTCTTTAGCACGGTCCCACAAACCTGGCATTCCGGGTACGGGTAGGTTTGAGGATATCGCCTGAAACAGGCAGGACAATATGAAATCCAGTTAAACTCATACGTGATCCCGAAGGTGGCAAGTGAGGCATACGCCACAGACAATCTCTCTGCCACGTTCTGAACTGCATAATCATCGCTCACTACGACTGGCTCCAACCTATCATTCCTGAGATCAAGAGCCAACGCCAGAATCTGAGAATCCGCTTCCGAAAGCATCAATTGCTCTCCAAGTTTGGTCGACTCCTCTGCGACACGTGCCCGCGATGCTTCAGTGGGCATTTTCACTTCAAGTCTACCAGAGTCGCTCGACGCTGAGAAACGAACCTTTGCCATGCTAGCTAGAGAGAGTTCATGCTCAACTGCAGGTACGGTGAAAGTCCTTAGATCTACTGAAAGCGGATTGAATCCCATAACAAATGCTGAGGTGTCAAGAACCAGCACTTTCACTTCTGCCGATCTCCGCTGCTGGAAACCGCACCAAACTTCTTCTGACCCTCGGCGAGTCAAATCTGACGAACACAGCCTTATCCTTTGACTTCCTTATCGTGATCGATGCTCCTGGCAAGAGATCCTGACAATGTCTTCCATCGACGATCACTGCAGCTTTAGAAGCTGAACTGTTCAACTGGATGGACAGATCTTCCTTAGCTGGAACGACCACAGGGTGAAGAGGATCAACCGGGCAGATAAAGACCAAGACAAAGGCATCTAGAGAAGGATCAAGCACAGGCCCTCCCGCAGAATATGCATGCGCTGTGGAACCTGTGGGCGTGGCTACGATCAATCCATCGGCGCGGCATTCAACAAGGTCACTATTTCCGACTCCTATCTTGACGTCGATCATCTTGTAGGGGAGGCCGGGTGCCACCAAAGCCTCATTCAAACCATCGACGCTAATTCCGCTGCCATGCATCATCGAGAGCTTCATACGCTCTTCTAACCGAATTCTTCCTGCCAAGCAATCACCAATGGCCTTTCTGGCCTGCTCAGGAGATACTTCAGTCAAGTATCCTCTCCTTCCCATGTTCACAGCCAGAATAGGCGTACTGGGCTTAGACATCAACATGGATGTCTTCAGAACAGTCCCGTCCCCACCTACGGTGACTACCAGATCAACTTTCATCTCGGACAGAGGCTTGCCTCCGCTGAGATGCTTCAATCGAGCAAATTCCTCTTCAGGTATTGCGCCAAGTCCCTTGCTAACTGCGAATTTGAACAGCCCAGTTGCCGTCTCCAAAGCCTCACTGTCGTCAAGCCTAGAAACAAAGCCAATTCGACTGATCAATGGGTGAGCACCGTGTTCTAGTATCGGCTAATTTTGTTATAAACCTGCATTGGGTCCATTGGCAGGGAAGAGATCGGCAAGCCTTTTTTAGATTTGAGTGGGTTTCTAAGGTGAATGAATAGGTGTTGATGTTGAGCAAACCCGTGGATGTGGGCTCACTGAAGATCGGTCAGTACATCGTCTTGGAAAATGAGCCCTGTAAAATAGTGGGGTACGAGCACAGTAAGCCCGGAAAGCATGGAGCAGCAAAGGCGAGAATAGTGGCGATAGGGGTTTTCACAAATCAAAAAAGAAACGTGATCAGTCCCGTCGACGGAAGACTCGATGTCCCACTTATAGAGAAGAAGACTGGGCAAGTGATCTCGGTGACAGGAGAAATGGTCCAACTGATGGATATGGAGACCTACGTAACTTTCGAAACGCCATTTCCCGATGAAGAGGAACTGAGAGGAAGACTGTCCTCGGGGCAGGAAGTAGAGTATTGGCAGATGCTTGGCAGGAATAAGATTGTTAGAATAAAGTCTTAGATCGGCAGCTGGTTTTGTTTGTGTTCAGGAAGTGGGGTAGAAGACGCTATGAAGATTGTTGAACAGATGAAACTGTATCCGCATATGACCGTGGATGAACTTGTCCAACAAATGGATGGTTGTGGAATCCTAGGAGCCGGAAGAGTTGGTTTGGCCACGAGAATTCTGACTGAGATGTTCTCTGACGAAAGGTGCACCGTCTTTCTCTCTTTGGCTGGCCCACTCGTTCCTGGCGGCCTGCGTCAAATCATCGGCGAACTTGTTGACCGAGGATTCATTGATGCTATTGTGACAACCGGTGCCAATATTGTCCACGATATCATAGAGGCACTAGGTTATCACCATTTTGTCGGATCGTTCTTCGCTAATGACTGTGAACTGCACGAGAGAGGTATTGGCAGGATAGGAGACGTCTACGTCCAGCTGAAAGCATTCGAAGCTGTGGAGAAACTTGTCCTCCAAACCCTAGACGAGATTCATGAGGAAAAACGGAAACGATTAGCTCTTCAAGACTTCTTGAATCACATTTCAGAGAAACTGCCGGACCAAACAGCAATCTTGGCCAAATGCAAGGCTCACAGTGTTCCTATCTTCTCGCCGGGATTCCTCGATTCAATGATCGGACTGAACCTTTGGACCTACAGCCAGACGAAAGCCCTCACATTCGACCCACTTCAAGATCTGAGAAGACTCATGGAACTTGGATTAGACGCGAAAAGACCCGGTGCGATAATCCTAGGCGGCGGTCTGCCGAAACACCATGTCCTGATGGCCAACATCCTAGGGAAAGGAGTTGACCTTGCAGTGCAAATCACAATGGATCGACCGGAGGCCGGAGGTCTCAGCGGCGCATACTTGGAGGAAGCCATAAGCTGGGGAAAAATTCGGAGAAGGGCCAAGTACGTGACCGTAATAGGCGACGCTACTGTGTGCTTTCCTTTGATAGTGGCTTCTGCCTTGGAAAGAGTGTCTACGTAGACAAAAGTGAAAACTACTGCAACCAGTTCAGGCACCATCAGAATCGTCAACTCCCCTTATGATTGAGAACCCAAGTCAGAGGAAACGAGTCGCAGCAATACTGCGAATGTTTAAGAGAAGAGATACATTAGTCACGATGAGCAAATCCAAAGCGCCTGGCTCGAAAAAGGCGGAGACTCGAAACTGAGCGCACTTGAGAATATTGGCAAGGCCCTCAACGAATCAATAAGAAAGCTACTGAGGCTTCCTTTGGTCGATGAAGCTGCAATCAAGGAACTTGTTAAGGATCTTCAGAGAGCACTACTTCAGGCCGATGTGAATGTTGATTTAGTTCTCCAGCTTTCGTCCAAGATACAGAAGAGAGCTATCGAGGAGACTCTGCCGCCAGGGGTATCGAGACGAGAACATGTAATCAAAGTCCTATACGAGGAGCTTACCAGCTTCCTGGGAGAAGAGCCGTCAGGAACGTCAATTCAAACGGGAAAGACCTTTGTCGTGATGCTTGTTGGAATACAAGGGTCGGGAAAGACGACCAGCGCAGTGAAGATCGCGAAGTTTTACCAGAAGAGGGGGCTCAAGGCAGGACTCATATGTGTTGACACTTTCAGACCTGGTGCCTTTGAACAGATGAAGCAATTGGCGGATAGAATAGGAATTCCCGTATACGGAGAATCGGGAGAGAAGGTCCCGTGGAACATAGCTGAGAGAGGGCTAGAGCATTTCAGAAGGGAAAGATGCGACATCGCAATCGTTGATACGGCCGGGAGACATAGAAACGAAAGAGACCTCATGGAAGAGATGCGAGAACTTGCAAAGGCAATGCATCCAGATGAGATCGTGCTGACCATTGATGGCACAATTGGACAACAAGCGACTGCTCAAGCCAAAGCATTCGCAGAAACCACATCCATAGGCTCAATACTCGTCACAAAGCTAGATGGCTCGGCAAGAGGGGGGGGCGCCCTGTCTGCCGTCGCAGCCACAGGAGCCAAGATCAAGTTCATAGGATCTGGAGAGAAAGTTGAGGACTTGGAAGAATTCGTACCGTCTGCCTTCGTAGGTAGACTTCTTGGAATGGGAGATATCAAAGCTCTTGTGGAGAAGGTGGGAGATGCTGAGACAAAAGCATCCAGAGAAAAGGCCAAGGTCTTCCTAGAGGGAAGATTCTCGCTCAAAGACATGTTCGAACAAATGGAAACACTAAGAAAGATGGGGCCACTCAAGAAAGTGTTCAGAATGCTCCCGGGAAGCTTTAACATACCAGACGACGCTTTGGACACCGCGGAGCAAAAACTCGATGGTTGGAGAGTCATAATACAATCAATGACACAAGAGGAAGTGCAAGAACCTAGAGTAATCGATTCCTCAAGAGCCAAGAGAATCGCGAGAGGATCAGGAAGAAGTGAGAGAGAAGTGAAGGAGCTAGTCAGCCAGTACTCCAACATGAAGAAAATGATGAAGATGAAGGGGCGCCGACAGCACATGATGCTCCGAAAAGGGATGTTTCCGATGAAGTCCTAGGGAAATGTGTATATGAAGGAAAGTGACAGGGGAACCACCTAAGCCAGTGATATGGTGGAATTCATGGTCAGAGGATCAAGGGGATACCGGTCCAGAACTAGGTCACTTTTCAGAAAAGACCCAAGAAAAAGGGGCAAGATCAGCATAAGCAAACTACTACAGATATACAATGTGGGTGACAAAGTCTGCATCAAGACTGATTCCAGCGTGCACAAAGGAATGCCCCACACACGATACTACGGAAGAACTGGAGTGATAAACGGAAAGAGAGGGAGAAGCTACATCGTAAATGTCTCCAGAGGACGAAACGTTGCTACACTTCTAGTCAGGCCAGAACATCTTGAAAGTCGCGGAAGTTGAGACTATGCCTAGAAAGATACTGGATCAGAAAGACATCTCCACTCCGGAAGCAAAACGCATACTGGAAAAATCCAACCAAGATGAGCTGGGGGAGTTCCAAAGAAGAACATTGGCATACGCAACGAAATTCAGTAAGACGACACAACCTAAGGCTGAGAAAGCTCTCAAGGAACTCATCGAGAAGCACAAGTTGGATCCAACCCAAGCCATAGAAGTAGTTAATTGCATGCCGGATAGCAAGGAGGAACTCCGTACTATGCTTGCGACAAAGGGCAAAGTTGTCACAACCGAACAGCTTGAAGAGATACTGAAGCTACTTTCTCACGTCACAGGAACCAAGTAGACTCAGTCCTGGCATGACCAATGTACTTGGAAGAACCGATACATACCAAGATCTCTGAATTAGAAGCCTATGCATCATGAGGAAGATGCCTTCGTTCTTAGGCAAGATTTATAACGGAAAATTCTAAGGCCTTTAGAGAGCGGTTTTGGAACAAACGAGGCCCATGTTCGTACCGGCGAATTTCACACTGCATGCCGAGGAGAGAGAATAGCTAGCAGGGCCTGGGGGAGCGTTCATTCTTGACTCAAGCGGATAGACTACGTGAGAGAGAGCTGGGATTTGAGCCAAAGCGACTCTATGAAGAGTATGCATATGTCATGGACTTTCTGCCTACAGGCAGATCCTCTCCTGACAAGTCACGGTACGTAGTAGTCCCAACAGCTCAAGTCTTGGGTGAAGACTATTTTACGATGCTCGAAGCAGAACTGAAAACGGGAACCGTCGTCGAACCATCTGAGAGAATCTACGTGGGAAAAGACAGGAGAGAGAAAGTGAATCGCATACTGGGTAGAATCAGCTATCAAGAACTGACCGCTTCGGCGAAAGCAGAACTACCTGTAGTCTTGGAGAAGATGATCCAGAACCAAGAGAAGAGATTTGTACACTTCTTCAACGAGGCTCAAGCAGTCACACCTAGAATGCATGCATTAGAAGTCTTACCCGGAGTAGGCAAGAAGTCGATGTGGCAAATCATCGACCAACGTGAGAGAAAACAGTTTGAGAGTTTTGCAGATATCCAGAAGAGAATCAGCCTCTCCGACCCAGTAAAGACGATTGCGAAGAGAATAGTTGAGGAACTGACAGAAGATTCGAAATATAGACTCTTCACGAGGGCCATCTAGAAGACTATGCTGGCATGGAACGCTAACCACATCCGCAACCCTCGACGCCTTGGACAACATTTCTTGATTGACCAATCTTTACTTCAGAGAATAGTTGACCATGCCGCACTGATGAGAGGAGAAACAATCCTCGAAATTGGAGCTGGAACGGGTAACCTGACAGCAGTGATTCAACGACATGCAAGCAAAGTCATGGCGATAGAGAAGGATCATAGACTTGCGACTCTGTTGCGACAGAGATTTCGACACAATAACAATGTGGAAGTAATAGAGGGGGACATCTTGAAAATCGCCCTACCAACCTTTGACAAAGTGGTTGCCACCCCACCCTACAACATCTCCTCAAAGCTCATCTTCCTACTTTTGAAAAAGAGCATAACATCGATGACCATGGTCCTTCAAAGGGAATTCGCCCAAAGACTCGTCGCAGATCCGAGATCAGCGAACTACGGGAGACTCACCGTTACCGTCAGGCACAAAGCCGATACCGAACTCCTCGACTTCGTTTCAAGAAAAGCCTTTCGACCCATTCCAAGAGTTGACTCCTTCATCATTAGAATTGTTCCCAAAACCCAAATCGCTGCGGTAAACGAAGGCTTTCTCAATCAAATGCTGCTATACCTGTTCTCCCAAAGGAGAAGGATTCTCAAAGGAGTTCTCAAACACGCGATGGACACCTCGACAAACGAAGCCTTGGAAGATCTTGTCGAACCGAAAGATCTATTCGAGAAGAGAATCTTTCAATTGACAACACCGGAGTTTGAAAGCCTCGCAAACTGCCTCTACCCGCAACGTAAACTATTCAAACCGCTCAACAAATGAAAGCTCATGCATGTCAGAGTTATTCTCGTGGAACCAGAACATGAAGGAAACGTAGGCTCAGTCGCAAGGGCCATGAAGAACTTCGGATTTGATGAACTGTGGATTGTCAACCCGAAGACTGAGATCGGCTCACAAGCTAAGGCATACGCGTCTCATGCTTTTGACATCCTTCAAGGATCAAGAGTAGTGAGAACTATCGACGAAGCACTTGAAGACTGCAATCAGGTGGTGGGAACCACTGCGATATCTGGTCGTAGATCATCCAACGTTCTGAGGACTACTCTGTCTCCTGGAGAATACGCACGCTTGATTGGGTCTGTTGAGGAGAGAGTCGGTCTCTTGTTTGGAAGAGAGAGTCTGGGGCTATCCAATGAGGAGCTTGACAAATGTGACCTGTTGATTACAATTCCGGCAAGCAAGGAATACAGAACCTTGAATGTGGCAATGGCTTGCACAATAATGCTCTACGAACTACACAAACACATTCATCATGTGGAAAAGACTGCTCAACGTTCAGATTTTCGAACAAATAGCCGCTTAGTGGAGTACTTCGAAAGACTTGCAAACGTAGTCGGAACTCCGCACCACAGGCGAAAGCTGGCGGTAAGGGCCTTTCGAAACTTGATCTCCAGAGGACTTCTGACAAAGAGGGAAGCACTTCTTCTGATGGGAATTGTTCGCCGAGCTTGTTCTCGAACAAGGGAGAGATCAGAATCCCGAACCCGGTGAACCCTTAAATATTCCTCAAGAAGCGGTATGCTGAGTGGAACACAGGAATCGATCTCGTTGAAAGGACGTAACTACAGACAAACAAAAGGGCAAGCCTATACAAGAGGTGAGTACATCCACGGATCTCCTTCGCTAAAGATTAGTAGATTCACTATGGGAGACACAAAGACAAAGTACGCTCAAAGAGTCTCTCTATTGAGTCGGAACACCATTCAGATTCGACATAATGCGCTTGAGGCTGCCCGAGTCGCGGCAAACAAGGTGCTCTCAAACAATCTGGGAGAAACAGGCTACCTTCTGAGCCTTTGTGTGTATCCACACATAATTCTTAGAGAGAATAGAATGCTTGCCACAGCCGGAGCAGACAGACTCCAAGAAGGAATGAGAAGATCCTTCGGAAAGCCTTCAAGCAGAGCTGCAAGAGTAAAGCATGACCAGCCCATCCTGTCCATATACGTGAACGAAGGCGCAGTTGAACATGCGAAGAACGCGCTGAGGATAAGCGCAGGAAAGCTACCAACTACTTGCAGAATAGTTGTTGAAACCCTTCCCTAGAGGATAGGAAAATCCTCGACTCAGATTCTGCGAGAGGCTTTAATACCACACGCTCTTCCTACTACGGAGGCGATTTACCTTTGCCCCACAACAAAAGCCAACCACTAGTAATATGGTTTGACGAAGTGGGCCGAAAAGATGTCCCTCTTGTAGGCGGAAAAAATGCAAGCCTAGGCGAAATGATAAGGAAAACACGTGTACCTGTTCCGCCAGGATTCGCAATCACTGCGTATGCCTATCAACTTACCATTGAGAAGGCCGGACTTTGGAACTTCATACAAGAGCAACTTGAAGGTTTGGACATGCACGACATGACCGAACTAGAGAAACGAGGTGCCGCCATCAGATCAGCGATTGAAAAGGTTGAGCTATCTGCTGAACTGGAAGAGCAGATCGCAGAGTACTACAGGAAACTAGGAGAAAGACTTGGCGAGGAGAACCCTGACTGCGCTATCAGGAGTAGCGCAACGGCAGAAGACCTGCCCGACGCGAGCTTCGCTGGTCAGCAGGAAACCTACTTGAACATACGAGGCCTTGATAACATAATTGAGGCGACGAAGAAGTGCATGGCGAGCCTTTTCACCAACAGAGCAATCAGCTATCGCGTTGACAAAGGATTCAAGCATTCTGATGTGCGGATCTCAGTCGCTGTTCAAAAGATGGTTCGATCGGACCTAGCATGCAGTGGCGTGATTTTTAGTATCGAAACCGAGTCGGGTTTCAAAAACGTAGTATACATCACAGGTAGCTGGGGGCTAGGCGAATATGTCGTCCAAGGAAAAGTAAACCCAGATCAGTTTTATGTCTTCAAGCCAACAGGAAAGCTGATTAGCAAAAGGCCCGGAAGAAAATCCATCAAGCTGGTTTATGACGAGAAAGGTGGAACAAACCAAGCACCTGTCCGTGCCGAAGACCAACTCACGTACGTAATCACTGATGAGGAAACGGAACAACTTGCACGGTACGCAATTGACATTGAGAAACACTACGGCTTGCCCATGGATATTGAATGGGCTCGTGATGGAAAGACACAGAAACTCTACATTGTTCAAGCTCGTCCTGAAACCGTCCACTCAACCAAAGACCGAATGAAGTTAAAGAAATACGTTCTCAAGGAAACGGGCAAGATCCTCACCGAAGGAGAAGCCGTCGGAAGGATGATCGGCCAAGGCCCAGCCAACGTCATACAAAGCGCCCGCGAGATAACTAAATTCAGAAATGGGGAAGTTCTGGTAACCGACATGACGGACCCTGATTGGGAGCCGATAATGAAGATCGCCTCAGCCATAGTAACGAACAAAGGAGGACGCACCTGTCATGCTGCGATTGTGAGTCGTGAGCTTGGAATACCGTGCGTAATAGGCACAGAAAGAGGCACTGAGGCAGTGAAATCAGAAAGAGGCACTGAGGCAGTGAAATCAGGCTACAATGTGACAGTCGATTGCAGTGAAGGAGCAGGTAGAGTATATGATGGGCTTCTCAAATTCGAAATAAAAGAAACCGATCTTGCCCATCTTCCAAGAACAAGAACGGCCATAATGATGAACGTAGGCATTCCCGAAAATGCGTTTGATCAGAGCCAGATGCCGAACGAAGGAGTGGGTCTCGCCCGCCTTGAGTTCATAATAAACTCCCACATACAGGTCCACCCTCTGGCTCTGCTTGACTTCCAGAAACTGAAAAGGACATTGAAGAACAACACTGATCTTGAACAGATTGCCCTCAAACATGGAATGACTTTACAGCAGACCGAACAGAAACTCAAAGAGCACCTAGAAAAGATTGAAGACATAACAGCGGGGTACGACGACAAACCCCGATTCTTCGTCGATAAGCTCGCATATGGAATCGCAACGATCGCTGCAGCGTTCTACCCAGTAGAATCAAGCGACAGAATAACGGGAGGGGATGTCATAGTGCGTCTGTCTGATTTCAAGAGCAACGAGTACGCAAACCTCATCGGCGGATGGTTGTACGAGCCGACCGAAAACAACCCCATGATCGGTTATAGAGGCTGTAGCAGGTACTACGGAGGAGACTATTCACGAGCCTTTCGCCTCGAATGCAGAGCCCTCAAGAAAGTCCGTGACGAAATGAAACTCACGAACGTGAAGATAATGTTCCCATTCTGCAGAACCATCGACGAAGCCGACCAGGTCATCAAGGTGCTTCGTGAGGAAAAGCTGGAACGGGGCAAAAATGGCCTGCAGCTGTATTGCATGGCTGAGATCCCCAGCAACATAGTCATGGCGGACAAGTTTGCGCAACGCTTCGATGGATTTAGCATCGGTAGCAACGATCTCACACAGTTAGTTCTGGGCATAGACAGAGACTCTGCACTGTTGGCACACCTCTTCGACGAGCGCAATGAGGCTGTCAAGAGATCGATCTCGCAACTCATTAAGACAGCTCATTCAGCAAAGCCGCGCGTCAAAGTGGGGATCTGCGGACAGTCACCATCAGACTTCGAAGAGATTCGCGTCTTCTTGGTGGAGAACGGAATAGATTCGATGAGCCTTAGTCCAGACACTGTCATCCAAGGATACATAGATGTCGCGAAAGTGGAGAAAAGACTGAAATCCTCAAGAACGCGAGTTCCGATGAGAAAGGGGAAAAGAAGGAAGTAGACGACTAGAAATCTGACAGTCCCAATGAATGATTGTCATCTGCTTATCAAGGATCCAAAGCAAGTTGTTGGATCTAAACCAAGAAACGGTAATACAAGAGATAGCTAGGCGGAAAGCCAAGCGAGTCCTGCTTCAGGTTCCAGAGGGGCTTAGGCCGTCAGCATTCGCGTTGTCTCGTGAGCTTGAGAAGCGGACCTCTTCCGAGATAATAATCTCAGCAGATCCATGTTACGGTTCCTGCGACTTGGCTCTGAACGAAGCATCACTCCTAGATGCTGATCTCATAGTCCACTTTGGGCACTCAGGAACGTTGACCAACAAATGCCTATTCATCGAAGCAAGATCCTCACTGGATGTAGGCGCTGCCGTTGAGAAAGCTGTGGCAAAACTCAGCAGAGAGAAGGCAATTGGACTTGCATCGGTCATCCAGCACATTGGAGAATTGGAAAAGGCCAAAAAAATCCTGGAGAGGTCGGGAAAAACTGTCCTCATAGGAAGACATGAGGGGGAACTGAAATATGATGGACAGATTCTAGGATGCAGGTTCGAAACAGTCAAATCCATCTCCCCCGAGGTTGACGCTTTTGTAGTTCTTGCGGGAGGAGATTTTCATGGGATCGGTGTCCGAATTGCAACAGGAAAAAGGACGATCGTATGCGACCCATACCAAAATCAAGCCCGGGATGTGGAGGACCTAGCGAGAAGATTCCTCAGAACGAGATATGCGGCCGTAGATTCCTTCAGAGAAGCAAAGAGAGTGGGAGTTCTCATAGGGCTCAAGACGGGCCAATTTCAGCCGACCAAGGCTCACGAAATAAGAGGTCTCTTGGAAAGCAAAGGGCGTGAATGTGCGCTTCTTGCGTTGAGAGAAATAGATCCCGTTGTTCTGGAGAATTTCTCAGACATCGAAGGTTTCGTAAACACCGGTTGCCCAAGAATTGCGTTGGATGACCAAGAGAGATTCAGAAGGCCTGTCCTTAATCCAGAAGAAGTCATGATAGCGCTAGGCACGAAACGTTGGGAAGAATATGCAAAGGAGGATAGTCCCTCGAAAGGAGCTTGAACTATTCATCCAATCACTGAAGCCTCATCCTGAGCCGAAACCAACTCTTGAGCAATATACGGTTTCACCCGAAGTCGCGGCGGAGATGCTGTTCATTGCGGAATACCGACATCGGGACATAAGTGAGAGAACCGTTGTGGATCTTGGTTGTGGAAGTGGAAGACTTGCACTTGGATGCGTGTACTTGGGGGCGCGACTGGCAGTAGGTGTTGATATCGACAAGAGGGCAATAGGAACGGCAAAGGAGAATACAGCAACTGCCTGCCAGAAAGGGCGGGTGCAATGGATACTTTCCGATGCAACAATGATTGTTGGTAGGTTTGACACTGTAATCCAGAATCCACCCTTCGGAGTATTGCGAAAAGGTGCTGACAGGATCTTTGTAGCAAAAGCATTAGAAATCGCAGATGTGGTCTATTCACTTCACAAGAGCGGCGTCGAGAACAGAGTCTTTATAAAAAGGCTGGCTGAAAGGCATGGAGGCACCATCACAGATGTGTATCAGCTCAAGTTTGAGATTCCACACATATTCGCGTTTCACCACAAGAAGAAGCATTTGGTGGAAGTTGATCTCTTCAGGATGATAAAGAATGGCTAGAAAGATAGGGCAGAGCACGGAGTTCGTTGTTCCAGGTGAAAGGCTGGGCGTGATTGAGGAATTCGTTCCGGGTTATGACACTCATGAGGAGAATGGGGTCATATACTCAGGGATTACTGGCCTCGCTAGGATTGACACGGTGAACAAGACCGTTAGCATTCAGAGAAAAGTGAAGAAGCCACTGATCCCAGAGGAGGGCTCCACTGTTACCAGTGCAGTCATAAGTGTGCACGACAAGGTTGCCCAGGTCAGCATCATTGAAATCAACCGCAGGCAAGTCGGAACGCCTTTCTCGGGCATCCTTCACATCTCTTCATCTAGCCCCAGATACGAAAGGACGATGAAGGAAGTATGCAAGACAGGGGATATAGTTCGTGCAAAGGTGGCAAGCACAAGAAATGGAATCCTTCAGTTGACAACCATAGGCAGAGAGCTGGGTGTGGTCAGGGCTTACTGTTCCCAATGTGGACATCTACTCATATTGCGAAACAGGCTCCTGCAGTGTCCATCATGTGAAAGAGTTGAACCTAGGAAACTAGCGGAAGACTACGGAAGGGACATTGCGTAGGAGGAATCGGCGTTGAAAATCAACGTTTTGAAGAAAACAAAGAATGAATTGAGATTTGAGATTGAAGGGGAAGGACATACCTTCTGTAACCTACTTCAGCATGCGCTCTTGGAGGACAAGTCGGTGGAAATGGCGGGATATAACATTCCACATCCCCTAGTAGGGAAGACAATCTTTCAGGTGAAGATCAAGGAAGGACGATCTCCCGAAAGAGCACTGTTGAGAGCACTAGAGAGAATTGGCCAGAATAGCAACGAGTTTCTCGAGGAATTTGAGAAAGCCATAGGATAATGAGAAATATCTCTCTGAGAAGTCTAGATCGATTTCTCCCAGAAGAAAAGAATCCGCCTTCGACAGGATCCACTAGCCGTGAAAACCGAAGAATTCACAAAAATTCTATCTGATCGAAAATTGGCTCAACTAGGAGATGCTTTCGTCAACTTCGTCTACTCACTAGCTCTCACTCGCAGTATTGGAGAGCCCATCGGAACGAAAGTCAGTGACAGGGTCCTAGCTGACGCGGCACGAATGGCTGGAATTCGGAAACTTCTCCCGAAAAGAACGACTAGAGGCGATGTGTCAAACGCAGTGGAAGCACTTGTCGTATATGTATGGCTCCACAATTACATGACTATGGACGAAATATTGGCGATTCTTGAGGCACAGATAGACTCTCCGTCTGACGCGTTCACAACTCTTTCGGAGAAAATCATCAAGAAGTTGATTGACAAATAGAGTGGCAGTCTTGAAAGCCGAGACCAGAGTCATAGGGATAGATGACGGTGATACAAGACGGAGAAGAAGGGTTGTTGTTGGAGCCATCTTCAGAGGCGGCTTATGGCTTGACGGGATTGTGAGCTCTTATGTTGATGTCTCGACTCCTACGCTTGGAAAAGTTTTGGGAGATATGGTTGTTGCTTCAAAGTTCTATAAGGAGCTGAGATTCGCAATCTTACATGGGACTATGCTGCGATCTGGACAATCCTCCGTTCTGGCAGAGTTCAATAATACCACAGAAATGCCAACCATTGCCATTCTCCGGCAGAGATATAGTGAGATGTTTGACTGTGCAGCAGGAAGGGAGAAGAGCACGATTAGGTTCAGACTACATGACCTTTCAGTCCTTGGCATGGGCTTAACCAAGGAGGAAGTCATGGAGATCCTTAGAATCACTTGCTTAAGGGGCCACATTCCTGAGCCGGTCAGAGTCGCCGGCCTCATTGCATCAACCGTCAATGCCCCAAAAAGATTAAATTGGACGCGAGGACAATTGCGGGCTGGCAGCTGAAGGCCAAATGCAATTCTGTCCAAAATGTGGAACAACTCTTAGCCCTCAAAAGAAGGAGAAGAAAGTTGTTCTGAGTTGTGCAAAGTGTGGGTACGAAACCAGAAAGGTTCAGAAGAGTCTAAGCACTATGCAGCAAGACTCGGAGAAAATAGTGGTCATAGGAAGAGAGGAACAAAAGATTCGGACCCTGCCAAAGACAAGAGTGGAGTGCCCCAAGTGCGGAAATAATGAGGCTTTCTATTGGTTAGTTCAAACGAGGGGGGCTGACGAGTCCTCAACACAGTTTTTCCGATGCACCAAGTGTCGGACAACTTGGAGAGAAAACGCTTAGTTCCGCTGTAACTGACCCTCTAGTCTTTTAAGCCGAAACATCTCTCAGAGGATACAATCGAGTCGTTGATTGAAGTTAGAGCAACAGTATTAGAGGAGAGAGCATATGTTCAAAGCATCATTCGCGGATGCCAAGATATGGAAGAATCTTCTTACTGCAATCTCTAGACTGATTGAAGAGTCTGACTTCGAGATAACGCCAGATGCAATGAGACTTCGGTCGATGGATCCGTCACATGTGGCTATGGTGGACTTCGAACTTCAGAGTTCAGCATTCGAGAGTTACTCGTGCACCGCTCCATTGAAGATCAGAGTGAATATGAACTCCATGCTCAAGTTGCTCAGAAGAGTAGGATCTGACGAACATCTCGAGATCGTCTATGATGAGGGAACGAAGAAGATTGAGATGACCTTGAAGGGAAAGATGATGAGGAGATTCACTATGCCGACTCTTGAACCTGCGGAGGAAGAAGTTCCTACTCCCAAACTCACCTTCAACACTCGAGTCAAGATGATAGCGGGGAGTTTCAGAGATATGATTGAGGACTCCCAGGCAATAAGTGACAATGTGAAGTTCGAGTCTAGTGTGCAGAAATTCGTGGTTAACGCCTCGGGAGAGCTGAGCACCGCCACAATAGAGCTGGAGAAAGGGAGCGAGGCTTTGCTTGATCTTGAGGTGAAGGAACCTTCGAAGGCTACGTTCAACTTGAACTACCTGGCTGAAATCATCAAGGCTGGATCTACAGCTTCTGAAGTCGTCACTGTTGAATACTCCACGAATATGCCAGTCCGGATTCAGTTCGAGATGCCTCAACAGGGACGATTGCAGTATTATCTTGCGCCTAGAATAGAAGCGGAATAAGAAATCAGAGATGCTAGGTAAGACTGACCAGGCAAAGTATCCGATCGTTCCTGAAGCAGTGGAATTCGTCAGGGAACGAAGACTGACAGTTGACGAGCTGTCAGATCAAAGCTACACCTCGATTCTTGACAGAGCAGAGAACAGGCTAAGACAAGCGATAGAAACTGGCTCGATTTCATCAGAGTGGCAAGATGATAATGTGGAGATTCTGTCGTTTCCAGTTGCAGTGTATCTTGCGACAATCCTTCATGATGATTGGGTCAGAAGACGTTTCGCACTGGCCGAATCTAGAAGAGCGTCACGCTTCCTGGCCAACGAGAATCTGGATAGGATCATCGAAATAGCATCCAAAACATTCGACTGGAAGGTTGACCATTCTGGAACAGACATGAACAAAGGGATACAGACTCTCAGAATAAACTTCAAGAACTACGTCAAGAACGCTGTGAGGATCAGAGAACCCAAATGGAAACTGACCAATCGTCAACTCAATAATGGATTTGTGCACGTAAGCAAAGATGAGGCCGCCAGACTTCTCGAAGAAGAAATACAGAATAGAATACTCAGCAGGATTAGCGAAACAGTTGCTGAGGAACCAGATTTTCTGAGAGAAAGAATCGGAAGATTGAGGAACCTAGTAGCAGAAAGAAAGGGAACTGGAGCTTTCTGGGAACTACCCAAAGCTGTCGTCTTCACAGCGATCCCCTCATGCATGCGCAACCTCTACAATTCAGTGGAGTCTGGAAGACACATATCTCATGCCGGACGCTTCGCCCTAACTTGCTTCTTAGTAAACATCGGAGCAAGCCAAGAGGAGATTATGCGTCTGTTCAAGACAGCTGCCGACTTTGATGAAAGAAAGACACGCTACCAGGTTGAACACATTGCCGGAACCAAAGGAGGAAAAACAAAGTACACTCCCCCTAAATGCGCCACTTTGAAAACTCACGGTCTGTGCATCTCTCCAGACCAGATTTGTAGCCAGATCAGTCATCCGCTATCCTATTATAGAAGAAGAATCCGCCCCACTTTACATAAGGATCGAAAACATGCGAGAAGCTGACGAGTACATTAGAGGTAAGTTCGAAGAATACTATAGACACAATTTCGGAAGGGTAAGACCCCCTCCCGAAATGGAAAAAAGAGAATTCGGATTCCTGCTGTTCGAAGAAGGAATTATGATAAGACACAAGGCATTCAAAAAGGCGACCGACCTCCAGTCATTCATCAGGACAAAAGTGCCTGCTCACGTATACAACTCGACAGCCTACTATTTAGAGCCAGACCAAGAGATGGACAAGAAGAACTGGCAAGGGGCCGACCTTACCTTTGATGTCGACGCAGACCATATAGACACCACATGTAAGGACGCTCATGATCGTTGGACCTGTAAGAACTGTAAGACCCAAGGCAAGGGCTCTGCTCCGGAAAAATGCCCAAAATGCCAAGGAGAAAGGATAGATGGAGAGGTATGGGTCTGCGAGGTCTGTCTGGAGAGAGCCAGAGAGGAAGTAATCAAACTCCTGGGTTTTCTAACAGAAGACTTTGGATTTTCTCGAAAAAATATGACCATCTGCTTCTCTGGACACAGAGGATACCATGTACATCTAAGAGCAGACGAAGCAAAAAGCCTAAGCAGCGACGAACGGAAAGAGATTGTTGACTATATCCTAGGCCTCGGTTTCGATCCCAACCTTCACACAGATCTCTTGGACGGAAGAATCGATCCTGGGATACCTAACATCGAGAATCAAGGTTGGCAAGGCAGGATCCACAAAGGCATATACGAGATTCTTACCGAAACCTCAGAAGATGAACTAGTGAAATGGGGCATAAGCCGCCGAATAGCAAAGGCCATATCCAACAAAAGAGACGAATTTGCTTCCAAGTGGATAGGAGAGCAAAGGAAAATCCCCCCAGATGGGGTAGGCCCAACAACGTGGAAGGCAATCATCCAGAAAGCAGTGGAGGAAGGATCTGCGAAAATAGATACAGTTGTCACAACAGACGTTCATAGACTCATTCGCGTACCAGAAACGTTGAACGCAAAGACAGGATTCAAAACAGTAGAGATCAACTCCATCGAACGGTTCGACCCCTTTAGAGATGCCATTGTCTTCGAGGGAGAAGAAACAGTCTACGTTAGAGACGCCCCACAATTCCGAATCGGAGATCAAAGCTTTGGTCCGTATTTGGACAAAACCGTCACTATACCTAGCGCAGCGGCGATTCTTCTCGTGGCAAAAGGAAAGGCACTGCCGAGAAGGGACTGACATGTATCAGGAACTATATGATGCATGGAAAAAGGAAAGACTGACGAAAGATCTGCAATCTCTCCCAAAGAATTTCTTCGAAAGAGCAACAGAGTACACGAAAAAACTGAGAGAAAGTCAAAGAATGATGGATACTAAGACCATGAAGAGCAGACTGCTTAAACAGGAATATGAGAATGGAAAAAGACTGACATCCGAAATTGTGACCACCAGGTTCAGAAAGATGTTGGAGTCGCTTCTGCCAGACGAAAAGCCGATTCCCATGGAATCCCTTACCCTACAGGAGGAGGCTATCTATCAAAGACTTAGCGAAGCTTCTAATCAGTATTCGAAACTGAGAAGAAACCTTTTGGAAGGGAGGCAGACTGAAGCCACTACATCAGGGCCAGCAGATTTGCCGCAACAAATATTAGTGCGGTTTACTTGTGACGTTCCCGCGATAATCGGGGTAGACTTGAGGACCTACGGGCCCTTTAGACCCGAAGACATAGCGACGCTGCCTACCGAGAACGCTCAAGCACTAGTACATCAGGGGGTAGCGGTGAAGGTGGAGGTTGAAGAAAGATGAACGTACCAAAGACGATAACGACGTACTGTCCAAGATGCAAGAAGCATACGGAGCATTCTGTTTCGCTTTACAAGGCTGGGAAACAGCGATCACTTTCGTGGGGAGCAAGACGTCAAGAACGAAGACAGCACGGCTACGGCGGACAGAAATACCCGGAACTGAAAAGAACGGCAAAGACAACAAAGAAGATGACTGCCAAGCTCGAGTGCAAGACATGCAGCCACACCGTGTCCAGATATCGAACTAGACTGAGAAAAATGGAGATAGGAGGTTAAGAGACAACTGACCCGGAAAGAGCTGATTCCTCAACCTGGCAGCACATTCCTCAAAATCAAATGCCAAAAATGCGGAAATGAGCAGGTGGTCTTCGACAGGAGCTCAACATCAATAAAGTGCAATGTCTGCGAAGAATTCCTTCTAGAGACTCGTGGAGGCAAAGCAGACATCAAAGGAGAAATAGTACAGGCCCTAGGCGCGTGAGAAGATGGCCATTACCGAAGACACATACCCCGAAATTGGAGAATTAGTTGTTGCGACAGTCAAGAGCACAGTTTCATACGGGGCCTATGTGACCCTCGACGAATACGGAAGAGAAGGACTCATTCCAGTTTCTGAGATCTCAACGACCTGGGTGAGAAATATCAAAGATCACGCAAGAGAAGGACAGAAGGTTGTTCTCAAAGTTCTAAGAGTCAACAGACAAAGAGGCGAAGTTGACCTCTCGCTGAGAAGAGTGACTGGACGTGAGAAAGCTGAAAAAATGCTTGAATGGAAGAAAAGCAAGAAGGCTGAGGCCATACTCAAGAGCACGAAAGAAAAGCT
The DNA here is from genome assembly GCA_022865705.1 of Candidatus Bathyarchaeota archaeon. Classification (GTDB taxonomy): domain Archaea; phylum Thermoproteota; class Bathyarchaeia; order 40CM-2-53-6; family JALHTG01; genus JALHTG01. Next base: position 85,949 of record JALHTG010000019.1, on the reverse strand, counting down.
TTCCACAGACGATAACACACTCAACAGCATCCGAAACATGATTCTAGGCCAGTACGACTCTCTCTACGAGACATTGGAGAGATCAATTGATCAAGGAGAAGAAGTCTTCACGAAACTTGGACTCACTGTGGAATGGGCAAAGGCTCTAACTGAGAACGCGAGATCAAAGATCAAAATAAAGAGAACCACGTTGACAGGCACAATAGAGCTCACGTCACCCAAACCAGACGGAATAGTCGGAATAAAGACGGCGTTGCTCGATGCAGAAAAAACAAAGCCCAAAGGAACCGATGTCAAGATCTACGCGGTTGGAGCACCCAAGTATCGTCTCGAAGTCACTGCCTCAGACTACTCAGACGCTGAAACAGTTCTCAAGGAAGCCGTCGACGAAGCGATCTCCTCCATCAAGGCAGTGGGGGGCGAGGGGCGCCAAATCGATTGAAATGGCAGATCAGAAAATGCTTGGAATGCGGAAGATACACACTTAAGCCCACTTGCCCCATTTGTGGAAAAGAAACAGTAATTCCCCATCCAGCAAAGTTCTCTCCTCAAGACAAGTACGCCAAGTACAGGAGTGAGCGTTAGCGCGTTCTTGTCTTACGCTACCTCGCTCACGTGACGTTAATGATGAAGCGCTTTTCAGGAACTTCTTCGTAGTTCTCGTCCGGGACCCATACCACTCGAATATAGTACTTGCCAGCTTTCTCCGGTATCAAGTTGAGAGTAAACGTGCCATCCTTCACTTCCCCAGAACCCGCCAATAACCAGGTCTGATTGTCCGTGGAGGAGTCTACTGTCATTGTTCCGACTGATATTGCCTTCGATAGTTTGCATGTGAGCGTCAGGCTCTGACTAGCTGATATCTGAAGTGCGGACGGTTGAACCGACAGAGTGACGCGTCCCTTGTCAACGAGTAGCTCTAGGTTTGGACTCTGGGCGCGGGAGAACTTCCTCAGAATCCCATCCCATTTTGCTCTGACAAGGAAGGAGCCTGCATGGGGAGTCCAAGCGTATCTGTATGTGCCTTTTGCGTCTGAACGCACAGTTGCTATCTCAACCCAATTCCCCCCTTTGTCTACAGAGTATTCGAGCGCAACTGTCATGCCTGCCAGACTCGTTTCCTTTGAGGAGATTCGGCCAGACAACTCGACGAACGACTCGTTGTAAACGATCTTCTTGGGGGTCGCGTAGAAGTCCAATGTCGACGGTTCTGGATAGGTCACAGAGTACACTGATACCCATTTCTTCTTCGAATTGAAAACCGAGGAGAAATATTCTGATTCCGTATCACTCGCTCCAACAGTTTTCATTAAGAGCTGGCCGATAACCGTATTCGGTTTGATTCCCTGCTTGTCTGCAATCTGCTCTGAGGAAAGCACTTTTCCATCCTGAATAGTTTTTCTGTAATATGTGGTATCTGATTCCGTTCTGTTCTCAGTGATCACTATCTTCAGGCCTGATCGATCGGTTGTCCCGTTACATATCTTTGCCATCCAGTACCATTTACTGTCTTCTCCGACCCCGTAGAATTGGATCTGTTGTTCTTTGGTTATCTCCCACGCGCTGAATATCGCTATGTGAGAAACATCATACCGCTTCAAAACTGGTATGGACATGGTTTCGTTTAGGATGAACGCACGTGCGATCATAGCGATTTGTGTCGAGTTGATTGTGCCGTTATCAGCCAGGCTTCGTTTCTCTCCTAGAGTAGTGATCCAGTAGCCGTAGTCCCACCACGAAAATACGACTGCGTCTCTAGGTAGATTTTCCTTCATCCATGAGAGAGTTTCTAGCCAATCCTGATAGTTCTGCTCTTCGCCTTCCTTCGGAGATGCAGGAAAGCTTGAAGTCGCTATTGTAACAGGGGAATAGGCTTCTTGTGTGGTTCTAGCAAAGGTAGGTATAATGATCAAAATGAGTACAAGGAGTATTGCCACTCCGAATTCTCTGCTGACTCTTGCAGTAAACCGCATCTTTCTTCGTGGAAATATCACCGCCTCTCGTAGAATATCCACTGATGGTTTGCACAGTTCAACCATTGTAACTCCTCCCAGTATCGCTAAGGCCGGTGCAAGGACCAATGTGAGTCTGACCAAGGAACCGGCAAAATAGACAGCGGATAGACCGAAAAGCAGCAAAAAGATGTCGCTATTCCTAGCTCTTTGAGCCACAAAGGCGAATCCAAATATGCCAAGGAAAAGAAGGACTCCGGACTCGTAGAAGAACGTTGCCCAAGTTGCTGGACGATGCTCAGCCACTGACTCCACCAGTGGCATGTTAAGCCTTCTTGTAGGATCGATCACTGCGATGAACTTTGCAACAAGAGGCGTGGCAACGCCTTGATACCAAAGAACCAGAAAAGCAACAGCGATCATTCCGCCTATGCTCACAAATGCGAGCAGCCTCATCCGTGTTGCGCTTACACGTTTGGCGATCTCAGCCAAAACCAGAAGACCCAATACACCGAAAACTGCTAAGGTCGTCCACTCCTTCAAGAACGGGATGCCGAGATAGGGGAGCTGAGGGGCCGCTGCAAGCTGGATACCGTACACTGCAGCAAATGCGACGAGCATCCTAGTGTCGTATCGCCTGATAAGAACCATGAGCGTAGTGAAGAGGTATAGTAGCACCATGGGGTACCTGAACGCACCCCATCCCCAGCTCAAATACGTCAAGACCAGCCCGGACATTATCCCGTAGGCCAACGTAGACTTCATTGTACGTTGAGGAGAGATGGCCCTCAGGTACAGTAGAAAAATCAGAACCATTGAGAAGATGCCGATAGTTTCGTCGTCAAAGAAACCCAGTGAAGTTCGACTTAGGTGAGAACCGTTGATTGCCAGGAATAGTGCGGCGAAAAGGCCTACGCTTCTGCTCCAAAGATCCTTCCCTAGCAGGTAAACCATGACAACTGTCAAAACGCCCATGATAACGGGGAAGACTATGCATACTTGCATGACCGTTACATCAAGGCCCATGACCCTAAGGAAGCTGAAAAGAGCGGCTGCAGTAAACCCAAGGGCGGGGAACGCTGACATATATACATCTCGGCCATAGGGATACCAACTCATGTTATCATGCCATGTGAACCAGGCTGCGTATCCGTTCTTGGCCACGAAGTCAGCTATCCTATACTGAAAAAAGGGATCGAACTCAGATAGGAAAAAACCCCATCTTAATGGCAGCATCCTCAACAACGTTGCCACACAGATTATGCTCAGAAAAGCTGCAGACAGCGCCACCTGAGCCTTCGAAACCTCAGAAACGCGGCCTATAGCTGCTCGAATCCGTGATGAGAAGACTTCTCTACGAAATCTATCGCTGACGAAGTCTCTGATCTTTCCGCCGACCCCAGAGATGGCTGGCATTGGTTGTGCCTCGATCGAATCTCGACCATGTTTGACCAAGATCCTTATAAATAATGCGCAGCCGAAATCGAGCCTGCGCGCGTGCTGGCCGTGTCTGTATATGCAGAATATTGCTTCGAAGAATGACTCGCGCTGACTAGTTGATCCTACCCGGCAAGCCATATGCTCAACGCCCTTTGCCCCTTGTTCCAGCAATAGGTATGTCGTCAACTAGTGCTAGTGGATCTCAGTTCCGACCGAGATCGAAGAAAGATTCTGTCTTCTAACATTAGCTTGCTGAATCCTCCCAAAAAAGCGAACAAACCTAATATATTCGGGATGCAACAAACACGGCGTTGCGTGGAAGAACATGAGGGATCAAGAAATTCGGGGCTTCCCGACGAACTCATTCTTCTAAAGCTTTTGACAACCGAATCAACGTACAGCTAGATTCTATTGATGGACGCGCAGGATGGTGTGACCGACGTTCAGGGAAGTAGCCAGTAGTTTCGATCTTCCGGAATTGGAGCATCGGATTCTGCAGTTTTGGAAGGAAACGAAAGCCTTCGAAAAACGAGCAGCACTCAACAAAGGTAAGACCCCGTGGTCGTTCATTGACGGACCGATTACAGCCAACAATCCCATGGGGGTCCATCATGCTTGGGGCCGAACTTACAAAGATCTTTTCCAGCGTTACCACGCGATGAAAGGACATGAGCTCCAGTATCGAAATGGTTTCGATTGTCAAGGACTGTGGATTGAGGTAGAAGTGGAGAAGGAGCTTGGGTTCAAGTCCAAGAGGGAAATCGAGGCATATGGCGTAGCAGAATTCGTGAAGCGTTGTAAACAGCGAGCACTCAGATTTGCCGCGGTTCAGGTGGAGCAATCGATCAGGCTTGGATACTGGATGGATTGGGATGATCCTGATCTCCTACGGAAACTTGCCGACGCTCTGGATCAACCTGACAAGACAATCTCGATCACTGGTAAGGCAGGTGTTTTGACAGGAACGGGGGAGTATCTGATTGGACGCTTGGGGATGCCTGAGCTCGGTGGGTCATACTTCACACTGTCTGATGAGAACAATTACACGATATGGGCTGCCCTAAAGAAGTGCCACGACAAGGGATGGATATACAAAGGAACTGATGTGTTGCCTTGGTGTCCCCGATGTTCCACCGCCATCTCGGAGCATGAGATAGCGACAGAAGGTTATCGCCAGCTTACTCATGATGCTCTCACAATAAAGTTTCCACTCAACGGTAGGATGAAAGAGTCCCTTCTGGTGTGGACTACGACACCGTGGACCCTTTCTTCGAACGTTGCCGTCGCAGTTCACCCAGATCTGACCTATGCAAAGATACGCAGAAATGACGAGATTCTCTATCTTGCCAAAGCCACCATTGAAAGAACTGTTCTGAATAAGCATGAGGTCCTAGCGGAAATGCAAGGAAAAGAACTTGAAGGATGGACTTATCAAGGCCCATTCGACGAGCTTGAATCAGAGAAGAGCTCTGGAGCTGTCGATGCACACAGAGTGATCCTGTGGGAAGAAGTCAGTGAAACAGAGGGCACTGGCATAGTTCATATCGCGCCTGGTTGCGGCAAAGAGGATCTCGAACTGGGCAGAGATTACGGCCTACCAGCTGTGGCTCCTCTTGATGAATTCGGGACCTTTACAGAAGGTTTCGGCTGGTTGACTGGCTTGCACGCCTACGAAACAGCTGAACCAGTCATCAGGGACTTGGAGAAAAAGGGCCTACTCTTTCGAGTGGAGAAATATGTGCACCGTTACCCAGTATGCTGGCGATGTGAAAGCGAACTTGTATTCAGACTCGTCGATGAATGGTTCATTTCGATGGGAAAGAAGATTGACAAACCTGAAGACTTGACGCCTGAAGAGAAAAAGCAGAATCTTCGATATCAGATAATCGATGTCGCAAAACAGGTTCGTTGGATACCTACGTATGGCTTGCAGCAGGAACTAGACTGGTTAAGCAACATGGACGACTGGATGATCTCAAAGAAGAGGTACTGGGGACTGGCTCTTCCGATATGGAAATGCCCAGGATGCGGAGCCTTTGATGTCCTTGGCAGTGAAGAAGAACTGAGAAAACGATCTGTCGAAGGATTGAAGGAGTTTGGTGGTCATTCGCCGCATAGGCCGTGGATTGACTGCATCAGGATTAGGTGCCCGAAATGTGGTGCTCAAATGTCTAGGATACAAGACGTAGGGAATCCGTGGCTTGATGCAGGGATAGTTGCTTACTCAAGCCTAGGCTATCGTTATGATCGAGACTATTGGAAGGAGTGGTTTCCGGCACACCTTGTATGTGAGTCCTTTCCTGGGCAATTCCGAAACTGGTTCTATTCGATGCTGGCAATGAGTACGATTATGGAGGGTCGATCCCCCTTTTTGACGTGTTTTGGCCATGGTACTGTGCTAGCTGAAGATGGTAGGGAGATGCACAAATCGTGGGGAACTGCCATCTGGTTTGATGAGGCTGTCGAGAAGATTGGCGCAGATGCGATGCGTTGGATATACTGCCTAGCGCGCCCTGATGCGGATCTGCTTTTCGGATATGGGAAGGGAGAAGAAGTAAAGAAGCGGTTTCTGATTCCGCTGTGGAATATCTACAGCTTCTTCACCACCTACGCAAGGTTAGATGGTTGGACTCCCGGTAGACGGAAGGCTGAACTCACGGCGATTGATGAATGGCTTCTGTCAAAGCTACAGACACTCAAGTCAGAGGTAAGTAGCTTTCTAGACGAGTACGATCCTGCTGGTGCAGCTGCCGCACTAGAATCCTTCGTCGATCAATTGTCAACATGGTACGTCAGGCGATCCCGAAGAAGATTCTGGAAGAGCACTTCTGACGCGGATAAAGAGGCGGGATACCAGACCTTGTATTCTTGCCTTACAGATCTAGTGAACCTCTCGGCACCTTTCATTCCGTATGTGACCGAGGAGATCTATCAGAACCTCGTTCGAAACGTCAATCCTTCTGCTCCTGAAAGTGTTCACCATTGTGAATGGCCTATCAAAGAAAAGTCCCTCATGCGCGAGAAACTCGAAAGAGATATGGATCTGGTCATCAAGGTCTGCAGTTTGGGCAGAGCCGCAAGAGGAAAATGTGGCGTAAAACTGAGACAACCTCTCTCGGCTGCGAAAATCGTCACAAACGCAGAAGCTGCAAAAAGTCTCCAAGATCTCTCAGAACTAGTCAGAGACGAATTGAATGTCAAAGAACTAGATCTTACAAGCGACAAAGATGAACTTGTGGAACAAGTTCCAGAGCTTATTCCGGAAATAGCAGGAGAGAAGCATGGGAGGATTTTGCCAAAGCTACGCGATTCAATCTCGAAGATGGATCAGAAAGCGTTTGTTTTGGCCCAGAAAGAAAGAGCAACGGTCGAGGTAGTCGTCGATGGCCGCACAGTTTCAGTATCTCCAGACGAACTACGTATAACGACCAAAGCGAAAGAGGGATGGGCGGTCGTTGAAGAAGATGACATTCTTGTTGGCGTTAAGAAGACGATTCCAGAAGATCTAGCTCTGGAAGGATTAGCCAGAGACATAGTCAGACGGGTACAAGATCAACGGAAGAAGGCTGGCTTCAACATCGACGATAAGATCTTGGTTTACTACGACGGAGGACCGAAGATTCTTCAAGCCTTTTCGACCTTCCATGAGTACATAGCAACGGAAACTCTGGCAGTCGAAATAAGCAATGAATCCCCATCCAAAGCAGCGTATGTGCTCGACTACAAACTCGCTGGAGAGAAGCTAACAGTAGGGATAGAAAGAGCTCCTAGATCCTCGCAGAACTAGGACTTAATAGCTCAGTCATCTGCGAAGGAGAACATGTATGTCAACAAAGAAGCTTGGCCTCATCGTCAACCCAATCGCCGGACTAGAGGCATCAAATCAGCCTGTTAAGCGGCAGGGTCGCGTTGAAGGGCACCGACGGAGTAGGAACCATAGATGAAGCACTGAGACGAGGCGCAATCCCAATCGCTTCTCGCAGAGCAAACCAAACACTGGAGCAACTCAGCTCATATCAAAGCCTTATTGAGATCTACACGTCTTCTGGAGAAATGGGAGAAAAAGAGGCCAAAGCATCCGGCTTCTCTCCAATAATAGTTAGAGAAGCACCTCAAAGAACCACTGCAGACGACACAAAGATGACGGCAAAGATTCTCGCGGAGAAAACTGTGGATCTACTGCTCTTTGCAGGAGGTGATGGAACTGCAAGGGACATTTTGGATGCGATCGACAGCAGAGTTCCGGTCCTTGGAATTCCCGCCGGAGTAAAGATGCACAGTTCTGTCTTCGCAACAAATCCATCCCATGCAGCCAGAATCACAATCAGCTACTTTTTAGGGGAACTCCCTATCGAACAAGGCGAAGTTATGGATGTAGATGAGAAAGAGTTCAGAGCGGGGCGCCTATCAGCAAAACTGTACGGATACATGAAAGTTCCCTATGAACCTGGATTCGTGCAATGGGTCAAGACAGCAACAGTTCAGACTGAGGATGAAGCTGAACAACAGCGCGCGATCGCCAAACATATCAGCGAAGAGATGAACCAAAACGAGTTGTATGTTCTTGCTCCCGGAACGACTGTAAAAGCTATCGCAGACATGCTTGGTGTAGAGAAAACGTTGCTTGGAGTCGATGTAATTCGCGACACACGTGTGCTGGCAAAGGATGTTGATGAGAGAAGATTGCTTGAGTTGATTCGGGATCACCCAACCAAGATAGTGGTTACACCGATAGGAGGACAGGCCTACATCTTCGGCCGAGGAAACCAACAGATCAGCCCTGAAGTCATAAGAAAAGTGGGAAGAGAGAACATAATCGTCGTTGCTACAAGAAACAAGCTGCAGAGGCTTCCCCAGAAAAGATTGCTAGTAGATACCGGAGATGAGGAAGTTGACAGACAGTTGCGAGGTTACATTAGAGTGATCACAGATTATCGAGAAGAAACGGTTATGAAAGTGGAATAGGTCATTTGAGTTGGGTCTTCAGGAAATCTGCATATCCCTTGGAGTCAAGTAGGCCTTTTATCTCGTCATCAAGGCTAGCGGGTTCAATAACAACTATCCAACCATCGCCATAGGGCTGTTGATTCACAAGTTCAGGAGTATCCGCCAGCTTCATGTTTGTCTCTTTGACTTCGCCTGATACTGGAGCGAATACATCAGCAACCGCCTTTACTGACTCGACTGAACCCAACGATTGAGATCGAGTCACTTTGGCTCCGGCTTTTGGAAGATCCACGAAAACTATTTCGTGAAGAGATTTCTGAGCGTAGTCGGTCACACCGATTCGACAGTTGTTTCCCTCCAGCTTGATCCATTCGTGTTCTTTGGTGTAGTAGAGTCCTTCAGGAACTTCGTAGTCGTTTACTTTCAAAGGCATTCCCTTTCCTTCATCGGATTCTTGGGTAGTATATATGTTGCTGATTCGAACATCAGTCCCCGAGTTTCTGTCGTGTCACTCATTTCCCTGTTCTTTGCCAGCCGTACTTTGATGTGTCGTAGAAAGGAAATCCTGTGACCTCTGCTCGTAGACTCCTGTCACGAACTCTAATCATCACATTCTCGCCGATCTTTGAGTATTCCTTTGGAACATATCCCATTGCTATCCCCTGGTTTGTTGTGGGCGAGAACGTTCCGCTCGTCACTTTCCCGACGACTTCGGTATCTCTCAAGATGCCACACTCAGCTCGGGGTATTCCGGGATCTAGAGCCTTCAGTCCCACTCTGACTTCCTTCGCGCCTTCAGCTTTCTCTTTGATCAAAACATCTCGTCCTATGAACTCAGCCTTCGCTGATTTGACGACGAACCCCAATCTAGCTTGGAGCGGTGTTGTCGATTCGGTTATGTCATTGCCGTAGAGACACATCCCGGCTTCCAATCGTAGAACATCACGCGCCCCCAAGCCACACGGCTGTATGTCGAATTTCATACCGTGATTCAATATTGCATTCCACACAGTGACTGCTCTTGAGGGTTGTTCTACTGGCGAGTCCAAAGTGAATATCTCAAAGCCATCTTCTCCAGTATATCCTGTCCGCGTAACAAACCCTCGAATATCACCAAGGTGCACGTACCTTCCGCCGAATCTGGGGATCTCGGAGACATTTTCGTTACAGATTTCTTGAAGAATGTGTCTGGCATTAGGGCCTTGAACCGCGAACATGGAAATCTGGCCAGATACATGTTGTATCTCTACGTTGTAACGCTTCGCGTTTCTGTTTAGCCAATCTAGATCTTTCTCGCGGTTCCCTGCGTTGAAAACCATTAGGTATTGTTTCTCTGTCAGTCTGCAGACAATGATGTCATCGATGATTCCTCCCTTTTCGTTGCACATGACCGAGTAGTGCCCTCGACCTGTATCCAAAGCAGCAACATCATTCGTTGTGACGTAGTCGAGGAATCCGGCTGCGTCTTCTCCCGAGATCAGAGCTCTGCCCATATGAGAAACGTCGAAGATCCCAACACTGTTTCTTACCGCTTTGCACTCAGGCACAATTCCTTTGTACCATATGGGTAGCTCAAATCCTGCGAATTCGATCATATGGCCGTTCTTGATATGAAAGTCGTATAGTTGAGTTCTATTAGGCATCTTCAGTTTCTCCCGACAAATATGGGAGGCTATATCGATGCCTACAAAGTTGATAAGCTTAAACCCTATCTCTTCTGACTCTTCATCTCTTCGACGGGAATTATTTTGATGGCGTCTGGGTCAAAGCTAAGCTTTCGCCCACACTTTGGACATGCCCCACCATTCCTCTGAATAATCTCAAGAGGAGATTCGAGTTCGAAGCCATCGTAAAGAGGGGTATTGCAGGCTGAGCATAGAATCTTTTGGGGCATATGTTCTTCACGGCTTCTGCGCTATACGAAAAGGCCAATGTATTTTAACCTTATTTTGACACTCACAACTCTGTACCACGAGAAATTCTAGAGTTTTGGTGATCAATGCATGCAAGATATCTTGGGATATGCTTAAGTTTACCCTGTCATAAGTGTCTGGGGACATGGTGTTGGACGCCAAATGCTGAAGAATAGGGTCGGCAAGATCTCGTGGAGAGCAAGGAGATTCTTCGTGAATCTTGGCTACAGATTTCGCGCAATAGGAATTCCACAAACAAGAGCGAGAAGGCCATCCACGACTCTTCTTGTCTTCGCTATGATGTTCTTCGTGGTCTTCATCTTGGCTGGTGGAGTTTTCGACATATTGGAGACACCCCTTGCTCTATTACCGAAAGGGTCAGGATGGACGTTCGTCTATAAAGGCAGCATTAGCATTCAGACTTTGAACGAGAGTATATTGGCCGGCCTTCTTTATTTCCTCGGGGTGCTGGGCCTCTACCTACTTCTCAGAAGTACTCGCCAAGTCTACAATCCAAGACAAGCCTACATTACACTCATCCTTGGACTTATGGTCACACTCATCGCAGTCTATTATTGCACCTCGTTCCTATCATCAAAAATAGGCTACTAGTGTAAAATCTACCAGAAGGTCTCCTTGAACCTCAGAAGATAGGCTATCATGTTCGCAAGCACGTGAATGGCTGGGGTAACTACCAAGATAAGAAAGACTGCCCCTGAACTCAGCCCATAGAAAGGATATAGAATCAACAATCCACCAAAAACGAAGTCAAGCTGATCCAGCAACGGCAATGGATAGCCTGGAGGAAGCTTCAAGCGCCTCTTGATGAATGCTCCGAGAAGATCGCCTCCCAGAGCCCCTATTGATATCAGAGCGGAAGAGACAAAAAACTCAACTGAGAAGAGGGCCCCTATCAGAATAGAAACGAGAAAGCCAGCAGAAAGCCCACTAGCGAACCCCTTGATTGTCTTGTGAGAACCAAATATCCTCTCACCATCAATGAACCTTCTTCCAAGATCTATTGGAGTTCCCCCTCCAAAGATTGCTGGAACTGAGTTGGCCGCATATGAAGGAATGATGAAGAGAAGAGCTGACAGCACGTCCGCCAGGTCTATGACCAGTTCCAATGAACCATCCTTCCCTCATATTCCCGAAGATGAGTAGCCCTACACATCAGCCTTTACCAATCCTCTTTCGGTTATCTTCAAGAAACATGATGCGATAGGAATGTTAGCTGAACAGTATCGTTCGAGCCGAGCCTCTTTCACCATGGGGTTTGCTGTTGAGGTTAGCTTCAGTACGACCTCGGACCAGTATGTAAGGATACGTTTCGCCACAGGTTCAATTTGATGACCAGGGCGAAAGGGGAGAGCGTGAACTTGGCTTATGAGAAGCACTGCCACATGTCTCATTGAGGCTAACTCTGCGAGATACGCCAGTTGCCTGTTCAACTCTCTGTTCTGCACAAACACCTTTTCTGTCGGTCCCAGAAAAGAACGATAGAGTGAAGTTATGGTGTCCACTACTATTAGCCCAGTGCTTCCTGTGATGAAACTCTCTATTCGCTCAACCAGTGATCTTTGCTCTGAGAAAGTCTCGGGCACAAACAGAATGATACCTTCACCGATCTTCTCGAAGTCACCCTCTGCTAGTTGGGAGAGTCGAGTATGTGAAAATGATCTATCTGCATCGATGTACAGCGTCTTGAGGCCTCTGCTGGCACATTCGATCGAACATTGAGTGGCCAAGGTCGTCTTTCCGGTCGAAGCTTCTCCATAGACGAGGCTAAGCCGAGAGAATGGGAATCCTCCTTGAAGTATTGCATCGAGGGATGGGCATCTGGTCGAGACTACACTTGGTCGGGATGTCAACTGTGGTCCATCTTTATTTTGGCCATATCTTCACCCGAGATTACCTTAAATGCATAAGGAACGTTCAAGGACGAGGCGCACGATGGAAAAAGCGACTCTGGCCGCAGGAAGAACCCTGCTGGTCTCCGGCCCAGCATCACTGGTGTTGATTGAGGGTGAGGCAGAAGTTTTAGGTGCGCCTATTAAAAAAGAAGAAAGACTACTCGTAAGAGAAGATAGACAGATTCCGATTGAGGCGGTGACCAATAGCGTCCTCCAAGTCTCTTTGGGGGAGGTAGCCAGCCGCAGGGAGTTTACAGGAACTACAATACCAAGTTCCTGGGAGAACCTCGCCAATACAACCCTAGAACTGCCAAATCCAAAGATCCTTGCTATTGGACCCACAGATTCAGGGAAGAGCACTCTATGCACCTATCTCACTAACATGCTTTTGGAGAAATATCAGCGGGTATCGGTGATCGATGCAGACGTAGGCCAGTCTGACATAGGCCCACCTGCAACAATTGGGCTTGGGACGACGGATGAGTACTTGTTATCGCTGGCAGATCTTAACCCTATTTCGATGTTCTTTGTGGGACACACTAGTCCGACGCTGGTCAAGGACAAGGTTATCTCGGGCATAAAGAAACTCATGGAACGTTCGACTGGTCAAGACCCTCTGATCATAAACACCGATGGTTGGACTACGGGCGACGAAGCCTGCGCTTTCAAGGCCAGAATGATTAGTGAAGTCTGCCCAGACCTCGTGGCCGCGATACAAACTGATGATCAATTGGGTTCCATAGTAAACGCAACAAAGACTACCGCGGTTATTGTTTACCCTCCAACAATCATAAAGAAAAGAGGGCGAGAGGAAAGAAGGAGGCTAAGAGAGCTAGCGTACAGAAAACATCTTGCGAACAGTATCTGTCGAAACATAGACTTCACTCAGGTGAAACTTGTGGGGGCGGAATTGAGAAACGGTAGATTGAGAGGTGCGCCTCAAAAACTCAATTCGATGACAGGATTCTTGGATGACGACGAACTACTTCTCAACATAGGGATTTTGAAAGGTGTGGAGCAGAAAGAGCGAATTATGAAGGTTTACACTCCTTTCAGAGGACTGGTAAAAACGATTGAGTTTGGCGCTGTAAAACTCGACCCTTCCGGAAAGGAACTCACATCCTGAGGTTGAGACATAGGAGATGACTACTCTAGATCTCCATATGTTGATTGACAACAGACTTACCGAGGATTAGCTATGTCGTTCAAGAATGCGAGCATGGAGAAGAATGGAAGAGTATTTCTTCTGAGTCTGTTGGAACTTAGTAATGCGGTCCTAGCATTCTTCTACGAGAGAAATATGAAGCTTGGAACTCTTGCTATCGCTTTGCCGGCACCAGCAAATAGTCAAGTGGTAACATCTTCAATATTGCTAGGGGGAAAACATATGTTGTCTGCTAGGGCCCTAGCTGAGAGAATCGCTGGTGTCTTTGGAAAGATGAGCCTAGCCTCGGTCCATGTGGAAACATCAGAAGCCGAAGGAATTAGAATCGCAGCAGCCCTTCTGGATGACCTTTCTCCGAAACAAAATCAGTAGGATACTTGCGAAGAGAGCGTTGGTTTTCCGAGAACTTCTTCCGAAGCTCTCATCACGGCATCCCGATGCTTTTGGACTGAGTATACACGAACTATGTTCATGAATACGCGCATCACACTGACTATCTGAGAGAGATCGGTCAACCTGAGTCGAACCTTCTTTCCGTCTCTGGTTTCGTGAAAAACAGGAATGTCCATCGGTTCCATCTGCATGGCGTAGTGGTATGGTACAGAGGGAAGAGAAGGAACATCGATGTAAACCTGTTCCGGGTCTACCTTTGCCTTGCGGGCTATTTCTCGCTCCACGTTCTTCCGTACTGAATCATTGGTGAAAACACTGGAAACCAGTTCATCCTTCGCGAAGGTTGTTTTCTCGTAGCAGCATTTGATCAGTCTCCGATTCTCAAGATCTTCAATAAGTGATTTCGATCTAGCACATGATTTGAGTCTAGACCAGACACAGTAGTCGTCCATAGCGAGATATTCTTCCGGAGTTCTGAAAGATAGGAGCTTCAACTCCGGCTCAGCTAACTTCAATGCTTCCTGCACCATTATTTGCGCTGCTCTGGAAGCCCTGTGGAAATATATCGTTCTGAAAGATTCGAGACGCGCTAACAGAAAGGTTTCGAGGGTTGGAATCGCGGTAGAGTTCACTGCCAGATCCCCATCCAACACATCCATTGTGTAGATGAGACGAAAAATGTCTACTGTGCCATACCCTGCACCTGTATGATATGAGTCCCTAAGAATGAAATCCATCTTGTCTACATCAACTGAACTTCGTATGATTTGATTCATGAACGGCTTCTGGCCATCTTTCAGAAGACCGACTGCAAGTTTGCCCATTTCATCGGGGTCTATTCCTTCTTTCCGCAGCGTGTCTGCAAGATCAGATTTGGTAATTATCCATGTGCCTAAGTCTTCGTGTGTCTTTCCCAAGACCTCTCTCATAGTAGGCTCAAAGAGGTGAGAGAAGGGAAGGTGCCCAACATCATGCAGCAAGGCGGCTACCCTCAGCATCTTGACATCGTCAGGTTTCAATCGCACAGGTATGCTCGACGCCAAGGTGCCAGCAAGATAGAGTGCACCAAGAGAGTGCTCGATTCGGGTATGATTAGCGGCAGGGTAGACATATTCTGCTCCACTAAGCTGCTTTATTCGACGTAGCCTTTGAACAGCCTTTGTATCGAGTATGTTCTTCTCAGCTTCCTTGAGTCGAATGTAACCGTAGAGGGGATCCTTTATGAACCCCCAAAAGGCGGATAGATCCTTGGACTCAGACATTTCTATCTGATGCCTCACAACATAGAGAGAACTCTAACATGTTCTTGAAAGCTCTCTTGCCATCTAGCCTTGTTTAACCGACATAATATTACTTCTGGTTTTTGACTGAAACCAAAGAATGCATCATCCATACGACGCAACCCGTCCGACCGTCCCGTCGGCGGTACTAGATCGCATAAGCGAACGGCATCTGTTTTTATACAGTGCGATAGTACAGATGCTTTCTGTTCACAATTGTCGGATATGGGAGCCTTGTCTTCCACCAGAAAAGGTTTCTTCGTCGTCCTTGATGGAATCGATGGATGTGGAAAAACCGTCCATTCGAAAATGCTCTGCGAACAACTACGTGTTCTTGACTATGATGTAGCTTATACGACGGAACCAAGCAAGTCGCCCATAGGACAATTCATTGCGCAGAAGTTTCTTCGTGAAACCAAGGTTGCTCCGCAAATAGAGGCACTACTTTTCGCTGCAGACAGGTTCCACCACCTAACTTCTGAGATAATTCCTATGCTTGATGCAAACAAGATCGTCGTTTCAGACAGATACGTCTATTCCTCACTTGCTTACCAAGGGGCACAAGGCCTGGCACCAGACTGGATAAAGCAAATCAACTGTTTTGCGATCAGGCCTGATTTGGCTCTGTATCTGGACGTTCTGCCTGAGACAGGGCTTGCAAGGAAGAGAAGCAGAAGCACACTTGAAAATCTGGATCTGGAGAAGAAGGTAAGAGAGATCTACCTTGACTTAGTGAAGTCTGGTGAGTTAGTCAAGATAGACTCGTATAGAAACCGGGATGTTGTCAGAAAAGAGATCATGGAGATTGTTCTTCGGTCTCTGGATAAAATTCATTTCCAGAGATGAAATAGTTGTCGAACAGAATCTCCCTTGGTTGCTCGTTCACTCTAATACGGACAGAGCATAGACTATTTGCATCTGTCGGTTGACTACTCATGAGAAGGGCAGTTGGAGAGCAGCCTATCGCGTATGTCGATAGGAGAAATCCGATGACGGAAAGCTTTGTAGAACACCCTATAATACGAGAGAAGGCGGTCGAGAGAAGGAGTTACCAAGAACGAATTGCAGGTCAATGTCTCAAAGTAAACACTCTAGTTTGTCTCCCAACCGGTTTGGGAAAGACTGTAGTGGCAGCGCTAGTAGTTGCCGAAAGACTGAAACTGTTTCCAAACGGCAGAGTCATAATAATGGCCCCTACACGGCCACTTACTCTTCAACATTACAAGACCTTCATCAAGCTACTTGCGGTTGATTCTGATGACATGGTTGCGATAACCGGAGTGACTCCTCCAGCTCAGAGAGTTGATCTATGGAACAAAAGAGTTGTCTTTTCCACGCCTCAAGTCGTCATGAACGATCTCATTACGAAACGTCTTCAGTTGCGTGATGTAGTTCTGCTTGTTTTTGATGAAGCACATAGAGCAGTGGGTGACTACGCATACGCGTTCATAGGCCCACAATATGCCCGAGAGCCAAACTCATTGATCTTAGGACTAACAGCGTCGCCTGGCTCTACAAGAGAAGCCATAGAGGAAGTATGTAGGAACCTTCACATTCGACAAGTGGAGGCCCGGACCATTTCAAGCCCGGACGTGAAACCATACGTAGGCGGACTTGAAGTGATATGGAAGAGCATAGTTCTTCCCCAGATCTTCCATGACACGAGACATGGGTTTCAAGAGTTCTTGAGAGAACAAGTAAGAGCAGCTCAGAAACTGGGCACACTCACCCAAATCGTTCCTGACAGAGTTAAGATTAGAGATATCTTGGAAGCAAGACAGAGTATTCGCCAATTGCGTACGTCAACCGCTGTATCAAAAGAGGAACTGCGGGCAGTCTCTTCGGGACTATACTCATGCATTCACGCCATCAAGGCCATAGAGTTACTGGAAACGCAAGGATTCTCATCACTCAACAAGCACATCGAATCGTTGAAGACAAAGATGAATACAAGACCATCTTCCGCTTTGAGGAAGATGATGGACCACGAGCAAGTGCAGCGATCACTTCTGCTAGTAAACGCCGCGATGAAGGAGGGAATCGATCACCCGAAAATCGGGGAACTGACCAAAGAGCTCAAGGAAGCACTGGAAAAAGGTGCCAGAAGAATCATGGTCTTCACGAACTACCGCAGCACAGCCGCCAAGCTCCTCGAAACAGCCAACTCCCTTCCAGGAATATCGGCGGTACGACTTGTCGGTCAGCTCACAAAGGGTGAGGACAAGGGACTATCACAAAAGGAACAGGCGACTGCACTGGAACAGTTCAAACAAGGGATCTACAACGTGCTGGTAGCCACACAAATCGGGGAAGAAGGCTTGGACATAGCGGAATGTGACGAGGTCATCTTCTACGACAATGTTCCCAGCGCCATCAGATTCATCCAACGAAGAGGAAGAACAGGAAGAAAAGGGCCGGGAAAGGCAACGATATTGATGGCTGTCGGAACAAGAGATGAAGCATATCATTGGATCGCGAGAAGAAAAGAACGCACAATGATGGATGCCTTGCGCAACATCGAGATTACGTCGAAGACTGCACGTGAACAACCAAGGCTGGAAGAGTTCAAGGAGGAAAAAGAGCAACCGCAGAAAACAGACGTGACAATTATCGTTGACTCAAGAGAAGGCTCCTCTCCAACCGTGAAGGAACTCTCCAAGCTGAATCTCTCAATAAGGATGGAAAGCCTGATGGCCGCAGACTTCATCCTATCAGATCGGGTTGCAGTAGAACGCAAGACCGTCGACGATCTGGCAAGCTCAGTAATGGATGGCCGTCTTTTTGATCAACTGGCCACGATGAGAAACTCGTATCAGCTATCCATACTACTGGTGGAGGGGGACAAAGATGTGTCTGCAAGAGGGATCAGCCCCGAATCTCTGGCCGGCGCCGTTGCTAGCGTGCTAGTGGACTATCAGATCCCTGTTGTTTCAACGAAGAACCCAGAGCAGACGGCTTTGCTTTTGTACTCAATTGCCCGACGTGAACAGATCAAGGAGAGGCGCGAACCCAGAGTTAGGGCTGAGCGCAAGCCAGCTAGTGTCGAGGAATTGCAGGAATTCATTGTGGCTGGCCTTCCCCACATAGATGCGGTTCGATCAAGAGACCTTTTGAAGAGGTTCGAAACCGTGGAGAATGTGTTCACAGCCAGCAAGGAGAAACTCAGCGAAGTTGAAGGGATAGGCCAGAAGATCTCGGAAAGAATCCGAGAGATTCTGACCACTAAGTATCGAGAAGAAGACGAAAAGTAGATGGTCCTATGCGGATCACCGATCCACTTTCTTCAATCTCTCAAGTGCACTCAATAGATTTGAGAGACTCTGAGTGAGTTGCGCTATCTTCGTGGGATCCTGTTCTTTCTCGATCGCAGATTGCGCTTCGTCTATCTTTACGAGTAAAGTATGTTCAGTGGTCGCTAGAGTCTGCCCTCTAAAGACCTTGCTCTCGTCCTCTGTTGCTTTCAGAATGACTACTGGTCTGTTACATTTGGCGCACATAACTTGCTCGCCGATTTTGAACAATGGCGTGCCACATGCCGGACAGGCCTGACCGAGCATGGTGGCCCCTGATCTGAGTAGCTCGACCGCCTTATCCAGATGGTGCGTATCATCCCTCATCTGATCTGACTCCGAGGAAAGAATTTTAGTCAGTTCCATAGATTCATGTCTAGTCCCTTTATTAATGATGGGGTGAAAGCTTGCCGACGCAGAAGGTTTCAAAACGAAAGGAAGACTACCAGTCACGCATTAATCAAGCCTCAACAGTCCTGAATGAAGTGGCTCAGGACAATACGACTCCTAGAAACATTCGACGAGCCGCCAAAGATGCCGCAGACGCCTTGCAGACAGCAGAACATAGCTTAGGCGTGAAGGCATCAAACGCCATAGCAATCTTGGATGAGATATCTCAAGATCCGAACATGCCTGCATACACCAGGGTCAAGCTATGGAACGTTGCAAGTATCCTCGAAGCGATCAAAGACTAGCCTCGCGATTTCCTGTACGACAAAAGTACTGAGATCACGTTTCTATGACGGAAGAACATGATTCAACAAAAGGAGGAAATGAACTCAGCTAGAGTTTCATTTCCTTGATCTTCTGACTTAGCGCATCGACCAGTCCAGCCATCTTCATTATTAGGTAAAAGGATGCGATCGTCACAAGGAGTCCTCCCACACCTAAGATCAGGCCTATGACTGGTGAACCTCCTCCGAGCCTTGCTGACATGCACTCACCTCCTTTGAATTCGCTGACCGAAGCATGTCACGTGGATAAAAGGCACGTGAAGGAATCATCCATACGATTAGTTGACAGTCAATGTCAGAGATTGAAGCCAACTCTTAGCGTGCTTTGGAAAGTGGAACCTGACTTGTTAGATCACGATTTCTTTGATTCGAAAAATGATGATCTGCGGTTCCTAACTGCCTTTGACTGAATATCCGTATGTTCCTATCTGCTTGGCCAAGCTCCAATATCCTGGTGAAGCGTAGGCTACCGGTTTTGCTTTGGTGTAGTCTATCTTGCCTTGCGCATCGAGGATCGAGTCATCGAACGTCACAGCGACAACTTCTCCGACGAAGAGGTCGTGAGAACCAAGTCGAACCGACTGTCGCACTCTGCATTCGAAGTTAGCGGGGCACTCTTTGACGATAGGCGCCTTCACTGTTGAAGCTGGTTCCGGCGTCAGTCCTGTTTCCTTGAACTTGTCTATGTCCTTTCCTGATTTGTTACCACAGAAATCTACTTCACGTATGATGGCTTCTGTGGGAACATTCACGACAAACTCCCCTGTCTCTTTGATCATTTGATATGAGTGTCTATTTGAGCGAACCGCGATTGCAATCATAGGTGGTTCGGCACAGACCTTCGAAACCCAAGCCAAAGTGATCAGGTTCTTACTTCCTTTCTTATCTGCACATGAAATCAACATAACGGGTAACGGGAATGGGGAATCAGAGGTTTTGCCAGGGATTCTTGTCATACGATCACCTGTATTCGATCTCTCAGATCATCAGAGCTATTTCGGCCGCATTTAAATTGTACATAATCTAGCACAATCAGATATGAGATGAAAGCAAGTTATCTAGCGCCAGTGTCTCGATTATGTGGCAGAGCAGGATAACCGTTGGTTTGCATGGAAACCCGCGCGGAAAGCGCTCTTGAAGCTCTCCAAGAAAGAGTTGTCTCCTGCAAAAGATGCCCAAGACTCAAACGTTACATCTCTGCCGTGGCATCTGTCAAGACTCGTAGGTTTGAGACTTGGACATATTGGGGAAAGCCATTGCCAGGGTTTGGAGATCCCAATGCTCAGCTCTTGATAGTAGGATTGGCCCCAGCGGCACATGGTGGGAACAGAACGGGAAGGATGTTTACAGGTGATTCTTCAGGTGATTGGCTTATCAGAGCTCTTTATGAGAATGGGTTCGCGAATCAACCTCACAGTATAAGCAGAGATGACGGATTGGAACTTGCATCAACCTATATAACAGCCGTAGTACGTTGCGCCCCGCCAAAAAACAAACCGGCCAAACAAGAAATTCTGAACTGTTCAGAGTACTTGGCAAAGGAGCTCATGCTACTCAAAGAAGTCACCGTTGTACTCACGCTAGGAAGGATAGCTTTCGACAGCTACCTTCGACATCTGGACATTAAGAGAAAGGGTCGACCGGAATTTGGGCACGGCTTGACCTTTAGACCAACCGAAGAAAAGCCATTGCTTGTAGCATCCTATCACCCGAGTGGACAAAACACGCAGACGGGGAGGCTCACCTGGAACGAGTGGCTCAGAGTTTTCAAGAAGATCAGGAAACTCTTGGACAATACCTCTACGAGAGAACGTGTCCATCATTGATTTGGTCATCGATCGGTTTGGCACGTTCTTCCTCGTTCAATAGCATCCTACGTACACCTAATCGAAGGAGCAGTATGATGTGGGGATAATTGCCGCGAAGAAGCTTCAACGAAAGATGTCTTTGAATCATCGCTCCCGAAGATTTCAAAATATATCGAACCGATGTGTCCGAGATTCAAGGAGGACGACACATTCCTATCGGAAAAAGGAACCTGTCCTCAAGGCTTCTGCTCATGGGCCTTTGCCAACATTCAACGAGACATAGCTCATCTTCGGTTCGGTGGAAGCTACCCATGCGCGCGCTTTCGATGCTAGATCCCAGTCTTCATCTGCGACGTATGCGACCAATCGTTTCAGGCTGTCTATTTGTTTGAAGACATAGTTGAGTAGGTCATTGTAGGAGCGAAGGGTTTCCTTGTCCCCTCTGGCAATGAATTCTATTCCTCTCCAAAGGGACAATCCAGGCACCGAACTACGCGGATTCTCTTGAGAGAGTATAGGAGATGCGGCTTATTAGATGCGTTTGTTCTTTGGCGTGGTGTTCACTTGATGATGAGCGGAGTGATTCATAGAGTAATGTGTAGCTTTGGCCGTGACGTCTACCAGTTTTTGCCTGTGGGTTGACTGAGACTCGAATAGGTTCTTGAGGTCAGGTGCCTTCTTTGAAGGATGTCAAGTACTTTTCTTGTTCAGGTGTCAGTGTGTCGATTTTGGTTCCTATTGTCTCTAGCTTTATTATTGCGACTTCTTGATCCTGCTCTTTGGAAACGTTGTATACGCCCGGTTTCATCGCTCTTCCATGCTCGGCCAGGTATATCAGTGAAAGGAATTGGTTCGCGAAGCTCATGTCCATTATCTCTGACGGATGGCCCTCGGCTGCTGCCAGGTTTACGAGTCGGCCTTCTGCCAGCAAGAAAAGTCTCCTCCCGTCACGGAGCGTGTACTCCACATTGTTTGGCCTGATCTCTCGTTTCTTGACAGCTATTCGTTCCAGATCTTCGACCGATACCTCAACATTGAAGTGACCCGTGTTAGATAGGACTGCTCCATCTTTCATTAGTTCCATGTGTTCTTTGGTGATGACATTCTTGCATCCGGTTGCTGTGATGAATATGTCTCCTATCTTGGCGGCTTCCTTCATCGGCATGACTCTGAACCCTTCCATGACCGCTTTGAGAGCCTTCAACGGATCAACTTCACAAATCACGGTGTGGGCGCCTAGGCCGGTTGCTCTCATCGCCACTCCCCGTCCGCAGTGTCCGAACCCTGCAACCACGAAAATCTTGCCCGCGATGAGTATGTTGGTTGCTCTGAGGATGCCATCAATGGAGGATTGGCCTGTTCCCCAAACATTGTCAAAATCCCATTTTGTTTCAGCGTCGTTCACTGCGATTATCGGGCATCGAAGCGCTCCCGATTCATGCATAGCTCTCAGACGGTGAACCCCTGTTGTGGTTTCTTCTGTACCTCCGATCACATCTTTGAGAGAGGTTGCGCCTTTCTCGTGAAGCCGGAGAGTCAGATCAGCGCCGTCATCCAACGTAAGATGGGGTTTGAATTCGATCGTTTGGTCGATGCACCAGTAGTAGTCTTCAACTGACAGCTCGCGCCAGCCGTAGACATTTACTCCTTCCTTCGCCAATGCAGCCGCAACATCGTCCTGAGTAGAAAGGGGATTACAGCCAGACCACGCTGTTTCGGCACCTACTGCGCTTAGTGCCTGTACGAGAACCGCAGTCTCTTTGGTGATGTGTAAGCAGCCTGAAACTCGAATGTCTTTCAGGGGCTTTTCTTTGGCGTATCTTTCTCGTAGCCTTCCCAGGACAGGCATGCGTGTTGTTGCCCACTCAATCTTTAGCTTACCCGCGTCAGCGAGGCCAAGATCCTTCACTTTGAACGTCATATCTCCACATCCCTGAACGAAACGATGGACCTCCGGGACATGGGAAATCTCCTAGATGAACCTATGTAAACAGAAGATCCAGCACTGCACTCATCACCTTCAAGAAGTGGGTGCTCGCGCTTCTCCATCAAAGAAATGCATACGTTTCGCCTGATTGCAAAGTTGTAGTCTTATGAGGATTGAGCATAGACTCAGCGCAGGACTCTGTCATCTTATCGCGTGCGATCAAGAACGTTTCTCGTCGTTCAATTTGAGCCGGCCGCACCAACTGATACACACACAATTTTGCTGAACGACGATGATTTGTTGGAGCGCGCGCTAGGGCGATGAAAAATGTGTTTCTAGACATCAAGTTTGAGAACGGGGTCTTCATCCACATCCCGACCGAACACATCCAGTAGGTTTCCGGCCAGAAGGAGCTGGAGAGTAGTTGAGTAGTAGAGTAGAGAGTAGGGAACCCAACAATACATACACACGATATCATACACACAATCAGCGTTAAGCGCCCGCACTTCGCCTGATGAAGCTTGTTGGATTCTCTCCCTCTCATAGTGGCGATCCCGCCGAGAAGCGTAAGATTAGCGCGCTCAGAGGGAATGATTGGAATGGTGGATCAGGCGGGACTCATACCCAAAAGGGTGCAAAACTATCAAGTACTCTGACAGCAGAAGCATTGAAAGCACCGGAGATCACCCTCGCAACCGACCGCATAGCTTTTGTCGACGAACCCAAGGCATGGAGTGCTCTTGAACTCGCTTATCAACATGCAACAAACGTCGAAAAAAGTCTTGAGTATTAGATTTCGAAGGGAGGAAACGCACAATTCACTATTGCTAAGGCAGACCTTTCTGTGAACAATCAGACTGGCGGCCCCGTGTCCAATGCAAGAGCGTCTTCTTCAGAGGAGTATCGAGTCAGAATCTGAAATTCTGAGGCCGACGCGTCAGTCAACTAGTCTCTTCAGTATGGCGACGTACTGTTCAGGCGTCAGCTCCTCAGAGGTCCTGAGCGGTGAAACCTTTGGAACCCAGCTGTCTCTTAGCTCGTCTAACGTCGGATACCGGGGATATAGCCTAACGAGCTTTGGTTCAAATTGAATCTTTGCCGCGCCTTCCGATAGTTTCCTGAGGCTACGAATGACCGCGTCACCGAGAACCCTATCCTCGTAAACAAACAAGACTATTGAGCCGTTAGTGACATCTCCCGGTTCTTCATATGAATGCACGCCTATTTCCTGTAAGTAACAAACAATATGTGACTCCATTTCGGCTAGGTCTGAAAAGTGTTCTCTACCGTAGAAATAGGCAACTATCTTTGGCAAGCGCGACATGAGGGAAACTGCACGACGACGTCTATTTATGAGTTGTGAACCAGTCTGTTACTCCATGACGTCTGGCGCATTGTTGATTTACACTTCTGCTGGTCTTTCACAGTTCAGGACCAGCGCGCGCGTTCGAGAGCTTCTCCGAAACTGCTCACAATATGTTTCTTATTTGCTATGGTGTCAAAACGAGGATCTCACCAAAACAATCATAAGTTCACATGAGACATAATTCCGCTAGTCCTTGCCACAACATGGTGAGAAATTTGGAAAAATGGAAGGCCGATGATTGGTTTGTAAGTCACTACAACTATGCGGACGAAGTCAGAAAAGGATTCCACTTGCCAGATAGAGTCCAGATTCACGATATTACGCTTCGAGATGGTGAACAGCAAGCAGGTATTATCTTCAGAAAGGAAGAGAAGCTGGAGATAGCAAGAGCCCTAGACGAGGCGGGTGTGGATAGAATTGAAGCCGGTATGCCCGCCGTGTCCAAGCAGGACATGGCCGCGATAAAGGCTATAACTCATGAGGGCCTTTCTGCGAAGATCTTCGCTTTCTCCAGATGTGCAAAGTCAGATATTGACCTTGCTCGTCAATGCGACGTTGATGGGGTCATAACAGAGATCCCCTCAAGTGATCACATACTGGAATATGCGTACGGATGGTCTCAGGAACATGCTATCCAGCTATCCGTAGAAGCAACCTCCTATGCAGCGGAACACGGATTACATGTTGCCTTCTTCACAATAGACGCCACGAGAGCCTCATTTGAAACATGTTGGAAGCTTGTTAACGCCGTCGCTTCGGAAGGCCACATGGATTCCTTAGTCATGGTGGATACATTCGGTGTGTGTTCGCCTGAAGCAATCAGATACTTCGTCACAAGAATGAAAGAACGGATCAAGAAACCGATAGAAATTCATTGTCATAATGACTTCGGTTTGGCTGTGGCAAATACGTTGGCCGCGGTTACAGCAGGAGTGGAGATTGTTCACACCACTGTCAATGCCATTGGCGAGAGAGTGGGAAACGGCTCTCTCGACGAAATCGCTCTTGCCCTTGAGATGCTCTATGGTGTTAAGACTGGAATAAGGAAGGAGAGACTTTATGATTTGTCCAAGGTCGTTGAGAGATTGTCGGAAATCGACATGCCTCCTAACAAACCAGTTGTGGGCGACAACGCGTTCACCACAGAGTCCGGTATCGTAGCCGGCTGGTGGAATAGGTTAGAACAGCTGAACATGCCCCTTGAGATGTTTCCATTCAAGCCTGAATTGGTTGGTCAACGGCCTGTAAGAGTTGTCATGGGAAAGAAAAGTGGGAAAGACTCAATTGCGTACAAAGCAAGACATCTTGGACTCCATATTCCCGATGACAAGGTGGAACCTTTACTCACAAGAGTAAAAGAAACCTCGGAGCAGAAGAAGAGAGTCCTGACTGATGAAGAATTCAAACTGATTGTCAGAGAGATATGTCATTGATCAATTAGGATGTTTCAGGACACTTCCCAAGAAACAAGTCCGCCGCAGTGGACGGTGAGGTTGAAGATGAGACCTCTGATCGCTGAACGAACAAGAGGCATACCTACCTCAGGAATTCGAGAGATATTTGAGAAAGCACAGACTATGAGCGATGTTATTCGACTCGAGGTTGGCGAACCTGATTTCAACACCCCAGACCACATCACGGCAGCTGCCGCACGTGCTTTGAGTGAAGGTGAAACTCACTACACATCAACGGCAGGAGTGTTTGAGCTGAGGGAACAGATTTCTCGGAAGTTTCGCAGAGAGAATGATCTGGAATTCGACCCAAAGACACAAATCATGGTTACTTCAGGCGCAGTTAACGGCCTTACCCTATCTCTCATGGCAACTGTTAATCCTGGCGATGAGGTTCTCATACCAGACCCAGGATGGCCCAACTATGTGGGGTGCATTAAGATAGCACAAGGCGTTCCGATACAGTACTCCCTTCTGGAAAGAAATCGCTTCGGACCAGACTTAAATGAGATTAGAGCTAAGATCAACAAGAAGACGAAGGCCATCCTCATTTGTAGTCCCAACAATCCAACCGGATCGGTCCTGACTGATGAAGAACTGAGGGAAATAGCGGCAATAGCCGAACGGAACGATCTCTTGATCATTTCTGACGAGGTCTACGAGAAGATCACTTATGGGAGCATCAAACATCAAAGCATAGGCGCCCTTTCTGGAATGGACAAAAGAGTCTTGACTGTGAATGCATTCTCCAAGACATACGCAATGACGGGATGGAGGCTTGGATATGTCGGAGGGCCTGCAGAGGTAATCAGCCAAATGATCAAGATCAATATGACTCTCAATACCTGTGCTAACTCAATAGCTCAGAAAGCTGGGGTCGAAGCTCTCAGAGGTCCTCAGGACTGTATCCGCCAAATGCGTGAGGAGTACTCACGAAGGAGAGATCTCGTTCTTGATAGATTAAGTCGCATACCGGAGCTAGCATGCGTACCGCCAGAAGGGGCCTTCTATGTATTCCCGAACATTCACAGATATGGGCTCTCGTCACACGACTTCAGCCTTGCCCTGTTAGATCACGCCAGAGTATCAACTGTGCCGGGAACCGCCTTCGGAGAATTCGGAGAGGGGTACATCAGACTTTCTTTCGCGAACTCCATAGAGAATATTGAGAGGGCAATGGATAGAATCGAGAAGGCATTGAATTCTGGAATGAAGTAACTCGAAAAAACGAAAGTCGTGAAGAACGATTTAGAAATTCAATGGAGAATAATCAACAATTCGAGAATGCCTTGGGAGTCAGCAAAATGCTGAGTCCCAACGTTTCTTGCAGCATTGATGGGATGAAGAAGACGGAACATCGTCTGGACTCCGTTATGCGAAGTGTATTGGTATTTCTCGGAGAATTCTGCCTGAGTCGAACGGATACTCTAGTAACATATCTTTCAAAGGCATTTCCAGAGAATTCAACTGATTCGGGAAGCGACAGGACTATCTGTCTCGGATTTTTGTCTACATGAACCCTCCTGTGAAGGGCTTGCAGACAACCGCGTGATAGACGTAGTTTACAAACGTGATGATGTCAAAAACTGGTCGTCCTGTTTCCCTCTGGATTGCTGCCGAGTACGGATGCATATTCGCACATTCGAGTACGAAAGCTCCAGTGTCGGGATACTTTGATATCAGTTCTTTCGCAGCGTTCACAATAAGCACCTCTATCTTCTCAGGATCAATTGTGGGCTGGTTTCTCAGGAATGGTTTGGCCCACTCTTCGTGATCCTGCAATCCGGCAATTGCCACAGGGATGGATGGGTCAATTCCTGCTCCTCTTAAGTGCATCTTGCCCAAGTGACTGGAGTCAGCAGTCAGTATGCCCACTCTGGTGCCCTTGCCGAGCATCTTGTAGACGAGAGGCACCTGCATCAGGCTTGAGGTGAACACCGGAATCGCAAGCGCTTTTGCGACATCGTCTTGGAAGGGAGCAAGGAAACCACAGCTCGTTGTAACCGCCCTGACACCATCTTTTTCCAGCTCTTTGGCAGCCTCAATGAATGGTTCTAGAAGACCTCGTCCCCCTTCCTTGACGACCCTATCTTGAGTGGCTCCTCCTACCACGCGTAACCTCACAGGAAAGCTGAAGGTACTCGCATTGCCTATATCCCCAGGAATTCTTGGGAAGATCGTATCCAGTGTGAGGATCCCTATTGCCTCTCCGTAATGATGTCGCCCACCTTCTATGGGCAAAGAAACCACCTTACCACGAAGAACGAGCGAATTAGCGTGCAAGTTTCAGATTCTTCAGTATCTTCCTCAGCAGTTCACTTGTATCATTTGTGACCGGTAGAACTGGAAGTCTTGCGGGACCAGCTGGTTTTCCAACTATCCTGAGGGCTTCTTTCAATGGAGCGGGGTTGGGTTCACCATGGACGCCGCCTCCGATGTTTCTCAGCAGAGAGAGTATTTCTACCCAGATCTTCTTCGCCGTCTCCACATCTCTGCTCCTAGTAGCTTCGTACAGTTGCATAACTCTGTCTGGAGCGACGAGGAATGTAATGTTCATAACGCCTGCTCCTCCAAGGAGAAGCCCCGGGAAGACACTTACCGCGTCTCCATACGAATGAATGACAGATATTTTGTCTCCTATCACTTCGATGTATTCCGTGGTCTGACTGAGGTCTACGTTTGACTGCTTGATTCCCACAACGTTCTTCAGCTCGGCCAACTTGCTCACCAGCGAAGCGCTTAGGTTGACATACGTTCGGAACGGGTTGTTGTAGAGCAATGTAGGTACGCCGGTTTCAGCCACTCTCTTATAATGCTCGTAGACTCCATCGATAGTGGGCTTCAAATAGAACGGGGTCGCAACCAGCGCAAAGTCGGCTCCTGCCTGCTTCACACGTTTTGCCTCGTCGATGGCATCTTGCGTTGCAGGAGTCTCAACACCTGCAATGATGAACACTTTGCGCTTGCATTCTTCCGAAACGATCTCGATAATTCTGCGCCGCTCTTCAATTGAAAGAGAAGTAAACTCTCCAGTGCTTCCGTTAACAAGTAATCCATTAATGTGATAGTCCAACAAGAAACGAATCTCTTCTCTTAGCCCTTTCTCGTCAAGCTTATAGTCGGTCGTGAATGGCGTTACTATCGGAATTATCAAACCCTCTGGTTTTGCCACCAACGGACATACCCTTCGAATTGGAGGTTTCCCTTTTTTGCATATATGTGTTGCGCATCACTTTCACGATTCTTGCTTCCAAGAGTCACGCATGATATCTTACGATTTAAGGCGATCATAGCAAACTGCAATCTTTGCTTTGGAATGTGCGCTATCTTCTCGGCCCAATATGTTACGTCCCGTGGACCATTCACTTATCGGAGAGTGGAAGAGAGAAGATAAAGAGTATTGAGGAAACTCACCAGTGGGCGTACGGGTTACGACAGTACTCACTCAGATGAACAGCAGAAAGGTCCCGGAGGCAACAATGCTGGAGCCCAAGATAGTCCTACGTGTAACAGGTTCATGAAGGAAGAGTACCCCTGCAATGACGGAGAACAATGGCGCTACGGACGAGATCGGAACTGCCCGCGCCTCCTGCGTATATAGAAAACTGAACCCCAGTAGGAAGGGGCCCAAAACCAGTCTGATCATACCACCAATGGTTGCGACAATCCACGTATTTCTAGGAACTCTCAGCCACCCAAGGTTCTTGTCGAAGACGGGTGATAGTGCCATAGACACGACGATAGCAGCAACAAGCCTGACCGTGACGATGCAAAACAACCCCTCTATGCCCGCTGTTTTCGCGAGAGTAACGGCACTGTTAAGTAAAGTGATGTTCACAGACGCGATCAAAGCGGCAACAAGTGCCGCAATAACACCATTGCTAAAGGTTGTCCGACTTGGTTCAGTTGAATCATCCCTTTCATTCCAACTTGCCAACCAAATGCCGGCGACCACACTTATTGCTCCAATGACCACAAATAGCGTGGCTTCTTCTCCCTTGAGGAGAACGGCGATGACAACGTTGAACAAAGGGTAGACGAACGTAATTGAGAGGGTCTTCACCATACCCAGACAC
Organism: Candidatus Bathyarchaeota archaeon; assembly: GCA_022865705.1. Lineage (GTDB taxonomy): Archaea > Thermoproteota > Bathyarchaeia > 40CM-2-53-6 > JALHTG01 > JALHTG01. The sequence goes on along the minus strand of JALHTG010000019.1, from coordinate 56,294 downwards.
TTCAGACTGAACATGCAAAAGAAATCACCCGAGAAGAGGGCAAATCCACTCAACAGAGCTGCCAAGATAGTAAGCCGAGATAGGGAGCATAGAGCATGGAATCTGTCAAGAACCAATGAGCATCCAATAGCCGCGATGGCCGATGTCGCAAATCGGACTAGGTTGACCTGAAACGGGGTGGCTGCGAACCAAGCCTTGCGATAAAAGACGTTTGAGATCGTCCATATCAGCGCGGTGGATAGAGCTACAAGCTCCCCAATTATACGCATTGACTCTCATTATACAGAGAATTCCGTGAAAACGAATTACGCAGTGTCCTTTTCGAATCTGCTCAGAGCGAATGCTTTCATTTCAGAACTCAACTTACCTTCCGTTACGAGTTTCGCAACGATCTTGCCAGTCATCGGCGCCAACGCGATTCCGTCGCCCTCGTGACCAGCAGCAATAACAAAACCCTCTGGGTTGTCTAACGAATCGATTATCGGAAGTCCGTCTGGAGTATACGGTCTGAGTCCAGAGAAGGCTCTTATGACACAGAGTTGTCTCAGCCTTGGCATCATTCTCGATGTATGTCTAACCATGGCAGTGACACCTTCGATTGTGGTCCTCTTATCATACCCGACGAATTCCCTAGTACCACCGATAATCACATTTCCAGTTGCAGTCTGTTCCAGCGCGAGCCCGACCCCCAATCTACTTGCATCATCATCGCCGCTCTTCACAAGATGAGGAGCCAACTTAACGAGAACGTATTTTGCGTCGCTGAGAGCACTGGTTATGAACTTGGGACAAGGTTCTGTTACGACGAGTTGTCCTCTTCTAGGCTTGATCGGAATGTTGACCCCAACCATCGCCCCGATCAGGGGAGCGTATGACCCGGCAGCATTTATCACCACCTTCGTCTTGACTTCCGATTGCTTTGTCACGATTGATCTTATTCGGCCGCTCTCAGTCTTGATGGATATGACCTCAGCCCCAGTGCAGATTTTCGCACCCAGCCTCTTTGCGGCCAGTCCGAACGCGAAGGTGAGGAACATCGGATTCACATTGCCATCAGAACGACTCCAAGTTGCACCGGCTATGTGTTCAGCCAACGCTGGCTCAACCTTTCTTGCTGCTTCGTTTCCTAGTATCTCTACGTCAAGTCCAGACTGTCTCTGAGCCTGCACGAACTTCTCCATTACCTCGAATTGCCCTTCCTCTTCAATGATGACCATGCCTCCGTTTTTCTTGTACTCGATGCGATAACCAAGCTCTTCCTCCAATCCTTCGAACATTCTTGCGCTCTTCATGGCCAGATCCAATCCGATGCCTGGGCGTTTGGTTTGAAGGAATATGTTGCCATCACATGCTCCGGATGTTTCCGATGCGAGGTGATCTCTCTCAAGGAGAGCCACCTTCTTTCCCTCCTTCGCCAAGTAGTAGGCTATCGAAGTACCGATGACGCCTCCACCTATCACTGCGATTTCTGTCTCTAGCAATTCTTTCCCTCTGCGGAGCACAATGATTCGATTTTCATCGGCCTGACCGGACCTCGAAAAGTCGCGGGAAGAATGGCATCAACCTTCTTCTGTTTTGTCTCTGCTATTATCCGCATGATGAGTGTCCGACAAGTTCTTCCTTGGCAAAGGCCCATTCCAGCCCTAGTCATCCTGCGTATCGCTGCTATTGTGTCAGCTCCCGCCTCTATGGCTGCTACTATTTCCTTCTTAGTGATTTCTTCGCAGCGGCATATCACAATATCGTCATCACTCATTGCTTACCGTCTACTCCTACGCATGCTCCTGACCTCTAATGCAATGTCCTTGGGAACTGCGATGGTCAGTACGACTGTTCGATCGGTCTTGGTATCCGACCTGACTCTTATCACTCTACCCTTGGCCCTAGGCTTGCCTTCGCGATCTACCGCTTCAATTCGATCTCCGACCTTCGGAATTGGAAGGAACTCATATGGAAAGGAGACCGAGGCCTCGTCTTTCGAGTAAGTCATATCCACGACGAATATGGCTTGACCCGGGCAATCGGGAATGCAAAGTGTACACCCGATGCACTTCCCAACATCAAGTTTCGGAACGGAAGATAGACCTTCCATGGCTATTGCCTTCTGCGGGCAGGAATGAACACAAGGGTCGCATGGAATGGCTTGGATGCATTCTATGATGGCAACGGGACCCTCGTTCAATCTCTCTTTGCTCGGATAGACTCCGTACCTTTCCAACTCTTCCTCTGATAGAACTCCTGAATGGGCCAGGTGGTTTCCCACTTTCTAGCTTCCCCCGACAGTCATTCTCTTCGCTTCTCCGACGAGAATTCTCTTTGCTTGATATCTTCTTTCACCGAAAGGTCCTTGGCGCAATTGATCAAGCCTGCTCCCTATGTCTCCTCTCTGTTCCTCCGCCGTCTTTTCGGTGATCAGCCTCAGCGACTGGCATGCAGAGATGCCGGCGAGTCTCCCTTCTTCCATTGCGGTGCTGGCTTCTTCAACGCCCGCCACATCCCCCGCCACATAGAGTCCGTTGACCGTTGTCTCCATTCGATCGTTGTGTATGGGGATGAGACCTCCCAGCTGAGGGAGGTACATGAACCTGCACCCTGCCATCCAAGCCAATTCTGACAGAGGGGTAAGACCGACGGCGATGCACACGAGGTCGACATCGAAATTCTGTTCTGATCCTTTAATCGGACGCCATTTCTCGTCTATCTTGGAAATCGTAACTTCTTCAACCCGCGTCTTTCCTGTCGCTTTTGCTGCCGTGTGCGAGGTCATGATGGGTACACCGGCTCGCCTGATCTTGGCTGCGTGAACCCCGTATCCTCCTATGGTCGGGAGAGCCTCAACTATGGCGGACACTTCTGCTCCGGCTTGTAGCAACTGATAGGAAACTATCAAACCAACGTTCCCAGACCCTATCATGAGAACGGTCTTTCCTGGCAGGACTCTGTGCACGTTCATCATTGTCTGGACTGCACCAGCTCCCATCACGCCGGGTAAGGTCCACCCCGGAAAAGCTAACGGGTTCTCGCAGGCACCCGTAGACAGTATGATTCTCTTCGCTTTGAGCGATGAGACTCTCTGATTGGATATGAGTCCGACTTCCTGTCCGTAAAAACCGAAAACGACCGTATTCAGGCGGACATCCACTCCCCTCTCTTCAGTTTCTTTCAGTAGTCTTTCTCCTATCTCATATCCTCGAACTCCAGCATAGTGTTCCTTAGCCCCGAAGAACTTGTGTATCTGTTTGAAGAGCTGTCCACCTGGCTTCTGATTCTCGTCTATCAGTGTCGTGCGGGCTCCGGCCCTTGCTGCCTCAACCGCTGCTGCGAGCCCAGCTGGCCCAGTTCCCACTATTGCGATGTCTGTTTCTTGCATGTGGCGTCTCTCCACTGACCAACGCCAATTTGCGTTTCTACTTTCAAGTTGTTTCTAACAGGAGTAATGCATGTTCTGATGTTGGGGGCTCCATCAACGGTCATTACGCAATCTGTACACTGACCGATCGCACAATAAAGTCCCCTGGGTTCATTCCTTTTGGTGGTGAACCTGCAAATGTGGATTCCAGCTGCGATTAGTGCTGCAGCGATTGGTTCCCCTTCAAATGCTTGCACCTGACGTCCATCAACACAAATCGTGACTTTCCTTTTTTCCGGCATTCTTCCGAGGATCGGATGATCGATTACACGACTCATTTGGATCCACACAAATGATGATTCATAAGGATTAACTTTCTTGGTTTAGGACCCCTTGAAAAGTCGTACGGCCGGCCCTGCAACTCCAGCGAAGCACACGATCAGCCCAAATATAGCCAGAATTCCTCCGAAGAGCTGAAAGAGAGCTGCAAGAAGTCCAAGCGATCTCTCCCATCGGATCATCTCTGCAACTTCAGCGAGCAACTCACCAAACAGATTCTGCTGATGAAGAGTTGACATCAGTCCAAATTCATGAAATGTGAAACTGACGACGAGCATTAGAGATCCAATCAGGAATGTCGATCTTCGCATGAGCCAAAGCCGCTTTCCAAATCACTTGCATGGATAAAAAGGCTCCAGATCTCATCCCTTATGTGGGTTGCCTCCGATCTTGGGCCGGAGAATTGAGCAAGTAATGAACACAAATGAATGGATGTAGGGAATCGCGGGGAGAAGATCTAGGTCAATGAACTCCCCGCAATCAGATCTGACAGAAGATTCATAAGCCCTAGAGCGCTTTGGTTGGGATATTTCAGTTTAACGGAACTTCGGCCCAACAAGTGATGACAACTTGCATAAGCCATCCGCCACATTGATTCCTATCGGGTCAGCTACCTCAACGGACACGAGAAGAGATCTCGAAAATGCAAAAGATATGCTAGGCAGGCTGGATATGGAGCTGACCTGCCTTGACCCTGTTCCAGATTCTGAGCGGGCCCTGCAAGCGACAAGAAGGATACGAAATCAAAACATCGATCTTCTCATTCTTTTTGCTCTCCACGGCCTAACCGCAGATATCCAAGTCACTGTGGCCACCCAGTTTGAGATTCCGGTTGTGATCTGGGCATTGCCAGAAAGACATTCATTATCCACTTCTGCGAGTGCCATCGGTGCCCTGAGAGATCTCGGGCGTTCTGTGAAATTCGTCTACGGACGAGCGGATGACAAAGCAATTGGGGACAAGATATCTCTTGTGTCAAAGGCTGCTTTCGCGCTCAATCAAATGAGAGAAGCAAAAATCGGTGAAATAGGGGGACTATATCCAGTTCTTGTCGCATCCAAATATCATGAGGACATCCTGACTAAGAAAATGGGGCCTAAGGTGACGCATATTTCTATTGGCGAGACAAGATCATTTCTGCAGTCCGTTGATGAAAGAGAGCTTGACGAAGCGGTTGCGGATATCTCAAAGAGATTTCGGGTGAACACGGATAGAGAGACCTTTCGAAAAGCTGTCAGATTCCATCTGGCGCTTAAGGAAATAGCGCGAAAGTATGGGCTCTCAGGAATCGCGGTCAATTGCTACGGCGAATTGATAAGAGAGTTCGAGAGCACTTCATGTCTTGGATTCGTTGACGAAAGCTATGTGATAGGGTGTGAGGGGGACGTGGTGGCGCTGTCAATGCTTTTGCTGTCAAAGTACCTGACGGGAAAGGACGGTTTTCTCGCAGACTTCTACACTGTGGAAAGTGATGGCACGCTCGTCATGGTGAACTGTGCTGGAGCAGCGTCATTATCAGAGAACCGTCAAGAGACAACGATAGATGTTGGAGGCTCGACGGTTGATATGCCTGTGCCTCTGGCATTCTGCAGACCGATGATTCCTCGGACGAAAGACACAGTGGCAAGATTCTTTGGAAAGAACCTCGACAAAGTACATATGGCTACCGGCGAAGTTGTCTCGTGTAGCACCCATGAGACAGTTTTGTTGAGCATTAGATTAACTCAAGACCTTGAGAAGTTTATGGACAAGATCTGCAACGCACACTACATCATCTTTCCTGAAGACGTCAGTGGGCAGCTTGCACTATTCTGCAGCTGGAATTGTATACAAATCGTCTAGAGAATCAAGGACATTAGTCTGAGTCATAATTCTTCGACGAATTGAGCATGCTGTCTCTACAGCTACGTTCGGATATTTCAAGAACATGGATCATATCCTAATGGTCAGACTCAGACGAAAAGGGCCCCTTGAGAATTGGCCAACAAATCATAACGCAATACGCGAGCGCTTGGCCGCTCGAGAAGAGGGAAACCAACAAAAGAAACCGTCGAAGAGGCAGGGTGGGTCGCCTACCGCTTCGAAGACACGTGGCAAAAGGCCATCGTCAACTGGAAAGACAAGTTCGTGTACATCCAGTGGGATGAGAAGACTCAAGATGCAATAAACACAGGACGACTAAAACACGTCAAGGTTTACAACACGAACCTGGAAGCCTTTCTAGCCAAGAAAGACCTGCAACTGATTGTCAAGAGGTTGAAATACCGAGAATGGGACGACCAGAACAATTTCCCCCAGAAAACAGACCGCAAGAAATCGAGGATCATACCAAACCGAACTACGGCCTTGGCAACGACTCCTAACGCCTTGGCGCGCGCGATTCGTCCGAACCTGTAAATCGTAGGGTTTCTCCCATCATCACTACTGACACTTCTCAGGCCTTTCCAGAAGTTCCATTGGGCTAGCCTGCTATCCCGTCCAGCAATGATTCATGTATGATATCCTCTAATCTTTTCTTGAAATCCTCCCTCGGTCCCTCAAGTCTGTTTTTGCCCATTTCAATCATATAGACGAAATCTGCCAGATTGACAGCCTGTCGAATGTTCTGATCGACCAAGAGTACCGATGTTCCACTCTGTTTGAGTTCTCCTATTCTCGAGTACACTTGGCTGGCTATCGTTGGGGCAAGCCCGGCCGAGGGTTCATCTATAAGGAGTAATCTGGGTTTGACCAAAAGCACTTTCGCGAACTCCAACATCTTCAACTCACCACCGCTGAGAAAAGTCGCCCTTACATGCCGCTTAGCACCCAAACTAGGAAATTCACTGTATGCCTGCTCTAATCTCTCCTTTACATTCTTTTTGTCGTCTCTGAATGCCCACAGGCCCATCATGAGATTCTCTTCCACCGTGAGTTGTGGAAATGTGCTATGCTCTTGCGGTAGGTAGGAAATTCCCCTTCTAATCAATGCATGAGGAGGCATACCTACTATGGATTCGCCGTTGTAGGCAATCTCCCCTTTTCTTGGGTGCAGAAAGCCAAATATCGTTTTCAACAGCGTCGATTTTCCGGCCCCATTAGGCCCTATTATACTCGTAGTCGAACAATTGTCAACTCTCAAGGACAAGTTCGACAAGATATCTATATCCTCGAAGTATCCAACGGTTACGTTCGATATTTCTAGAATCATGATTACTTACCCAAATATGCTTCCACAACTTTGTGGTCATTTCGTACATCTTGCGGGCTACCCTCACTAATGACCTTCCCGCTTGCCAGCACAGTGACCCTTCCGCAAAGACCGAATATCGAGCGAAAGTCGTGAGAAATGACGACAAATGTGGTTCCTCTTTCGTTCATAGATTCTATAGACTTCAGTATTTTCTCTCTCACCAATACATGGACACCTGCAAAGGACTCATCCATCAGAACTAGTGCGGGGTCCAGCATAAGTGCCCTCACAAATTCAAGTAACTTCTGTTGTCCTCCGGACAGGTTGGCAGCATGCTCTCCCCCCAGATGATGGAGACCAACGAACTCCAAAAGCCCCTTCGCTTTGATCATGATTTCTGTCTTGTCAACATATTCTCCCTTGGCATAACAAGGCACAAACATATTCTCCAATACAGACATTCTTCTAAACAATTTAGGGATCTGAAATGTTCTGCCAATACCTCTCATCGCGATATCGTTGGGCCTAAGATCATCTATTCGTTCACCATTTAGATATACGTGCCCACTGTCACATTTGTATAATCCACTGATCACGTTGAATAAGGTAGTCTTACCTGAACCATTCATTCCTATAAGGCCTCTAATCTCTCCCTTCTCAACGTTGATAGAAACATCATCCAGTGCTTTCAATTCTCCAAAACTCTTGGTAATATTCTTCACTTCAAGTAACATTGCCGTCGCCTCAAGAAAGATTCGTCAAGAACGGAGTCCTCTCAGATGTCTTTTGTAGAGCAGCTGCAAGAAACCGACAAGCCCTCCCCTAAAGAACCGGGCGATGAGAATGACAACTACTGCATATAGGACCATTCTAATCTCTCCCACCACCCTTAGATATTCCGTGAGTATCTCTATCAGGGGTGCTCCAATAATCGGTCCGAAGAAATTGCCGTATCCCCCAATTGTTGTCATCATTATAATGACAGCCATTTCATCGAATCCTAGGAGAACTGGACTGACCAAACCGATGTAGTGAGCTTTGTAAGCTCCAGCTATGCCTGCAAAGAGACCGCTTATGGAAAAGATAAATTTCTTCCATTTGACGGTATCTACAGCCATCACAGAAGCCGCTTCTTCATCCTCACGTATGGATCTCATATACAATCCAATCTTCGAGTTTACAATTCTGTACATTATGACTACTGATGCGATCGTCATGACACAACCAGCATAGTAATATGGAGTAACTGATGCTGTTTCTATCAGACGTGGGGCAGTAAGTCCCAAGTCTCCTCTTGTCCATTTGTATGCCATCCGGACGGCAAGTTCGAGACTTCCTGCAAAAGCCCAAGTGGCCACTGCAAGATATATTGCCCTGAGCTTCAGACAAATGTGCCCGATGAGATAGCTTATTGCCATCGCAGCCAAACCGCCAACAAAGATCCCCACCAAAGGGGAGATGCCTAGATCGACTGCGAGAAGTGCGGAAGTGTAGCCTCCAACAGCCGCAAAAGCATGATGAGCCACAGAGAATTGACCGGTGTATCCAGCGACTAGATTCCAGCTACAGGCCAAGACCATGTAGTAGAGGCTTATGATAATTATGTGAACTTCATAGGTTTCGAAAAGATAAGGAACTATTAGCATAAAGATGACACTTGAGGACAGAAGCAGCAAATGTGAATTCTTCATCGAATTGACCTTGTAATCGCCCGAATTGATGAACTACCGGTTGTGTGTATATAATGCTTGTTCCGAGTATGAAACATCATAACGTGCTACAAACGCGCGCCAGCTTCTTGCAAAACTCTTTCGCTTAACATGAAGATGTATGCTTGGTTTTGGCAAGAGAACGGATGAGCTTTACACACGTTCACCTCGTTCTTGGTGACACGGGTGAACGAGTGTAGGGCTCTGCATGATTTGTTTCAGGCGGTGGATCTAGATTTTGTAGAGCAAGCCTTGGAAAGAAGCTACGGGAGAAGGCGGACCGGTAGACATCCGAGAAGCCTGTTCGGCCAATTCAAGACGGAGCTTCTCAAGCGAGTAGCGCGTATCGAGGGCTATGATGAGCTGCATAGGCTGCTCCAGAACGATGAGGATCTCCGCATGTTATGCGACGTTAAAGAAGGCGAGAAATCGTACCATCCATCGATACTCTCAAGGTTCAGGAAGCGAATCGGCCCTGAAGCTTTCCAAGAGATCATGGCACATTGCGTGAAGCAGCTTGCCCGGATGAACATATTGGACGCCAGAACCGTGGCTTTAGACGCCACATTCATCAAGGCGTACAGCCGCAGAGACCCCAAGAATAGCCGCCGCGGACTGTCCGATATCGAGGCAGGTTTAAGAAAGCAGGGGCGGAAACGTGACGCTTGGATACGGCGTTCACTTGGCAGCCGACACAAAGAGCGAGATGCCTCTAGCAGTCATTCTGGAGCCTGCGAACGTGAACGAGAAGAAGGTCGCGCCAACGCTCCTCAAGAAAGCTATCAGGCGCAGACGTAAGCGTAGAGTACGCCACGTGGTCGCGGATTCACAGTACTCAAGCCAAGCCGTAAGAGAAGAGGTGAAGCGTCTAGACGCGAAACCCGTCATACCATATCCAAGGAACCAGGCGAAAGGCAGACGGGTTCTCCGCGTCGACCGCAAATTCCGCAGCCACGGACCACCAAGCCTGAGACGCCTATACCGGAAACGATCCGCCATAGAAAGAGTCGTGTCAAGACTTGAGACATATTTCGGTCTGCGTCAGCTTCGAACCCGAGGCCTGAGAAACGTCCTGTCACACGTGCTCCTCTGCCTCACAGCCCTACTCGCAAACGCCCTATCCGCGATCAAGCAAGGCCTCCCACACAAAATACGCTCACCAATCCACTTCACAAAATTGACATGGAGAAGATAGTTTTGCAAGAAGCTGGCGCGCTACAAACACAAATGTTATATGCTCAGTTCTCGTGGCCTTGTTTTCAAACGCATGTTCTGTGAGGATGGATGTTGATTGTTTGAGTTTGTCACAAGCAAGAGGGCCGTTACTCGAATTCAGACTGTGATCATAGTTGCGGTATTGATCATCGCAGTCGTAAGCGGGGCAGCATATGTTTTTGTGATGCTTCCAAAACCATCAGCTGAACCAATAGCGATTGGCGTCGTCACTCCCCTATCTCCTCCAGGAGCTTATGGATACGGACATTTCATCAGGAGAGCGTCGTACTTGGCCGAAAAATACATCAATCAACAGGGGGGAATCTTGGGGAGACCTGTGAAGTTAGTCATTGAAGATGATTCTGGGACCCCTGAGAAAGGCGTTGCTGCAACCGAGAAGCTAATCACAAAGGACAAAATAGTGGCCGCAGTGGGACAAGTCCACAGCTCCGTTACTCTTGCAGTACAAGACGTACACGAGAAGTATAGCATACCCCTACTCATCACTTCATCGTCTTCCGTTAAAATTACCGAGAGAGGATTACCGTACACATTTAGAATGCACATCATAGACCCAGATAGAGTCACGTTTTGGCTTAAGTGGATCAAAGTCATGAACTTCAAGAAAGTTGCCCAGATAGCAGAGGACACCGACTATGGACTGGGACTAAACGATGAAATGGGTAAACAAAAACCAGCGGAAGTCGAATACAAATCAGTTGTAATCTCATTCAAGGCTGTTGATGCGACTGCACACCTACTCGAGTTAAAAGCATGGAAGCCTGACTTAGTGATAGTCACTGCTTCTGGCGCCCTCTTCAGACTCATCCTATCACAATCCTACGACATTGGGCTCTTTCCCGGCACGCCGCATCTAGGCGCCGCTGACTACCCAGTTGAACCAGGATACTGGGATGCATTAGGAGCGAAGGGAGAGAAGATCTACTGGACATCATACTATCACCCAGCAATGAAGTTAACCAGTCTAGGCGCGCAGATGAAATCCTTGTACATTCAAGAATACAACGAGGAGCCGACATACAACGCGTTTAATGCATATGCTGAGATAATGGTAATCAAACAGGCAATTGAGAAAGCAAATTCGGCCGATCCAAAAGCTATCGCCGACGCCCTACGCAAAGGCACCTTCATAAGCTGGAATTCCGAGAAGGTTGTCTTTCCACAAGAGAAGGGACGCTATTTCCAGCACTTCTCGACGCCTCTAATTGTGCTTCAATTTACAAAGGTTGGACAAGACATCAAAGATGCAACAGTAGTATATCAGTAGAATCACGACGGGCTTGCCCAAGGCGTGACGGGCAGAAGTTGATGGATCCCCTTCTTCTCTCTCAGTATCTTTTTCTCGGAATAATAATCGGTTCGACATATTGTTTGATGGCCATAGGAATCACTTTCATCTATGGTATAATGAAGATGATGAACTGGGCCATGGGAGAATTCTACATGGTCGGCAGTTACGTTCAATGGTTCTTGGTTGTCAAAGTATTCGGATCGGAAAAATGGTTCTTGGGGATCCCCACCTCGATGATTGTTGTCTTCTTGGTGGGATTGGCATATTATCGTCTTCTCCTAAGGCCCATGTTTGCAGGAGGAGTTGAGAGGAGGGACGACTACGTCACAATAATCACTATCGCATCCGTAATCCTATTTCGTAACATAGCGGTTGTCCTATACGGGCCATATGTATTCTCAACACCAGACTATTACCCCCCAGTGTATTTTGGAACACTCCCCATGAGTGGAAGTAGATTCACAGCCTTTGTAGGAACGGTACTCATATTGGGAATCTTCTACTATTGCGTGAAGAGAACTTGGATAGGGAGGGCGTTCCAAGCTACGGCTCAAAATCGGATTGGAGTTCAGATAGCCGGCATAAACCCATATACGGTAGATCAGATCGCGTTTGGGATGGGTGTCGCGCTCGCGGCTGCTGCCGGCGCTCTTCTTACACCAGTCTACATGGTTTATCCCACTAACGGGGCAATCTCCACAATGAAGGGGTTCATAATAATAACTCTGGGAGGCCTGGGGTCCATCCCCGGCACTATCGTTGGCGGGATACTGCTGGGCGTGGTCGAGTCCTTAGGATCAGTCTTGATCAATCCTTCTTACTGCGACATATACGGGTTCGTTGTGCTGGTAGCTACATTGGCAATAAGGCCGACAGGCCTATTCGGCGAAATTAAGAGAATTGCTTGAAACTCAGTAGTGGGCTACCAAACGTCTGGTTTCGCGTAACGATGCGTTCTTGTTCCCCTCTTCAAAGAACGTCATTTCTCAACAGCTTTCGAAGTGCTGTAGAATCGTTCCAAAAGTTAGACGCGCGCGCTCAACAACCTCGGAGTAGACATTGAACTCTCTGATCCTCCTAGCAATAAGATAGCAGTACTGTCCACCAACATCAAGCACTAGTATAGCATCAAGCCTCATCTGTTCAACTCTCCACATCAGGACGGCCGACATGTCTTTGATTGCCCAAAGAGTTGAAATCCCTTTTGGAAACCTATGGCGCGTTCTCACAAAATCATAAGCCGATATCTCTCAAGAATCGCTAATGGCCAAGAAAAGACCTCTACGCGTAACAAGACTACAGAAAGCCAACTTAGCCGAATCATGCCAAAACCGTTTCTTACATATTCCTCCAGATCGGGGACAGTTCGTGGTGCCAGTGACGGTAGATGAATCGAACGGATCTTGAGATGCTACAGCTTTCGTCTTGTGGAGCTAGATGTCGTCCAGAGGGAAAAGTGGCCTCCTCACATGTTTGTATGGGAACTGTTTGAGGTTTGGGCTAGCTACGCCGGGTGCATCGACCTCGATTATCTCTTTGGCGAAAGGCTCGTATCCAGCCCTGAAGTGGCCTCTCGACTTCACAACGAGAATTCTCTTCTCAGTCGGTTCAATCCCATGCCTCCTGAATATCTCAGGATCATTTGGCGCCATCTTCAGCTCTGAGACTATCAGTTCCACACCGTTGACCGTCAAGACGACGCTTCGGCCAATCTCTCCCTTCGAGCCCGTACTCATTGGACCCTTATGAATGAAGGTCCCGTCCGTAATCGTTCTTACTCGCCCGGTGATCTTCACTGGTGGCCCGTGGAATTTGTCTGTCTTTCCACCAATCATCATGGTGACCGTTCCCCCCACACCTGCCTTAATCGCCTTGTCCACCGCTTCAGGATCCTTGATCAACGCAAACCCAACATTGCGCGCCCCCATATCGAGCAGCGTCTTCAGCACGACTGTTCCGTCGCCAGAGCCTCCACCACCCGGGTTATCTGCCACATCAGCCAGAATCACCGGCCCCTCTTTTGCCTCCATCGCTCTCTTCACGGCCTCAGGAACCGCTGTGAGTGGCTTCAAGAACTCTCTCCGAACGCTCCAAGCAAAATCGGAGAGTTGCTGGGCATATTTCTCTGCCAGTTCACGATCATCATTAGTTATGACCACAATGCTGAATCCAGCCTCCTCAGTATCCATAAACGGAAAACCGCCAGCCACATTGACATTTACGACCAGTGGATCCCGCTCTATTTTGTACGCCCTTTCGAAAATCTTCACCATCGGGCCCTCTGTTGTTCTCATATTGATTGTTGGAGGCATCATCGCGGGTTTCCGAAGCGCCATAACAGGCTTGATCTTTCCTTTGCTGATGGCAACGGCCGCATTCACGGCCTCCACTGCACGCTCATACGAATCGACGTGAGGGTTAGTGTTGAAGCCGAAAATGGCGTCGCATGACTCAATCATCAGTTTTGTGACTGTTGCATGAAGGTCGAGTGTACACACTACAGGGACCTGTGATCCAAGGGCTCCTCGCACATCACGAAGGAAGTCGCCCTCAGCATTTCCAACTCCTTCAACCGCCATAGATCCGTGAAGAATCCCAACAAAGCCGTCAACCGCTCCCGCGGCTTTGATCCCATCTAGGATCTTTCTTTTCAGAGTGCGATAAGCATCTGCGGTGACCAATCCTGACGGCATTGCATTTGCAGCAACGGTTGGAATGAGTTCAATGTTGTTTGCCTTCGCTGCATCCATAGCTCCTCCGATGCCGGTTTTAGTTCCCTTGAAAGCCGTGAACATCTCCTCGCCATAGCAGAGCTCCCTTTCCTTGAAGTGGCGAAGTTCTGTCTTCACGGAGCTAAACATGTTCGTTTCGTGACTCAGCATTGCGACTACGAATTTCATCTGCCACAATACTCCTAGAATCTCACATGAGAGTCCAAGTACTTATGATTTCGGAAACGAGTAGCGATAACGTGCGGGAGGATTTCGTTGAGTGAGGTTGAAGTAACGGAATTGCCCTCGGTTACCAGAATGATTCAGAGTAGAAGAGAGAGAACCGGTAAGGGCCTAGCCATTCATTACCTCTTCTTGCCTAGAATGTCTTTGGTTGCCTTCTCGACGGCCGTGAGCGCGTATTCTATGTCCTCTTTCTCAATGCCTCTATGAGTAACCATTCTCACTCGCCCGTACTCTTGAGCTCCCGCCTTAACTCCATACTTACCCAACTCTGCAACCCAGCTTTTCCCATCCACGCCCAACCCAGCTACGTCGTAGACCACAATATTGGTCTGAACTCTTGCCACGTCGACCGTTATTCCTGGAATCTTCGATAGCCCCGCGGCGAGTGTCTTAGCGTTGACGTGATCATCCCTGAGACGATCCACCATCTTCTCTATCGCAATGATCCCCGCGGCTGCGATTACGCCCGCCTGCCTCATACCTCCGCCAAGCATCTTGCGGTATCGTCTTGCACGGTCGACAAACGCCTGCTCACCTACAACCATTGACCCGATTGGTGCGCTCAGACCCTTGGAGAGGCAGAACATCAACGTGTCCACATGGCGCGTGAACTCACGCACGTCCAAACCTAAAGCAATGGCTGCGTTGAATATTCTTGCCCCGTCCATGTGAACTCTCAAGCCGTGAGTTTTCGCAAGATCAGACACTTCTTTGATGTTCGATGGGGACCAGATTGTTCCCCCGGCGCGGTTATGCGTGTTCTCGATGCAGATTAGGCTTGTTGGAGGAAAGTGTATGTTGGGAGGCCTCAGCACTTGCTCAATATCCCTAGGAGACATGACTCCCATATGCCCTTTCACAAAACGGGGGATAAGCCCACCTAGTGCTGAGAAGGCGCCGACTTCATAGTAGTACATGTGGGCTTCAGTTTCCAAGATTACCTCGTCGCCTCGCGTAGTCTGACTCATCGCACTCACGAGGTTAGCCTGTGTTCCACTTGTTGTCAGCAACGCAGCATCTTTGCCCATCTTCTTAGCAGCCAATTTCTCGAGACGATTGACGGTAGGGTCTTCCCTGTAGACATCATCGCCGAGTTCAGCGTTTCTCATTGCCTCCAACATTTCGTCAGTAGGAAGGGTGACTGTGTCGCTTCTGAGGTCGACTATACGCATCTGAATCAACCACGATTCTAGAGATAAGGAGACGACTATATGGTTTCTTCTAAGATTGAGCCCTGTCTCACAACAGGCATAACGATAAATCGCAACTCGCGAACATTATGTGAACTAGTCCAGCCAAATGTGGTTACGTCGCATGAACCAAAGAATTCTTGAGCTTCACAAACGTGCCACGGTCGTAGATGCCCATATAGATACGTTACTTGAGCTAATGGTACCACCTGCCAGACCAACAAAGCTTGCGACTCCACGAAACTTTGGTGAACGGTCGATGAAGGGCCACGTAGATCTACCGAGGCTTCTCGAGAGTGGCGTAGATCTGCAGGTCTTCGCTGCGTACATTCAACCTGAATACAAGATTGAGAGGGCGCTTCACCGAGTCTTACAGTTGATTGATCGATTCTATCAACTTCTTGACGCACATCCAGACAAGTTACTTCCTTTTACTAGAGTCGCTGATGTCCGTGAGGCAGAGAAACAGGGAAAGATAGCTGCAATGCTCTCAATCGAAGGGGGAGAAGCCGTCGAGGCGGACCTCGGCATCCTGAGAATGCTACATCGGCTCGGAGTCAGGGCCATGACATTGACTTGGAACGAGCGGAATCAGATCGCGGATGGCGCCGCTGAAGGAAGGACAAAGGGGGGCTTAACAAACTTCGGTCTCGAACTTGTAGCCGAAATGAGCAAGATCGGGATGGTGATCGACGTCTCGCACATCAGCGACGCAGGTTTCTTCGACGTTATTGAGACGACAAAGAGCCCAATAATCGCCTCGCATTCCAACTGTCGCGCGATATGCAACCATCGACGAAACCTCACCGACGAGATGATCAAACTTCTGGCCAAGAAAGACGGTGTTATGGGAATGAATTTCGCACCTGCTTTCGTCGACGAGAACAAGGACAATGCAACTTTGGAAAGAGTCTTAGACCATGTTGATCACGTGGTGAAAATCGCAAGTGTCGAACACGTCGGACTAGGCTCAGATTTCGATGGCATTGAAAACACTCCTAAAGGCTTAGAAGATGTAACGAAGATACCTAGCTTTACGGAGGGTCTTCTCAAGAGAGGATATGGAGAAGAAGATGTGATCAAGATACTTGGTGAGAACTTCCTTAGGGTTTTCAAGAAGATCATGGGCTGACGTAAGGAACACAATGTCCTACTCGACATCAGGAAGATCCAAGCTGTTATGGAGAACTGATCCTCGTCCATTCAGATCATCCATTGGCTTCAAGACGGAAAATAAACATCAATATATGGGAATAATCTCAGATACCTCGGTGGTTGAAGTGAAGAGGTCGCAAACGGTAGCTTGTCTCATTGTACTATGCGTCTTTCTGGGTAGCGTAATCCCGAGTCATGCCTCTCCTACTCAGAAGAGGTTTGCGCTGGCATACTTCGATGTCGATGTTAGCTATCCTGAGAATGGAAAACCGGGAGAAACCATCACGGTTTCCGTGACAGCTACTGTCAAGAAAGATTGCGAGGTCCAGGACCTATCCGTTGAACTCTTCGCATACTCTCTCTCAGGTGAACCTAGGTTGATTGGCAGCGTGTCGATCGTCAAGCAGATAAGTGCAGTTTCTGGAAACTCCTTCCAGAAGTATGGTGCCGTCAGTATTCCGAGCGATGCACCGAGGAGCTTCCTCATGGCTGTTGCGTCGGAGAGTGTGAGAACATACAGTTACTCCTACAGCTACTCGTACTATTCGTATCCATACTATTGGTATGGAGTGAACGCAACGCGCTACTGGTGGTGGTGGTACCCGACGTATTACAATTATCGCACCTACGTGGATACAGTGGATAAGGAAACGGGCCCGCTCACATATGTATTGGCTACAACTCCGGAGTACATACAGCTCAAGGCAGACTACGACAAGTTGAACACGGACTACAATAAACTCTCTTCGGACTACTCAACCCTTAATTCGCGATACACCAAGCTGAATGAAGAGCACCAAAGGTCGCTCTCAGAAAACGAGAATCTTGCTCAAGCGCTTGCCATTACAAGGATTGCTCTGTGCTCTTTTGTGGTCGCTGTTGGCGTGGTTGCCGCCCTGATGTATCTGCAGAAGAAAGGCCGAATAGTTGTAAGCTTCCAACCACGGACGAAGAAGTAGCATCCTCTTTTGCACACCGCGAACGAACCAGCAAGACATCCAGACGAGTCTTGGGCTGATTCAAACCGCATTCTAATCCCCTGAGAATGATGGAACGCTCTAGGCTGGCGAGTCATCAATAATGTGTCAGCGTGAATCAAGGTATCCACATGACCTCCCAGTATTGGAACTCGCAGGGAGTATGGGCAGAGACTGATTGAAGAATAGGTGCCTAGGAGGCCGTCGAAACGCAATCTGAAACGTCAATGCGCACGCCGAAGAAGTGGGGGTGGACTGGCCCACCGATGGTATATCTCGTTTCATTTGTGTCAGTGGTTCTCAACCAAACTGCAGGCTGGGTTGTCACAACATTCTTCTCATATGCTGCGCTTCAGCTTCTGGTCTTCATGTTACCGATCATAACTATTCTTTTCTATGTCAAGACTGTTGAGAATGTCGGCTTCTGGTCATCTACTGGGTTCTCAAGAACGTCTTGGCTGAGAGTCATCGCATTCACATTGGTCCTGTACTTCCTGTCGTTTGTTGTGAGTACCTCGCTATTCTGGGCCGGCGAATATCTGACACCAAGACTGCCAGAGGGTATGCGCTATGACCCTGGGGCTGTGCAGACAGCGTTTCAGGACCTTTCAAGAGAGGCATACTGGTACATGATCTTCACGTCAATCGTCTATGCCGGTTTTGGAGAGGAGCTGGCCTTTAGGGGATATATCCTCACACGGCTTCTGAAAAAGGGCCGACTACTTGCTGTTGTCGCTAGTGCGGTGATGTGGAGCTCCCTGCATCTCTGGTACCTTCCCGCGCTGGGTTCAACTGGAATTTGGCAGCATTTGGATGTGATTGGAACTGGTTTGCTGTTCGGTGTGGCCTACTTGAGAATACGATGCATCCTGCCCTTCATCGCCGTGCACGCTCTCACGGACATCCTACTTCCATTGTCTTTCCTGTATCCAGGTGGAGCTGTAGACTTCGTCGCTCTTGTCCTATTCATACTAGGTGTACTCGCAACGGCTACGCTCAGCATCTATTGGGTCTACAAGCGGTTCATCCACATCTCGTGATATCCAGCGAGTACGATGACAGACTCGCCTCACTCTGAAGCTTCTTCGATGATCTTTGGTCCGGAAGAGGTTCCGATTCTTGAGGCGCCAGCCTCAATCATTCTAACGGCGTCAGAATACGATCGTATACCACCTGCTGCCTTCACGCCTACGGCCTCCCCCACAACCGTACGCATGAGGCGAATGTCTTCAATCTTGGCGCTCCCAGCGAACCCTGTGCAAGACTTCACAAAGTCAACACCGATGTCCTTCGCCAAGCTGCACACCTTTGCCTTCTGATCGTCTGTAATCAGGGGTGCCTCAATTATCACCTTGAGAAGTTTGCCCTTTCCTTTCACCGCGGCGGCGACGGACTCGATGTCCAACTTAACGTCATCAAGACGCCCAGACTTCAGCGCCCCGATGCTGGCTACCATATCAATTTCAGAGGCCCCATTACGTATTGCCTCTTCAGCCTCGAATACCTTCGCATGACGCGTCGTGGCTCCTAGAGGAAAGCCAACAACGGAGCATACCGCGACTCCTGAATCGTGAAGAAGCCTCGCGGCAAACCGGACGTTCACTGGATTCACAACTGCGGCCTTGAATCCATACTTTATCGCTTCCTCACAAAGGTGAGTTATGTCGTCGTCCTTGGCGTCAGGTTTTAGATTCGTATGATCGATTATTCGGGCAAGTTCAGATTTCTTCATTCATGTCACTTCATCAATGTATGGTTAACGCGATCCATCTAGCAGGAGGTTCCGGATCAGATCCAAAGTACTGTTATGAATTGTACAATAAAAACCCCCTCCAGACTGAACGTTCCCTTAGGATGAAAGATTCAAGAAAGAGCACAACAAATGAGAGTGCCTGGGTCAATGAACGCCTGTCATGTTCACAAAACCATTACAGAGAAGAAATAAATGTCACAGAAGAGTGTGGCCGCGATAAAATGCATCGTGGCTGCAGGTTATCAGTTGGATAAGAGCTGCCTAGAACTGCTTCGTCTCATCGAGGACAAAGTGGATCTGGCAAGACTTGCGGCGGAGGTTCTGAACGAAGCGTCGAAAGCCAAGCTTTGGCCTCCGGTAATTGACAGGCCCCTTCTGGAGAAGGTTGCCCTCAGGATAAGTCCTGACAAAACCATTGGCCCGGAAACAGTCCCGTCGACTGTCGTTTCGACAATAATCCCTTACGCAAAAGAAGTGCAAGCTAGAATCGAAATCTTAGACAAGGAGCTGGAAAAAAGATCAAAGGCCGAAATCGGAGATTTCGCACGTTATTTTCGCACAAGATTCAGGAAGATCCGACAGATTTTGAATGAAAGAGTGGACGTCCGTGGTGCGGGCACAATCGGACAAGCGCTAGAGGCCTCGCCCAACGAGAAGGTACGCTTTATCGCCATGATAATGGATAAGAGGCCTCGAAAAGACTACCTCTTCTTAAGCGTTGACGACGAGGAAAACAGTGCCACCGTGATGGTGCAAAGAAGCAACCCGGAGGCATTTGAAACGGCTCAAAGTGCCCCTCTGGACCAAGTTGTCTACGTCGAGGCGGTTCGAGCAAAGAAGGATTTACTCATTTGCGAGAAACTCTATCTTCCAGACCTTCCTGATCATGAACCCCACAGAGCAGACGAGCCAGTGTTCGCTGCCTTGCTATCAGACATCCATGTTGGAAGCAAAACCTTTCTGCGAGAAGCGTTCGGTAGAATGATCCTCTGGCTAAACGGCAAGATCGGCACACCGAATCAACGGGATGTTGCTGGGAGAATCAAGTACCTAGTTATCGCCGGTGACCTGGTAGACGGCGTAGGAATCTACCCAGACCAGGACCGAGAGTTGGAAATTCCCGACGTTTATGCTCAGTACAAGGTTGCGGCTCAGTACGTTGAGCAAATACCGGACTACATCGAGGTGATACTCATTCCGGGCAATCACGACGCGACAAGGCAGGCCATCCCCCAACCCGCAGTGGCAAAAGAATTCGCTGAACCAGTGTACGAGGCGAGAAGTATCCATGCTCTAGACAACCCCGTTCGGCTTCGACTGCACGGGGTAAGCTTCCTCGTGTATCATGGCCGCTCGCTCGACGACGTAGTGGCAACAGTGCCTGGAATGACGTTCCAAACGCCTGACAAGGCAATGGAACACCTTTTGAGATGTCGACACCTGGCACCAGAGTATGGCAAGAGGACCCCCATCGCTCCAGAGCAGGAGGATAGGCTAGTCATCCAAGATGTTCCTGACGTCTTTCACTCCGGACATATCCATGTCCTGAAGCACAAGGAGTATCGAAGAACCGTCATAGTGAACTCTGGCGCTTGGCAGAGCCAGACTGAGTATCAGCGGAAGATGGGCCTAGTCCCTACCCCAGGTATCTTGCCCACGCTATCCCTTCAGACGCTGCAGGTAGGCCTCATTGACTTCACACAGCCGTGAATGGAACATCCGAAGGGTCTTGGCCATTGAAGACGGGCCTTTTTCAAAGTCGGATAGATATTGTCTTCTGCTTGGTGTTGTAACAACCAACAACTCGATTCAGCGATTTGTTCTAGATCGTATTGATGTCGATGGGACGGATGCTACACGGAAAGTCACTTCACTTGCTCGACGAGCGGGTTCGCTGGATCTGATCATTCTGCCATCGATTTCTCTAGGCGGATTCAATGTTGTCAACGCCCACAAGCTACACCAAGAAACTAACCTGCCAATTCTGGTGGTGAATCCAGTAAGGCCGGATTTAGGTTCCGTGAAGAAGGCTCTTCGAAGGCATTTCGCAGATTGGAAAGAGAAGATCGCTCTCTTTCATCGCATGGGTCCGCCACACACTCTGCGAATTAGTCGGCGGGAGACAGCCTACTTCTACTGCGTCGGCCTTCCTCCATTAAAGGCCGCGGGTATGTTGCGCAAAATGGTCCAGTTTGGGAAGAGGCCAGAGCCCCTTAGAATCGCTAGAATCGTTGCACGTGCTTTAGGCGATTCGCCGTCTGTGGAAGCTCTTCGGAGTATATGACATGAGCGAAGAAACCAAGGTTTCATGCGAGAACGCATCTGATAGTGCCTTGGGTGGGATGCCCAGTCGTATCTTCTTTGTTCTACCGTAGCGGCCAAGGTTCACAACCCGGGCATTCAGTATCCCCATTACGTCAAGCTCATTCACTAACCCGCTGACCCTCCTTTGCGTGAGTGGTTCCACCTTTGTCACATCACACAACTCCTTGTAGACACCGTAGACGTCGCCCGTGATCGCCCCTTCTTGAGTACGACTGCTGATGAGGTGGGTCGCCAGAAGAACTACCTTCGAATGCAATGGCAACGACTTGAGGGCCTCAGCAACTCTGTCGTCATCGATCTTTTGTTGTGCTAGCCGGACATGCTCCTCGGTCACCGCTTTCGCGGTTTCTCTCTCTGCTAATTCGGCAGCGACGCGGAGCAGATCCAACGCTCTCCGCGCATCTCCATGCTCTCCTGCCGCCAGAGCGGCACACAGTCTCAAGGCGGGTTCGAGTAGAGCGTTCGGGAGGAAGGCTGACTTTGCACGTGCCAGTAGTATGTCATACAATTCGTCCGCAAGGTACGGACGAAAGAGCAACTCCTCCTCGCTGAGTGAGCTCAAGACTCTCGGGTCAAGGTATTCCTTGAAGTGGAGGTCGTTGGATATCCCGACGATTCCAACCCAGCCCCCTCTCAATGACTCGTTTATCCTAGTTAGTTCATACAGGAGCGTGTCGTCGCCTTGATGTTTGACCAAAGCGTCGACTTCATCAAGAACTACCACTGTGAACCGCTTGCTCGCTATGAGTGAGTCTCGGAATCTGTCCAAGACCTCACCGGATGCCAGGCCAGTGAATGGAACATTAACGGACCACGTACGACATAGCTCCGCCAGAACACGGTAGTTCGTTCCGGCCAACCGACAATTGATGTAGGAAACGCGCACCGGTGCACCAGTGTCACCAGCCCTTCGCTCAAGGTGCGACAGGACAAATCTTGCTACTGCAGTTTTTCCTGTGCCTGTCTTCCCATAGACAAACACGTTTGAGATCTTCGATCCTGTAAGCGCAGGTGCCACCATAGCTCCAAGTTTGTGGATCTGTTCATCGCGGTGAGGAAGAGCCTGAGGAACATAATCGTGCCGGAGGACATCTCGATTTGCGAAGATAGTGGTGCCAGAAAGAAATCTGTCAAAGACCACATCCAATATGTCGCCGGAACTCACTTGAGAAGCCTCCACACGACGCACGCTCCATGAGAAATATTAACAGTTCTTGTACACGAAAACCGACTTGCAACAACAGATCCCTGTACTGGACGGCAGCTACCGAAGTACTTCGGTGAGTTTCCCTCGCACTCCGCCACCCCTCTCCTTCCACTGGAGGCTTCGTCCTGGGAATAGCTTGGATGTGTTAGTATTGGAATGAAATATAGTCCATTGGGTATAGGAGGCAACGGACCACTAAATACTATCGGTATAATTGATTGTAGTTGTTACAACACGAACCACGTTTTGTTCGATGCGTGGTCACTGAAGCTGCCGAGGGGGATCTTCCAATGGAAACGCAGGGGTTCGTCTGCAACGGAAACGGATCAGTTATCTTTTGCGAAGGGTGAACCCGCTGAACATCAATCGATGGTAAACATACGCTAACAGGGCAAGTGCGGAGTTCACTTCGAGTGAATGAGTCACGTTTCTCCTTTTCCAATCGATTTGGTTTGATTACGGGCGAACATTGAGCCGAGAATTGAGACATTTGTGAAAGCTTTCGCCGTAGGTTCACCAAAAAAGGTATTAACTTGTGAACTGAGAAACGTGAAGAACGATAAGCAGGTGAGAATGTGCCGGCCCGCAAGGTGAAGATAGAGTTCTTCGACCAAGTCGGGACCAAGCATACGATCACTGTCGACGGGGATGTTACCAAGGAGAAGGTCGCCAAGATCCTCGACTATGTGGAACTCATGGGCAACGTTGGTGGTCCCGGGGAGACAGGTGCGGGGCCAACAGCTGAAAGAAAGTTTGAACGAATTCGCGACATTCTCACCGGGTACCAGGGAAGGGCGTTTCGGTCCGCCGACATAAAGCAGGCATATGAACGGAGGCATGGTGAGACTATATCGCTAAGCACAGTCTGCACCTACCTCTCTCGATTCGTAGACAAGGGAATAGTGTTGCGGTCGGGATCCCCTGCCCAATGGCTGTATACAACGAAACAGCCTGGCACGTTCTCCTGGAATAACATCATCCAGAAGTAGGCGTCGTTTGAGATTGTAGGACATCCTTCGTTCTGTTAGTCAAACTATACTTCGCAGGGTATGTCCGCGACTCCTCAAGCAGCCCTTGGTCGACCATCTTCTTCAGCATCCTACTGGTGTGTTCGCGACTTCGTCTTACGACGACCGAGACTTCCGTCGACGATTTGGAGCCCGTGCTAAGTGCCTGAAGGATCCTGAGGCCAGAATCATGGATCTGTCTAGGCTCGAGAGCAATTGACGCACCGGAACCCCTCCTTATCACGTCAACTTCTTCTCTCAGCTTCTCGTTTTCACGTACTAGACCAGAAAGGATCTCCCTGATTTTGATCACGCTATCTGCAAGTCGCTTGTTTGCGGCTAGAGCGGTTTCAAGGTTCTCCGTCAACGCTTTGAAGTCTTGGAATTGTGTGTTCTTGCTTGTCTCACTAATCTTCATCGATCTCAACTCTTCCAACTCGCGGCACATGCGATCTATCATACGCTTCTGATCATCAAGACGCTTCACAATCCCCATCGCTGTCCAAGTTCCAACTTCGCCCAGAACGGGCTCGGATGTCTTTGGCGGTTTCGACAACGGCCTTAACCTAGAATCACCTGGAAACAGAAAGTATATCTACGTTTTCGAGAACGACTCGAGAGCCTCCATAGTGCGTCAGGACCGGGGTCAAGGTTGGAGAAGATAGCGGCCAAACTGCGGTTCAGAGGGATCGTCCAGGGGGTCGGCTTCAGGCCATTCCTTCACAACCTAGCGTCACGACATGGCGTGGTTGGGTATGTCCGGAATCTGGGTGATGCCGGCGTAGAACTTTGCATAGAAGGCGATCGGCCCACAGTCGAAACGTTCGTTCATGAGCTGAGGACGAGAGCGCCACCCATATGCCAGATCACCGACCTACATGTAGCATTTGAAAAGTATTCAGGACGATTCCACGAATTCGCAATATACCCTAGTGATCTGCAGCGATCTTTTTCAGGGTCAATAATCCCGCCTGACATAGCAATTTGCGATAGATGCGCAAGCGAGGTTCTTGACGCAACATCGAGATGGTACTTGTATCCCTTCACGTGTTGTGCCTCATGCGGCCCAAGGTTTTCTGCTGTGATGGAACCGCCCTATGACAGGGACCATACCAACATGAATTCGTTCCCAATGTGCCGAACCTGCCTGAGAGAATACCAAAACCCTGACGACAGGCGATTTCACGCCCAAGGGATTTGTTGTTCATCATGCGGGCCGCGGGTTACGCTGTACGATAGGACAGGCAAGCCGATTGAGGAAGACAACCCGTTAGAAGAGGCAGCGCGACTGTTGAACGAAGGAGCTATCCTTGGAGTAAAGGGCATTGGGGGGATCCATGTGTCGGCGTCCGCAATTTGCGACGATCCCTTACGCCGAATCAGAACGCGAAAGGCGAAACCTTTCCAACCTTTCGCGGTGATGTCACGTGACTTGGCCGAAGTTCGAAAGTTCGCATTTGTGTCGGATCTAGAGGCACGTCTTCTGGAGGGCTGGCGACGGCCGATAGTCGCACTAAGGAAGCTTG
Organism: Candidatus Bathyarchaeota archaeon; assembly: GCA_022865705.1. Taxonomy (GTDB): domain Archaea; phylum Thermoproteota; class Bathyarchaeia; order 40CM-2-53-6; family JALHTG01; genus JALHTG01. The sequence continues at coordinate 31,101 of JALHTG010000019.1, read as the reverse complement.
AAGGGTACCGCCTCTCTGAGCTTGTGTCTCCTAATCTCAATACAGTGGGCGTGATGTTGCCATACACCGGCATACATCTTCTGCTTGCTCACTTCTCCAAGGATCCGGCACTCGTGATGACAAGCGGCAACATCTCTGGGCTGCCAATGGCAGTTTCAAACGATGAAGGCATTCGGCAACTGTCAGATATCGTTGACTACTTTGTACTTCATGATAGGGAGATCACGGCACGTTGCGACGACTCGGTTGTAAGAGTTCTCGGCCAGGTTCCAACGATGATTCGTAGGTCCAGGGGGTACGTCCCGGTTCCCGTGGAGGTTCCTTTTGTGTCACAGGCTGATGTCGTGGGCTTGGGGGCAGAGTTAAGGTCCGTAGGTAGCGTTCTTCATGGCAGCCAGTGTTACCTTACGCAGCACATTGGGGACGTGGACCGGTTGGAAGCCATGGGCTTCCTTAAGGACGCTCTTGAACACCTAATTCAACTGGTAGGCATTTCACATCAGGGGGCTGTTGTTGCTCATGATGCACATCCGGGCTATCTGTCGTCCAGGCTGGCAAAGGATCTCTCTCACGCGTGGAAGAGTAGAACGGTAGCAGTGCAGCATCATCACGCTCATGCAGTGTCCCTAATGGCTGAGAACTCTGTGCCGGTGGAGCAATCCATCGTTGCAATAGCCGCCGATGGGATCGGGTTTGGCCTGGACGGCAAGATCTGGGGTGGAGAGATCCTGGTCACGTCGTACAAGGGTTTCGAACGCATAGGCCACTTGGCCGAGCAACCGATGCCAGGAGGGGATGTTTGCACACGCTTCCCATTGAGAATGTGTGCTGCGATGCTTGCGGAACACCTTGACGACAATCGAGTCCGGTCGACGATTCTCTCACACCAAGGGATCGGAGCCCTGAATGAACAAGACCTATTGCGATTGACCACGCAGATCGAGAACCACCTGGCTTTGAGCTGGACATCCAGTACCGGAAGGGTGCTGGACGCAATGGCTGCGGGAGTAGGGATCTGTCTTCACAGAACTTACGAGGGAGAGCCCGCAATGATGCTTGAGGCCGTGGCGCAGAATGGGCAACCAGAAACACACTGTTCTTCATCTGACTTGATAGTCCAACGCGGTGAACTCTTGACTGTTGACACCACGAAGCTGTTGCTTGAGACGCTGTTAGCGATTGGAAGAGTACCGCTCCCAGACATTTGTGCGACGTTCCAAGGCCGCCTCTCAAGGGCCTTAGCCTATATTGCTACCGAGGTCGCGAGGAGTAGAAACATCAGGCGAGTTGGTGTGACTGGAGGGGTCGCGGTTAACTTGAGCATGGTCGAAACCATACGGAAATGCGTTGAGGAACAGGGACTAACGTTCCTTCAGCACAAGTCAGTGCCGCCCGGAGACGGGGGACTCTCCTTAGGTCAGGCAATAGTAGCGTCACAGGTGTGATGCTGTGACGTCACACTTCGTTTGGCGCCCCGCGCACCAGAGTGTTGATTGCCTCTTCAAGCTCGTCCCCGATGATCTTCATGACTTCTCCCCGGTCCTCCTGAGTCATCGTTTCGGAGGCTTCCCGCTGATCAATGTATGCCTTCATCCTGCTGGCCAGCTCGAGAAAAGGCGCGAGTTCAGGACTGTCAAATAGACCTACGTATCCTAGCAGGAGTATGGTGTAGATAGACCCCACGATGTTCCTTCTAGCCTGAGACAAGGTTCTGTTGAAGGATCCCCGAGTCAATTTTGGCTTTGTGAGACGCAATACAAGCCTCTCATGTGACAAGACCGGTCTGCCGGATAGTTCCTGTCCCAGCATGGAAATTAGGACTGTTTCAAACTGCGTTCGGGTTAAACTCGAATGAATGAGTAACGTCTGGGTGATTGGGTCCCGAAACGTGGCGGTTAGAACCTGTTTTGCACCATCCAAAGTCTCAGACACGAGGCACCCTCCAGTGGATACACAACCGTATCCGCTGAACATAAAGCCACTGAAATCGTAGGTGTTCTGGAGAGTCCGGTTCCTCATTTCATAAGGCATACCGTAGGTGACATTAGCCAGACACGATATACCGTATAAGATATATGTGAGACACATATACCGTATACGATCTACCATGGTATCCATTATCTGTTTTGGAAACCAAAAGGGTGGAAGTGCAAAAACGACGAGCGCCATCAACATAGGCGCGAGTCTGGCCGCAGAAGGCCGAAAGACCCTGATCTGTGACTTGGATCCTCAAGGATCGTGTTCCTTGGGCCTGGGGGTTGACTCGTATCAGCTTCCAGTAACGATGTATGAAGTCCTGTGTAAAGACACTCGACCAGACGATGCCATAGTTCAGACGGCCATCGACAATCTTGCTTTGCTTCCCTCTAACATCTCGTTATCGGCAGCAGAGTTCGAGTTGATATCGGCTATTCGGCGCGAAGAGATCTTCAAGCAAAAGATCACCACTGTAGCCAGCAATTATGACTTTGTTGTTTGTGACCTTCCGCCGTCGCTCGGCATCCTAACAATAAACGGCCTTGCTGCATCAAACCAGTTGATCGTTCCAGTAGAATGCGAGTTCTACGCAATGGCTGGAATCAAGACAATGCTACAACTCCGTGATCTAGTGACAACTAGACTCGGGCACAGCGTGGAGACTCGGTTCCTTCTGACTAAGTATGACAGTCGGACGAGGCTCAGCGCAGAAGTCGAGGACATGGTCAGAAAGAACTTCGGGGACGCAGTCTTCACGAATCTGATTCCGAGAGCAATCAGGGTCGCAGAAGCGCCTAGCCACGGCTCTCCTGTAACGCAGTACGCTCCGACATCTAAGGCGTCGATTGCTTATCGAAAACTAGTCAAGGAGGAAATACTCAGGATTGTCGGATGAGAGAGACAGACGGCTGGGTATCGTGGCGAGGAGCCTCTTCGGTCCACAGCCCGTAACAAGAACGGATCGTGAAGAACCAACAGCAGTGGAGTCGAAAACGGATACCCAAATCTGGCAAGACGTATTAAGAATCGCCAAAGAACAGCCGCGTGTATCGTTTGTGTCGCCTAAAGTGAAAGCGATACTGACATTTCTGCGCAAGACCACGCCAGAGTTCAATGTGTCTAAGGTCACGGCCGCAATAGTTGAAGAAGCTGTTTCGAAGCGATGGCCAGACCTTTGGAAACAAGTTATGTGACATTATGTATGCAGTGATCCTGTTGTGACCTTTCAAGGAGTCAACATGAAGTTCGTGCTGAATGATCTTCTGCTCCGGAACAGTATGCTTCATAGAAGGTTGAAATACAACGGCAAAGACACGAGGTAACCATCTAGGGTGAGATACTTGGGACGACGAAGACGACGCATAGTAAAGGTAGTCAAGAAGAAGCTGCCTACGGTCTTCTCATGTCCGAGTTGCGGAGAGGAAGCGATCAGAGTAATCATGAGTAGAGGCAAGGGTCACGCAACAGTTCAATGCGCCGCATGTGGACTGAAACAGGAAGTCGAGACATCCCCCGCAGATCAAATGGTTGATGTCTACTGCAGATTCACTGACAGGTTCTACGGGGCAACCCAAACCCCCGCCCTGAAGCAGGCTCACACAGAAAGCCCCCCCGAAGGTCCGGTACTGTCTGAAACTCAGATCAAAGATGAGGAAAAACATGCGGAAGTGGAATCATCCTCTGAGCAACAAACCGAAACGTCAGAGACCTCAGAACTCCCGTCTGAAGAATTCGAGCTCGATGCGGACGAAGCCTCTAAGGTTGATGAGGCGAGACAGTAGGCGTCTTCGATCAGGATTATAACTGCGTCGCCGACTAATACCTCCAGATAGAGACTGTGGTTGATGCCCACTTGGGCGTTTCATCTTACGTTAGTGAGATTGAGCGAAGATTTGCGGAAATCTACTCCATAGCTGAGCAAGCCCGATCCAAGGGCATTGACCCTTCCACCAAACCTGAATGCGTAGTCACTAGAGATGTTGCCGAAAGAGTCGAGAAGTCAGTTGGGCCACAGGGAGTAGCTGGTCGCATTCGCGAACTTACAGAAACCATGCCCAGGGAAGAAGTTGCCTTCAAGATAGCGGAAGAAATAGTTCTCGGGAAGTTCGGATCAGGCGGGGAGGAGGCCGCAAAGAACGCGATCCGCACCGCACTATCAATTCTTGATGAAGGAAGAACGGTGTCCGCCATTCAAGGAATATCTGGTATTAGGATAAAGACGAATCACGATCGATCGAAGTACTTGGCCGTGTATTTTGCCGGCCCTATCCGGTCAGCCGGCGGGACCGAGATGGGCCTCACATTGGTGATCTCAGACTACGTACGAAGGCTCATGGGCCTCGATCGTTACAAGGCAACAGAAGAGGAGGCAAGAAGGTTCCTTGAGGAAGTCAGAGTGCATGAACGAGAGCTAACCCGTTTCCAATTCAAGCTCTCAGATCAAGAACTTACTAATACAATCATGCGTCTGCCAGTGGAGGCGACAGGAGTCGAAACGGATCCTGTTGAGGTTGTCTCATTTAGGAACTTGCCTCGGATAGAAACCAACAGAGTCAGGGGAGGAGCGTTAAGAGTCGTCAATGATGGGCTAATCGGCCGAAGTCAGAAGGTCATCAAGATTGTCGAGAAGATAGGAATAAGCGGATGGGATTGGCTCAAGACTATTCGCACCGTGCCTGTTGAGGACGATGAAACACGTGATCTAGCGTTCATGGACGACGTCATTGCGGGACGCCCAATCTTCTGCTTCCCAAACACCCCAGGAGGGTTCAGGCTCCGCTATGGCCGATCTAGGAATACCGGGCTTGCAGCACTTGGAATCCATCCTGCCACCATGAAGATTCTGAGGGATTTCATCGCTACAGGAACGCAGCTTCGAGTGGAGAAACCCGGCAAGGCCGGCGTGATGGCCCCCGTCGAATCAATCGAACCTCCAGTAGTGAAGTTGAAAGATGGGTCTGTCGTTCGCGTGGAGAATGTACAGCAAGCCGCAGAGCTTCAAAGCTCCGTCCAATCCATATTGTTTCTGGGCGACCTGCTCGTGGCTTTTGGTGAGTTTTTAGAAAACAACCGACCACTACTCCCGTCGGGCTTCGTTGAGGAATGGTGGGCGAAGCTTCTTGAGAGAGAGTTGGATCGAGTCGATAGGGACTCGGCGCTTGCCCAAGCGGGCCTGTCGTACGAACAGGTACGCAAGATGCTTGACTCCCCGCTGGTTGAAATCCCATCAGAGCACGAAGCTCTTTCTATTTCAGAAGTTTTCAAGATTCCCTTGCACCCCCGTTGGACGTATTTCTGGGAGGGTCTTAATTTTGAGGATCTCAACTATGTTAGAAACACTCTTTCATGCCTCAAAAAAGGCCTGGGGACTAACAAGTCAGCGGCGGTCTTGTCTTATGATTCAAAGCTGAAATCAATACTTGAGAGGTTGTGTGTCCCGCACGTCGTTAAGGATGGGTCAATAGGGATTTCAGAATCACACGGCCTAGTTCTCGCGAAATGCCTTGGTATTGACGATCTGAATGTTTCCCTCGATCCTCAACTCTCCGTCTTGGAAAACATTTCTAGAATATCAGGTTTGACAGTGTACAAGAAGGTTGGATCATACATTGGTGCAAGAATGGGACGACCGGAAAAAGCAAAAAGAAGAGAGATGAGTCCTCCGGTTCACTGTTTGTTCCCTATCGGTATCCACGGAGGATCTCGCCGCAACATAGCTGAAGCAGCGAAGACCAGCAATCGGATTACTGTTGAAGTTGTGAAGCGCAGATGTCCCTCTTGCAAAACTGTAACCCACCAAGCTCTATGCAGGAAGTGCGGGTGCCCAACCATCATCGAGTATGTTTGTCCAAAATGCGCCAAGCCCCTTTCCACCCAGAAGTGTCCTTCATGCAAAATTGATGCAGCACCATATGATACACGATCAATTGATGTCGGGATGGAGTTACAATCGGCGTGCAAATCATTGGGGATTGGTCGAATCCCTGATCTTGTGAAGGGTGTCAAGGGACTTACAAGTGATTCAAGGACACCGGAACTGATAGAGAAGGGGATCTTGAGGGCGGAATTCGGTCTCTCAACATTCAAGGATGGAACTGTCAGATTTGACGCTACAGATGCCCCCCTTACGCACTTCAATGGTAAAGAAGTGGGGGTTGGAGTCGAGAAACTTCGGGAATTGGGTTATCTTGTAGACTACAAGCAGAGAAAGCTGGTGGATGAAGGCCAGTTGTGTGAACTGCAGCTGCAGGATGTTGTGATCCCAGAAAGCTGCGCTGATTATTTGGTGAATGTGGCAAGATTCACTGATGAATTGCTTCAGAAGGTGTATGGCCTGCCGCCTTACTATGGCGTCAAGACCACGAAAGACCTGGTGGGGCATCTCATACTCGGCATGTCGCCTCACACTTCCGTTGGAGTCGCAGGTAGGGTTGTGGGCTTCACTAAGGCGAGTGTTTGCTTCGCTAACCCTCTGTGGCATGCTGCCAAGAGAAGAGACTGCGACGGTGACGAAGATGCAGTTATGCTTGCCCTAGATGTTCTGCTGAACTTCTCGAGATCCTATCTGCCAGGCAGGATAGGAGGATTGATGGATGCACCACTCCTACTGACGGTGACGCTGAACCCTGCTGAGGTTGCTAGGCAAGCATTCAACGTGGAGGTAGTCGAATCTCTTCCCTTGGAGTTCTTTGAGCAAACATTGCGCGAAGCCGATCCAAAAATCGTACAAGAAATCATTGAAACAGTTTCACATAGACTCGAGAACGGCGATTCAGCAAGCGGGAGCGCACTTGGAGGATTTGGATTCACACATTTCGTGAGCGATCTGAACATTGGAAACCAGGAGAGTCTCTACAAGAAGCTAGGAACAATGGTGGAAAAGGTCCAAGAGCAACTACAGCTCGCAGAATCCATTGTTGCAGTGAAAGCGAGAGACGTAGCTAGTCGTGTCCTCTCAACCCACCTGATGCGCGACGTCACAGGCAATCTAAAGGCGTTTTCTACGCAGAAGGTGAGATGCATGAAATGCAATTTCAAATTCAGACGCATCCCGTTGAAGGGAGTTTGCTCCCGATGCGGAGGGAAGTTGGCGCTCACAGTCCATAGAGGAAGCATAGAGAAGTACATCGAAGTTGCGCGCGACCTTGTAAAACGGTATGATCTTGGAAAGTATCATGAGCAACGGCTCATGCTCTTGGAGAATGAGATAGATTCCCTGTTCATGGGGGAGGATAAGACGAAGCAAAAGGCACTAGGAGAATTCATGTAGTGATGTGATATGTCAAGGAACGTGTACAATCCTAGGGCGTATCTCACCACGATGAAGAACGTGAGGGCAGGCCTGGCCTCTAGGACCAAGGTGCTTTCCTCTATGGAACGTGGTGCGGGAACGATTACTGAGATCTCAGAGAAGTCTCGAATTAGCTATGCATGCGCTGCCCACCATCTTCGTCTTCTGATGAAAGAACGAATAGTTACTCGGTCAGGCACGAAGAGAGGCTATTTTTGGGCGTTAACCAAGTTCGGACAGCAGAGTCTTATGAGGTAGGTTGGGATCCGGAAATTCTCAAGGTTTGACGTTACGTGCGAGCATTTGTTGAGATACCGCAATCACGAGATGAGGGAAAGCTGCCATTGGAACAGTTAGTCGGAGTCATGGACCCTTGCATGCGCAAGGAACTTGGCAGCATCTGGGGCAACCATTCCCGTATTTGTTAAGGAAAGCCTTCTCAAGATCTACACTAAGGAGATTGCAGGCGCTACATAGCCAGGCGAGAACATCCGCAGCTTCAGCATGAATTTGGGGCAGATCGTTCCTTAGAACGGCATCAAGCATTTCTCCTACTTCAGAGGTCATCCGTAGTAAAGTGGCATATGTTCCCTTCTTCTTGTCTCTCTGGAGATATGTTCGTTTCATCAACTCCTGAGACTCAGAGATCGTTGTCATCTTCTCATCATCAACTGGAGTGCTGTTCTCCAACTTGTTTCAACATATTCTGTTGAACCTCTTTAAGTGGACCGATGAAAATGGCTGTAGGGGATCCCCGTATTGTCCTGTTCATCATTGGAGAAACCTTCGTAGTAGTCTTAGACATTTATTGTACAAGTCTGCATTGCACTCGATGAAATCATCAGAGATGTGTGAGGAGAGAGGCGGCATGAAGGAGAAGCTTTCACCAAGGTTGGAGAAGTACGTGGGCGCGGCAGCCTTCGCTTGCGGAATTGCGTGGTTTTGGGATTTCCTCGCTTCGCTCTACTTCCCGGGGGAGACGGCGTTGAACCTGACACTTCTCTCCGCACTAGTCTATCTGGAGGCTGCTTTCCTGAGCGCTTTTGGTCTGACCCGCAAAATGCGGACAAGACAGATTCATGTTGGGATACGAGTTGGGCTTGGAACTTGGATGACGAACATGGTTTTTCGCCTCATAGTCTTCGAACTGAACGAAGCCCTCTGGGGAATGGTGATCTATTTCTTTGGTTTCATGATAGGGGGATTCTTGGGAGGTCTCTTTGCAAGGGCGTTTCACCGACCTGATACAAGCGGCAAGAGTTAAGGGCCGCGAGGCAAAGGGAGATGTTCGGTGACATGAGGCCTTTCTTGGTCTTCCTCATGAAAGTGAGATGCATTTCAGAGGAGCTGGCAAGGCGGGGTAGATCTAGGCACATGGGTACTGCGAGCGCCTTTGTTGGTTAATAAAAGCGATGATTTCCTCAGCCAGAGAGGTCTGGGTGGCTAGAAAGTGTTATAAAAGAACCCAGCACTACTCGTCTTAGAAAAAAATAGGTGACATCATTGTTAGCAACAGGAAGAATTTTCGCACTAGGAACGTTGATCGCTATATGGATTTTCGCTCTTGTCAGCATGATGATGGCAAAGAAGAAACTTCCTTCTTTTCGAAAGCTTCCAGGGCTTGACGCGCTGCCGGAGATGGTTGGCAGGGCTGCTGAAACCAACAAATCGGTGCATTTCACAACGGGCGGTGGAGGTTCGTTGACTGACCCGGTGCTACCTCAACTCATCGCAGCTATGGCTGTTCTCGGACATGTTTCCGAGTTGTGTGCCAAGTATGGCGTCAGGGTCGTCTACACGGTGTTCTTGGCAGAAATGATGCCAATCGCAACCGAAGTGATGAGAGCAGCGTACATAAAGGAGGGCAAGGCTGATGCGTTCAACGCTGAGATCCAAGTTAGATACATGTCAGGTGACCAGTTCGCCTACTCATCCGCTGTGCAAGGTTACGCCGAGAGAGAACGCCCAGCGGCAAACATAATGATCGGACCTTTCTACGCAGAGTCACAGTTATTCGCGGAGACATTCTTTAGAGTCGGCTCTATCCAGTTGGCCGGTACAGCTAGAGGATACCAGATCCCGTTCTTCGCCGTCGTATGCGACTATCTGCTGATAGCCGAGGAGATCTATGCTGCAGGCGCCTATCTATCGAAGGATCCCACGCAAGTCGGCAGCATACGAGGCCAAGATCTCGGCAAAGCCCTAGCATTGATACTGACGATCCTCGGTATCGTCGCTACTGCGGCTGGCACTTCCATTATCGTCGATCTCCTGAAAATGTAGGTGAGAATATTGTCTCTACTCGTTAGAAGGCAATTACCGATCCTACTGCTAAGCAGCGTTGCTGTGATTGTGATGGCGGACTATTTCTTGAAGATCCCAGGAACGAGCCCAGTGGTCACAGACCTACAGAACTGGGGCGTCATACTCTCAGCGTTCGCACTAGGCTATGGCGCAGTCAATTTGTTCTACGTTCACACAAGACACATCTCCCGACGCACTCCTGGACAGTGGCCATACAGCATTTGTTTACTCGTCATGCTCATATTGTTCGCTGTTGTCGGCGTTTCCTTGAAGTATACCGGGCCTGAGTATCAATGGCTATACAACTCAACCCTCTTCGCACTCAGCGCAACAATCTACTCTTCCACGGGGTTCTACATTGCTTCTGGTTGTTATCGAGCTCTTAGAGCGCGCAACTCGGAGGCAGCAGTTCTTATGATCGTGGGACTGATAGTTCTGTTGAAGAACGCTCCAGCGCTTGCAGTGAACGTCCCGATCCTCGTAACCATGGAGAACTGGCTTAGCTCGGTTCCGACAACTTCAGCGCAGCGAGGAATCATGATGGGAGCAGCCCTTGGAGCCATAGCTCTCGGAATACGAACGATGATCGGCAGGGAAACTGGATTCCTTGGCCGACTAACTGAGGCTGAAAGGTGAAATCAGACATGAGCAAGCAAGAAAAGAACATCTGGGAAAAGTTGGAAGACCTGCCTAGGGAATTCTTGTACGGACTTTTATTGATAGCCTTCATTCTGCCCATGATTAACCCGATGGGCCTTCCCCTACCCGTAACACCTGAAGTGAAGAAATGGTATGACACGATTGAAGCGCTACCCAGTGGCGCTGCAATTATCATCGACCAAGGATACTCGGGTGGAGGAGAACCAGAATGTGGCCCGTTTGCCGTTGCCGTGTATCACCACATTTTCAGAAAAGGAGGACTGAGAGTGATTGGCGTGGCAACGACCCAAGAGGGACCGCTGCTTTGGGACAAGGCTATGGCTGAAGTCAACCCTGAAAAATACGGCAGGAAGTACGGCGTCGACTACATCATGCTAGGCTACTTCGCAGGGATCGAGACAGCAATGGCAGCTTTGGGAAAGGATCTGAGAGCGCTGACCTCCACCGACTATAAAGGAGCCTCGCTTGACCAGTATCCAGTGATGCAAGGGGTCAAAGGTGCCACCACCGTCAACTTACTGATATGCTACACGACAGGAGGAGACCAGTCAGAAGGATGGGTGCGGCAGTGGTACACACCGTATAAGACACCGTACCTGTGTAACGTGTTAGCTCTCATGATGCCGACGATGCTGCCATATATGAGGGCAGGTCAGATAGTTTCGTTGACGTCGGGTGCACAGGCAGGTCAGATGGAGTCACTTGTTAAGGTACCTGCACGAGGGATAGCGAGTGCAGACGTAATGACTTTCACTGGGATTCTTGTGGCCGCATTCGTCGTAGTCGGGAACATCGCATACTTCGGAAGGAGAGCTTCTAAGAAGAAAGCATAGGAGGTTAAGTTGATGGCAATGGATCTAGCATCTGTTACTTCGATATGGTTGGCTGCGCTATTCACGATTTGGGCCTACAGCTACACTTTCAGGGACAATATGTGGTTCAAGTTCGCCGAGCACACTTACGTCGGGGCTGCAGCTGGGAACCTCATCGTATTAGGAATCGACAACGTGATAAGGTACGGCTGGATTCCACTCACGAAAGGATCTATGCTCTACATTGTCGTGTTCCTGCTAGGAATACTCCTCTACTCAAGGTACCATGGGAAGTACTTCTGGATCAGCAGGTTCCCGCTAGCGTTGATGGTTGGGATAGGTATAGGGCTATCAATGAGATCCACAGTTACCTCGGAGTTCATCGCACAAATCCAATCCACCGTCACAATGAAGGTTCTCGGCGTAGACCCATGGACCGCCTTCAGCAATCTAGTCTTCATCATCATCGTACTATGCGTGGTCTACTTCTTCGTGTTCACGTTCCCTGGCATACACAAAGGCAACCTAGGGATCATCTCGAAAATCGCACGGTATAGCATGATGGCGGCATTCGGCTACTCATTCGCCAACGGGTTCCTATCAAGGATTACCATGATCTTCGGCAGACTCGACTTTTTGAAGTCTCAATGGCTACCTCTTCCAGGAGCCATGGTCGCATTGCCAATAGTACTGATACTATTGGTGTACGCCATGATTCCTGCCGAGAAGAGACCCTGGCCCAAACCAGCAAAATCAAAGTAGCGACAGCACAAACCTTCATTTTCCCCCTTTTTTTATCGCATTTTTCCACAGCTTCTTCCAGCGTTAGCTAGGGATCTATTCGCCTCTACGCGCGCGTCACGAATCTGAAGTAAACTATCCGCAAAATGCCTGCAAAAGCAGAAGAGCCTGAACTTCGCTTAGTTGTTAGCAGACAAGTGATCATAGATGGTCGAAATTGTGCTACGGAATGGATATGTTATTGATGGGACAGGGAACCCTTGGTTCAAAGCGGACATTGGAATAGACCGTGGCAAGATAGCAAAGATCGGCGATTTGGAATCGAGACGAGCTGAAAGCCGAATCAACGTGAGAAACCTTGTGATCACTCCCGGATTCATTGACATGCACTCACACTCGGATGATGCGCTTCTAATCAATCCGAAGGCGGAGAGCAAAATCAGGCAAGGCGTCACAACAGAAGTCATTGGGAACTGCGGAGACTCAGGAGCCCCAATTGACAAGACGATCAAAGAAGAGATGAAGAGAACGGGGGCTCCTCTTGTAAAAGCCGGTGTAAAGCTAGACTATTCAAGCTTTGCCGAATACGCTACAAAGCTTGAGAGAAGAGCCATAGCTGTTAATGTTGCACCTCTGATCGGGCACGGCAATCTACGAAAGATGACAGTGGGATATGATAACCGTCGTGCCACCGCGAAAGAGTTGGGGAAGATGAAGATCATGCTCGATAGGTCGATGAGAGAAGGCGCGTTCGGACTCTCGACCGGTTTGATCTATCCCCCTGGTAGCTACGCAAAGACGAGTGAGATTGTTCAATTGGCAAAGGTTGTAGCGTCGCATGGAGGGATCTACACATCTCACATAAGAGGAGAAGGCAACACACTGTTTGCGGCTGTGAAGGAAGCAATCTCAATCGGAGAGAGATCAGGAATTCCAGTTGAGATCTCACATCACAAGGCGGGGGGAAGGAAGAACTGGGGAAAGGTGAAGCAGGCAAGGAAGCTGATGGAAGATGCAAGAAGAAGAGGCGTTGATGTGACGTGTGACGTCTACCCATATGTTGCGTCTAGCTTCGGTCTAGTCAACATGCTTCCAGACTGGGCGCATGAAGGGGGACCAGAGAAGATCCTTGAACGCCTACGCTCAACGGAGTTCCGAGCAAAGGTCAGACGAGACATGGAGCGAGGCTCTCTCTCATCAGCTCACTGGAATAAAACAATGATCGCCCATTGCCCTAGACACAAGGAGTACCAGGGCAGGTTCATCTCGGAGCTAGCGAAGAAAACGAAGGATCCATTCGACTTTACCTTTGACCTCCTAATCGAGGAAAGCCTTGCTGTTAGCGTCGTGCGCTTCGGTCTGGCGGAAGAAGATGTGGAATACGTGCTGAGCTACAGAAACTCTATGATAGGCAGCGACGGTTCTGCGCTAGCTCCGTACGGCATCTTGGGTAAAGGGCATCCGCACCCTCGGAACTATGGAACCTTTCCTAGGGTTCTGGGACATTATGTCCGTGACAGAGGCATCATCAGCCTTCCCGAAGGAGTACGCAAGATGACCTCACTTCCTGCCCAGAAGCTGGGGTTGAGAGACAGAGGAGTGATTAGGCCCGGTGCATGGGCTGATCTGGTTGTCTTTGACCCTGACAAGGTGACCGATGTGGCGACCTATGCCGACCCGAAGAGATACCCGAAAGGAATAGAGTATGTGTTCGTGAACGGTGTTCTCACGATCAACAAGGGCAAGCATACCGGCGCCTTGGCTGGCAGAGTTCTGAAGCATTCATAGAAATCTGGATCAGGGCTGTGCTCGCTGGCAGAACGGACAGAACCTTGAGCTTATTGTTATGGCTCTTCCACAGAAGGCACAGTACTTCTGTTGTGCTGGTGGTGCGGTCGAACCCATTGGTTGTCGTGAAATTTCAGGTGAAGGTTGTTGAACAACTGGCTGCACGGCAGTTGGCGTAAGCTTGATCTCCGTCATGGGCATCGCAACACTAGGAGCAGTCCCAGTGGGCTTTCCTTTAGTCATGGCTTCTTGAGTGGCTTCGAATGAGAGCTGGTAGACCAGGCGGATTAAAGTAGCTACTGCACCGAGCATGGTGATGATATAGCCAAGAATGAGCAGAACGATCCCTGTGATGAGTTCAGTTTCAACTGCTGGAGTCTTCCCAGCAAACAAGTTGGTGAGTGGCACTGTGGCGACATAGGCGCCTATGGCCATCATCAATATTCCGAGAATTCCCCAGACAATGAGCCAAATGAAGTAGACCAAGGCTCTCTTGAAGGCACCGATCCAGTTAAGAGGCATGTTTCTCCCAACCTCTGCTACAGAAGGTCTCATCTGAGCCGTTAAGAGCCTTTTTGCCGTGAACGAATTTGAAAGGTGCCGAAGCGACCACTCGCGTATACATATGGCTCAAACCTCACGCCAAGCAGGGATATGATACATCAACATGGAAATGAGTCAATTCTCTATCGTCCAAGATTAGTCTCTATCTGTTTAGGTCGATGCTTGACGAGCAAAGCCTCCTATTCTTCCACATCGTTTCCGTCGATTCAGAGAGTGTAGATCTTGATTCTCTCCTTTAGCGCGCGCCATGCTGGCCCGTGTAACGCTCCCTACTTCAATGTGCTGACAATCAGAGGTGCAATTGATACCTCACTGAGTGGGCCTGGAACACTGTCCGTGCCCACGATGCCTTCCGCGCCACTCTTAAGAACACGTTCTCTACCGTCGTCGATCAAAATTACATGAACACAGGCGACGTACACTCTTCTTGCTCCTTGTTCCTTGATCCAGGTTACGGCCTTGGCCATAGACTTACCACTGCTCATAACATCATCAAAAACCACGACATCCCTTTTCCTAACTGGCAAGGTTTTCTTCTCAATGGTGACCTCCCCACCCACTCTGTCTCGTTGCGTAGAAACATAGCCGCATCCCCCCTTCAGTATCTTGTTCGCCTCAATCGCTACATCCATTCCCTTCTTCCCCAAGGATGCAGAGAAAGCGCCTTCAAAGCCTCTATTCTTGAAATGTTCAGCCAGAAGGCTGAACGCAGAGAGATCCTCCGTTGCCACAGGCAGAGTCTTCAACAATGCGGGGTTGTGCGAGTTCACTGTGACTATTCTGCTCACGCCGCACGTCTTCAGCAAAGTCACAATGGTTCTTATGCTAAATGCTTCACCTGATCTGAACCGATCGTCCTGCCTGGCATAAGCGAGGTAAGGCACAACGGCCGTGATGCTTCTGGCCTCCATGTCTCTTGCGTTGTCTGCCATCAGCAGAAGTTGGATCAGGTTTTCGTTTTGAGGAGGACCAGTTGTCTGAACAACGACTACATCCTCGTTCTTGACTGCATCTTCAAACCGTACATATGACTCTCCGTCTGCAAAACGCTTGAACTCAACTGAGACAACTCTCGCCTTCGACAGCTCCCCGATTCTTCGCCCTAGATTCACAGATGCCGGGCCAGGAATAACGATCAAGCCTGTTCCTCCTCTTCACTCATATTATGTGGTGCGGGGGGAGGGAGTTTCATGGTTCTTCGATGCCATTTTGAACCTTTTCGTTGGCAAGGCGTACCTTCCAATCTCGAACCCCTTCGGGACAGGCTCCTGAAGCTGACGCGCTGAGTTGGCTCTGCGCCTTTGACCTGGCTTGGCAACCCCCGCTGTGGCCGAGTTTGCTCTAACTATCTGATTAAGATAACGCTGAGATTGATTGGCTCGAATAGGAGACCGTCAACGATTGTTTCCTCAGCACATGCTCTCCGATTATTCCATACCATATGCTAGCTCAATGAGCGCAAATGCTTCACAGTGCCTAGGTACGTTCCGTCAAGAAGGTAGAGTTCTGCGAATTCAAAATTGACCGCTGAAGATCGCAAGATCGGGCCGATCATGGTCGACATTTTTCCTCTGCTATCTCTTCTGTTGACGGATCTTCCTCCGAGATTATCGTTGAAGGATGGGATCACAATGCATTGTTGATCAGTAAGATCGATGCCAAAGCGCTTCTTTACACTCTCCTGAATCCTCCCATCGGGTTTGATCTTCATGTGCTTGAGAAGGGCCTTTGCGAGCTTGTGGCCTCCAACCTTGGTTCTTACCCAGGCTGGTCGTATCATACGAAAGCCAAGTTCGTCCGTGAACGTAACTACTGGATGGAGATGAGCCATCACCATAGTATCACAGTCGAGGAGATCGATCTTCGGCCATGCGTGGCCATGGAGAAGTGCAACTTTGTTCCATAGTTTGACACCGCTTGATGAGTGAATCTTGACGTTGGGTGTCGTTAGAGCGTCTAGGTTTCCGTCATGGTTTCCAAGCACAACCTGTATGTCTTGGACTACCTCACTGATCTTCTCAAAGAATTCCGGCACATCTTTCCATTCTTCAAGCTCAATTTTCTCAACTGCATGTTTGATGTCTCCTAGGAAGATGATCGATGTGGGAGCCGTTGTCTTGATGAGTTGAATCATCTTTTCAAGAAGCTTAGGGGTCTGAGATGGAACGTGGATGCCTTTTTGAGCAAGCGAGACCTCCCATCCAATGTGCAAATCTGCAACCACCAGTATTCTCTCTGATGCATTCTCGAGAAGTAACGCCGGATATGACTCCACAGGCCTAATGTGGGTGTCTGTTGCCGTGGCCTCTTCCCGCCGTAACCTTTTGCGTTCCTTGGTGATTGCGGGTTGCTTAAGGTTATGGAGAAGAGACTAGTATACTGAGACGCAGACGCGCTAAGGGGAACGAGACTTGGAGGTTGCAGAGAAGAAGGAGCTTCAATCAATCGACAAGATCTGTGCAGACATAAGACGGTCTAGAGAAATCAACGGAAGGACAAGAGCCAAGTTGCTTGCGTATTTTGCGAATAGATTCGAGAACGCTCTGAGGCTAGTGGAGACGGGAATGGTCAAGAAATATGTCTTCTCCCCTAGTGGACGAGTTATATGGACAGTGAAGGGCAGAAAGGCAGAGTATCAAGTCATCCCGGATTCTAATTTCTGTAGCTGCGATGACTACTACTTCAGAGTAATTGACCGAAGGAGGCAATTGTGCTACCACATAATCGCGCAACGGCTAGCTGATGTTCTAGAAGAATACGATTTAGAAAAGCTTCCCGACTCATCCTATAGCAAGGTCACTGAGAAGTGGCACTTCGAGGAGCCGTCCGATGAGCTTAGGGCAGACTGACCACATGTTTTTAAGTTCTTTGCGATATTAGACGGCGCGATGCAGGGAGCTTCGAACATGTCCGCTGATGAGTTCTATGGAGTTCTGATACTGGGAATTCAGATCTTGTCTTTCTTAGCGTTGCTTCTGATATTCGTCTATGTGGCATATGAGAGATCAACACCGACTTAGATCCTGGGCATGTGTGAAGGACTTAGTCTTCTGTGGGGTTGCACATCTATCAGACTTGTCACGTTTATGATGTGACTTGTAGATGCGAAGCCCTGATTGAGGGAACGCTTATGCATGATCCAGTTTCAATCAGGACGCGTTAGTCGAGAGGAATGAAGAGTTATCTAGGGTGGGTTCCTGTGATCCAAGAAGCAAAGGAGCACTTGAACGTTTTCTCTCTCCTCCGAGAAGACATCAGGAAACTGCTTGAGAACGAGGGCATTACTCGACCTAGCGCCATACAGGATTTGGCGATTCCGGAGATTCTTCAAGGAAAAAATGTTTTGATCATAGCTCCTACAGGAACAGGCAAGACCTATGCTGCAATCATGCCAATCTTCGAACTATTTGTTCAGACGAGAAACAGGGAACCTGTAGAGGGAATCTCCATCCTATACCTTACACCTCTACGAGCTCTGAATCGGGACATTTTGAGAAAACTCGCAGAAAACGCCAAACAGCTCGACATAAAGGTCCAAGTCAGACATGGCGACACACCTACCCACATCCGATCCCTGCAAGCAAAGTTCCCCCCGGACATGATGATTACAACGCCTGAAACTCTTCAAGCGATCCTGCCTGGGAAGAGGATGAGGCAACATTTGAGAGGTGTACGTTGGGTGGTTGTCGACGAACTACACGAACTAGCCACAGACAAACGGGGAGTTCAACTGTCAGTAGCTCTGGAGAGGTTGCGCAATCTGACAGGCAGAGACTTTCAGAGAGTCGGACTCTCTGCAACTATAGGAGAGGATCGCAAGATTGGGCAGTTCCTAGTCGGACAGGACCGGCTCGTTGAGATAGTCAAGTCTGAAGAAGGAAGAAGATTCGAGGCCGAAGTAGAGTACGTCACACCTACAGAAGATGACTACAAAGCCTCAAACAAGCTGGGGATTCCCGCTCCCTCGCTCGCAAGAGTGAGAAGAATATGTGGTCTTATCTCACAGCACAAATCTACACTCGTCTTCACCAATACACGTGAGCATGCGGAAGCTTTAGGATCACAGATACACGCCATCAACGAAGCCTTACCTGTTAAGGTTCACCATGGTTCTTTGTCTAGAGAAATTCGGGAAGAAGTGGAGAAAGAGTTTCAATCGGGTGCCATCAGAGCAGTCATATGTACATCGTCACTGGAACTTGGCATCGATATCGGATCAGTCGACTTCATCATCCAATACATGTCGCCGAGGGAAGCAACTCGACTCATTCAGAGAATTGGAAGAAGTGGGCACGAGATCAAAGGTATCCCTAGAGGAGTGGTAATCTCCGGGTGGGCGGACGACATCCTTGAGTCCTCCGTGATCATCAGTTATGCAAGGCAGGAGCAGCTGGAGAAAGTCAAGATCCATGAGAATGCGCTCGATGTCCTGGCCCACCAGATTGTGGGCATACTACTCGATCGAGGGAGATGTAACGCTGAACAAATCCTGGAGACTATTACGAGAGCCTACCCATATAGAACTCTTGATCCGGAAGACTTCTTGGCTACTATCAAACAACTCGTCGATCTGCGTATTCTAGCACAAAGAGAGAACCTGATTCAGGCAAGGTTCCTGAAAGCACTTCACTACTATTACGAGAATCTATCCGTGATCCCTGACGTAAAACGGTTCACTGTTTTTGATTTCATAAGGAAGCGCAGGATCGGAACTCTTGATCAAGGGTTCGTCGCCCGAAGCTGTAAGCCCGGTGTAGAATTCATCATGCACGGCAATACTTGGAGAGTGGTTACAGCCGATGAGGTGAGGCTCTCCGTTGAGGTTGAGCCCGTAGCCCCTAGCCTCAGTGCGATTCCAAGCTGGGAAGGGGAGATAATACCGGTCGACTACTGCATCTCAAATCAGGTCGGTCTTCTCAGAAGAACGATCATCCAAGATGCCCCAGATGCAACTGATTCAATTGAGATTGCATCGAGACTCTCAATCAATTTCGAGGCCATGCAAAAAGCCGTGGACACCCTTAAGGCCCAAGTCATCGAATATCCGCTTCCGACTGAAAGCAAGATAGTTGTGGAGAAGTTTGAGAATTGCATAGTAGTTCACGCATGCTTCGGCAGCCTCGTAAATGCAACTCTGGCCACCGCGCTTGCGTTCCTTCTCACAGCGAGATACGGGTTCAATGTTGCCACACAGACCGATCCCTACAGGATTGGACTGATCGTTCCCCTCAAGATCAATGCCGCTCTTGTTGCAAATGAGTTGAAGAAGCTAGGGCCCGAAGATCTTGACAAGATCGTTCTAGGTTCGATGGAGGAATCAGAACTGTTCGCCTGGAGACATTGGCACGTAGCTAGACGGTTCGGAGCTGTAGAACGCAAGGCCGACTACAAGACTAATCAGGCAAAATTCCTTGTTTCAGCCTTCAGAAATAGTCCCATCAACAAAGAAACGCGACGAGAAATCCTCCAAGAGAAATTCGACTTAGCTCAGTCAAGACTAGTTTTGCAGAGCATTTGCCGAGGGGAGATTTCAATCGAAACCATTGAACAGAAAGGACTGAGCTGTTCCCCACTAGCGATGCCGATTGTGGATAAAGTGATTCCACACGACCTTCTTCGTCCAGCAGTGCCGGGCAAGGCGCTCGCGGAAATAGTCAAGGAGCGGCTATTGTCCGAAATGACAAGACTTGTTTGCTTCCATAAAGCAGACTGGGAAAGTCTTAGGACGGTGCGAACGCTTCAGGAAACGGTTCGATGCCCTGCATGCAGGTCGACTTTGATCGCCGCGACGTATCCTCGTGATGAAAAGCTGATCAAAATCGCAAGAAAGAAACTGCGGCGGAAATCACTTTCTCTCGAAGAAGAGCGGGAATGGCAAAGAGGGTGGACAAGCGCTAGTCTAGTTCAAACTTCGGGTAAGAAAGCAGTAATTGCAATGAGCGGAAGAGGAGTGGGCCCAACGACCGCCATCCGCGTCTTGAGACGTTTCTGTAGGACTGAGGAGGAGTTCTACACAGAGATACTCAAAGCGGAGAGACAGTACGCCAGGACTCGCATGTTCTGGGACTGAAATGTGCTGTATTTGGCACTGGCTTGGTTTCGATCTCCTAATCGCCTTTGTGAAAAGCTTTAGTCAGACAAAGGTCAATGGCTCAGCCTAGAAAATGTCTTCCGAGGATGACCCATAGCAAACTTGCGCGAGGCTCTGACTGTAATGAAGGGAATTGTTCTGGCTATTCTTCTTTCGCTTCTCGTGCATGTGAATTGCAGCATTACATATGCAAATGGGTCTGTGAACCTTTTGAGGAACCCCGGCTTCGAGGAGATTGGCACTTGGAAAGCATTTACCGCTGATGCAAACGACATCGCCGATTCGAGGAATGCCAATCAGTCACACAGTGGGAAATATTCCGCTTATGCTAGAGCCACGACAATTGGCGGGGACGGATACGCCTTCGTGTATCAGAATGTCTCCATTCCTATGGTGTCTTCTCTGGAGTTCTCATTTTGGCTGTATGTGAGGCACCCTGAGCTTCCATTCCAAGGGTACATAAAGGGGTTCGTGACAACGTCGGGCGGCAGGTACTTTGACCTTGGGATTTGGTCAGATGTGCCTAAGCCTAGGCCTAGCGAGTATATACTTCAAACACGGTTGGAAACGTACGATACTTGGTTCAGAGTCAGCGTAGATCTTGGAAGACTGTGGATTGATGAAGCGAGTTTTTCCGGAGATGACACGATAACTACTGTTTCCTTTGGCATCTACAATGGGCTTGTGTATGCCTTGCCCAAGAACCTTCTCTACCTGGAGGTATTCTTTGATGACGTATTCCTCGGATCGTCTACTCCTAGGGAGGAACCTCGATTTTCTTGGTTGGTGGCGATATCTTGTCTGGTCGGGGTGACGATGGTCGTTACCGCTGTCCTTGCAAGGCGACGGAGTTTGGTAAGGATCCCTCCAACTTCTCATGAGGGGTTCACTTCAAGAATTCCAAAGAGAGCAATCCGGACGGAACGGCTTGAATCGGTCGTCTATTGCAGGCCTTGACTGGAGGAGCCGAATTGTCTGATCATCTCATTCGCATCATTTTAGCACAACGCAAGGATCTGTCACAGGACATGGTGATGCGCCTCATAGAGCGGAAGAAGACTGAATCGGCAGGTTTTCTTTCTGACGAAGGTGCAGCGATGCTTGTCGCGCAGGATCTCAATGTAGAGATGGAGAAAGGAGAGCCTGAAGGTATTCAAATCAAAGACATTGTAAGTGGCCTAGGCAACGTGACCATCAGAGGTCAAGTCACGGAAGTTTCTGCCATTCAAGAATTCAAGCGTCAGAATGGAAGTTCCGGAAAAGTTCTGCGTTTTGTGATGATCGATCAGACAGGGGAAGTCCGCTGTGTAGCTTGGGACAAACAGGCCGAGGAACTGGCTGACCAGCAAATTCAAGGCAGGTCAGTAATTATATCGCACGGATACACACGCGAAGGTTTGGAAGGGAACGTAGAGCTACACATTGGAGATCGAGGAGAAGTTCAAGTCACACAAGGCACCCCCGAAGCATACGAGCAATCCGTCAGCCCAGCCATCAGCATATCGGATGCCTTGAAACGCGAGGGAGTGGTGGACATTGTTGGCATAGTGAAGACACCTCCGAGAGTTATAGAGTTCAAGAAAGCAAATCAACTCGGCAAAGTTCTTCGAACAAAAGTCATCGACCAGACGGGAAGAATAACCCTTGTCGCCTGGAACGAAAAAGCAGATGACCTACGCAATGTCACCGTGGGAGAAGTAGTTCAAGTATCCGGAGGAAGGATCAAACCTTCCATAGGTGGAAGCCCGGAAATTCACATAGACTCTATGAGTCGAGCCGAAGTTCTGGAACACTGTCCAACTCATTTGGCTGACTTTCATCCAGAGCCAATCAAGATCTCACAGATCAAGGCCAATATGCGGGACGTAGATGTCTTAGCCAAGATACTCAAGATCCAACCGCCCTCGTCTGTAAAGAGGACTAGCGGCGACGTGACGCAGGTCATGCGGATTCTCCTAGTAGATGATACAGGCATCATTCAAGCATCGCTATGGGACGACAAGACAGAACTCAACCTGAAGGAAGGAGAAATCATCCTCATTGAAGATGCTACAAGTAGGGAGCGCTTGGGAGAGATTTCCATAAGTGTCGGAAAATCCGGTGGGGTTTCTGCAAATCCAAAGTTGGGGACAGGGAGCTTTGAGCCCCCTCAGAAGAAGATCAAGGAATTGCCCTCTTCTGGATCGTTCATTGTCGAAGGAAGAATCATTGGTTTGCCCACTGTCAGACAGGTTCAGACTTCGAGAGGTGACACCGTGGATATCGCCGAGTTCCGTTTCAGGGATAGTTCTGGCGAATGCAAGGTAGTTTTTTGGCGGGATTTGGCAAAGCAGATTGCAGAGTTGAAACAGGACACCAAGATAAGGCTATTCAGTGTCCATCCTAGACTGGGATTCAAAGGAGGAGTCGAACTATCGTCAGGGCCCATGACATACTTGGAGACGATAAGTGAACCTCCATCCGAGATCAAGCCTTCTGCGAAGGTTGACAAGATCATTGAGTTGAAGGAAGGCGTGAAAGGAACAGTTCAAGCAATGATCTTGGAACTGTCAAGCAACTCCCATGCCTCGCCTATATGCAGGAAATGTGGAACTGAGATTGAGTTCAAAGACGATAAGGCGATCTGCGAAAGTTGCGGATCAGGCCAAGACATCGATTTATCCGCGACTCTTTTCCTTAGGATCGATGATGGATCTGGCTTCATTGACTCCATCGTTGGAAGCCCGGAGGCAAATGCCCTTCTTGCCCAAGACGCTAAATGGATTTTGAGAAGCATAGTCGAGAAGAAGACGCCAAGAATCCGGTTGACTGTGGAGACACTGAGTCGCCTAATCGGAATGCGAATCTTGGCAGAGGGACTTCTGATAAAGGATTTGAAAACTGGTGGAAACATTTTCCAGATTGAGAAGATTCATGAAATGACAGCATGAGCCAATTATGCCACTATGGGTTAGGACGAGGTACCGTAGCGGACGAGGCTTTTAGCGCGCGCGACTGGAAATCTACTTCGGTGTGACTTCCTTCAATGCACTTTCGATCACGGCAAGTGCTGAGTCCATGAGCTCTCTGGTGATTGTCAGAGGAGGAGCCAGTCGAAGAGTGGACGGGCCGCATGTGATCAGTGCGACTCCTCTTCTCCAGCTTTTCATCATGATCTCTTTTGCCTCGTCGACACCAGGTATCTTTGTTTTACCGTCCTTGACGATCTCCATGCCAATCATCAAACCCTTACCTCTCACGTCACCAATGATCTGGTATTTTTCCTGCATTTCTCTGAGTCTTGTCATCATGTGAGCACCTTGTCTTGTCGCGTTTTCCATCATTCGTTCTTTCTCTATTGCGTCGAGAACAGCTTGAGCTGCAGAGCAAGCGACTGGGTTGCCTCCGAACGTGTTTGCGTGGGATCCACCTTCCCAATCCATAATCTCTGCTCTTGAGATCGTTACTCCGAGGGGAAGCCCGGCAGCAATGGATTTGGCCATGCAAACTATGTCCGGTGTGATGCCCCAATGCTCAATTGCGCAGAACTTGCCCGTTCTTCCAATTCCTGACTGAATCTCATCGTCGACAAGGAGAATACTGTACTTGTCTGCCAGCTTCTTGAGCTTCTGGAAGTATTCTGCTGGTGGAACAATGTATCCCCCTTCTCCTTGTATGGGTTCAAAGAAGAAAGATGCTGTGTCTTCAGGGGGAGCGTATTTCTTGAAGACCCATTCGTCTATGAAGTCTACACACCAATAGTCGCAGTCTGGATACGTTAGTTTGTAGGGACAACGATAGCAATAGGGATACGGAACATGAATAACCCCTGGCATTAGTGGGAAGAAATATTTCTTCTGAACTGGCTTGCTAGCTGTGAGGCTCAGAGACCCTATGAGTCTTCCATGGAATGCGCCTATGAATGCGAAGAATAGTTGTTTTCTGGTGTGCCATTTTGACATCTTTATTGCAGCTTCGATCGATTCAGCCCCGCTGTTTGAATAAAAGATCTTCTTTGGGAAGCTTCCAGGCGTCAGTTTCTGCAGCTTCTCCCCTAGTTCGACTAGCTTCTCGTAGTAGAAATCGGTCCAAGGGTAGTGAAGGAACTTCTCGGATTGTCTCTTCACGGCTTCTATGACCATCGGGTGGCAATGTCCAACATTGAGGCATAACAATCCTGAGTTGAAGTCTATGTACTCGTTTCCATCAACATCTTTGACGACGCAGTCTTTTCCCGACTCGATAACAAGAGGGTAGTATCGAACCAGTGATCCTGAGACAAGCCTCTCGTCTCTCTCAAGGATGGCTCGTGCCTTTGGCCCAGGTGGGGTGACAACGATCTTGGGAAGTTTCATTTCTGGCAACGTGCAATGTCACCTTTCGAGAGCCAGAGTTGCCAATACAGTTGTAAAAGGTTTCCGGCAAGAACACGGGGCAGATTGTCAGAGACCTATTCCTTTCTGAGGGCAATCTCTATTGTGGATATACTGGCCCTCGTTCCGTCCGGTCTTGTTATGTCCTCCGATCCAATGCTAATGTCCCGGACCTGAAGGTTCTTCTGGAATTTCCTCAGTCGCTCAACAATATCTACTGCATTGTTTATCGACTGCCCCCTGGCTCTAAGAACAATTTCGTCTTTGCCTGAATTGAAGAGTGTGACGCAGGCAACAACATAGTTCATCACCGGTTTCTTGCCTACACGGACTAGATTCTCCTGTCTTACCGTCATCTTCCTCTTTCCCCAAAGTTGTACAGACTATGGGCAGATCTTCGTTTGATTAATCTTGCTGTAGTATTCCCAAGTTTCGTCGATTTTTAGCTGGATCCGATTTATCTCCTGTGGGGTTAAGTGTCTGAATCGACCCTGTTTCTCAAGGTAGTTCTGAACTGGTTTTCTCTTTGTTTTGTCAAGAAATTGTGTGCTTAGTGTGGAAATGGAGAAGGTACCCTTCTCTATTTCGAAGAGAGTCCATGAACCTGTCTGAACCGCGAGCCTACCCATCTCAACGGAGATCGATGGGTCGGTTCTCCACCCAGGCGGGCAGGGACCCAGAATATGTAGATACTTGGTTCCTCTGATCTCTTTGGCTTTCTGGAACTTCTCAATGAAATCCGTAGGATAGGAAGGAGAAAGTGTGGCGATGTAAGGAATCTTGTGCGCCGCCATAATGAGGGGCATATCTTTCTTCGACTCAGCTTTTCCCTTTGGCGTTGTCGTGGTCCATGCGCCCAAAGGAGTGGAGCCACTTCTCTGCATACCTGTGTTACCATATGCCTCATTATCGTAGCAAACATAGATGAAGTCGGTTCCTCTTTCTGCTGCACCACTCAAGGCTTGGATTCCAATATCCACGGTTCCCCCGTCACCTGCCCAACCTACAACCGCAATGTCTTCAATTCCTTGAGCTCGAAGCCCTGCAACAACCCCAGAAGCTGCGGCACCCGTGCTGGCAAATGGTACGTTGAGAACCGGAATGTTCAATGAGCTTAGAGGGAAGACGCCCTGAAGAACGCTGGTGCAACAAGCGGGAACAACGAAGATCGTTTTCTTTCCTAGTGCTTTCAGTGCCAGCTTAACGGATAGGTTTGTGGTGCACCCTGCACATGAAGCGTTTCCTGGAAGGATCAGTTCCTCTTTTGCCAGTTCCTTGAGTGAGACCATCTTCTCACCTCTTCAGCCCGTACCAGTCAAGCCTCTGATCAAATCGCCCCTCTTTGGCGTACTTCGCAGCATGCAAGGCCATCATCTCAATGTCTTTCTCCGTAACGTCCCTCCCCCCAATCCCTGCTATGAAGTTCAGCACAGGCGGTCTCTCTTCAACATCATAGAGTGCACTTTGTACTTCTGTGAATAACTGCCCCTCCGCGCCGTAGCTTATCGCCCTATCGATTACGGCGATTGCATCGGTTCTCCCACAGATCTTTCTTATCTCCTCGATGGGAAAAGGTCTGAACGCGCGAACCCTCACCAAGCCCACTTTGTGACCCTTTTCTCTCAGCTTTTCTATCGCGAGTTTCGCTTCACTCCCAATCGTTCCCATGGAGATGACCAGAGTTTCAGCGTCGCTACAGGCAACTTCCTCTAAGAGTCCCCCATGATATGGTAACCCAAATCTCTCCGAGTATTCCTTGTCAACAATCGGGATGAGTTCCCTCGCATTGTCCATTGCCTCTTGAATCATGTACCTTAACTCCATGAAGTAGTCCGAGGATGCTAAGGTTCCGTGGCTCATTGGTTTGTCCACATCTAGCTTCCAGCCAGGTTTGAATCGTGGGAGAAAGGAATCAACCTTCTCTTGATCAGGGATCATGAAGGGCATGCTCGTATGCGATAAAATGAAGCCTTCAAAGCATACCATAGCCGGAAGAAGAACCTTCGAGTTCTCACATATCTTGTATGCTTGAATTATCGTGTCAAAGATCTCTTGATGCGTTGCGCAGTAGAACTGAAGCCAACCAGTATCTCTTTGAGAAATCGAATCACTAAGATCGGGCAATATGTTCCAAGGAGGCCCTAATGTTCTATTGACAACCGCCATGACTATCGGCAGTCTCGCGCCGCTCGCCCAGTGAAGCATCTCATGCATGTATACCAGACCGTGAGAGGATGTAGCTGTGAACGTTCTCGCTCCAGAGGCAGACGCTCCAACGGACGCAGCCATCGCACTATGCTCCGATTCGACGCAAATATACTGACTTTTCATTCGACCAGAACTCACGAATTCTGCGATCAATTCAACTATCGCTGTTTGCGGAGTTATTGGGTATGCTGCGACGACTTCTGCTCTTGCGGCCTCAGCGGCAAGGCCAGCAACGTGATTTCCAGTTTCAACAAGACTGCGTGTCACTCTAGTCGTCCTCCCTTTTCATTGTCAATGCTTTTGTGGGGCATTCGTGTGCACATATTCCGCAGCCCTTGCAGTAGTCGTAGTCTATGACAGGGCAATCACTGGCATCTCGACTAATCGCTGCCTCAGGACAATAAACCCAGCAAAGTGTGCATTTTGTGCATTTTTCTCTGTCAAGGACAGGTCGAAGGGTTCTCCAGGACCCTGTCTTTCCTGCGCTTCCTTTGACTGGTGAGGAGAGACACGTCAACGGCAGCTCCTTGATCGACCTTGGAAGCTTGTGGGTGCTCATCTTGTGGTCCCTCGAGGACGATTGCTAGTTGAAGCGGGCAAAGATAACCTTTCTGAGAAACTTTCCATGCATATCTGCGGCTGGGCTTAACACACGTGAAACTAGTTAGTCTGTCGCAAGTCGATCATAGCCGAGTCTGACGGCTTTGGAGTTGAGTTCTCCGATTTCTCCAGGCCACTCTTGTCGAACTGCCCGCTCAGCAGATTGAAGCTTTATTTCTCCTGTGGCTTTCGCGAATCCTCCAAGCATGACTGTGTTGACCACTGGCTGTCCTGCCACGATCAGATTCAGCTCAAGCGCTATGTCAGTCGCATCCACAAAATACAATCTGTTCTTTCGCTTTGAGAATGATTCTGGGAGTTTGGGTTTCTCGACAGAGTTCACCAGCAAGCCTCCCCCTTCCTTCAATCCATCAATCACATTCAAGACTTCGAGTAGGGAGTGGTCGAGAACAACCACGTAGTCCGGCTCATACACCTTGCTTCGTATTAGTATTTCCTTATCGCTGATTCTTGAAAATGCCTCTACTGGGGCGCCTCTCCTTTCCGCTCCGAAGAAAGCCATTGCCTGAGGCCATTTTCCCTCCATGAAGGCGGCTTTGGCTGTCAGCTGTGCGAGAACTACTGCCCCTTGTCCGCCTCTGCCGTGAAACCTGACCTCTCTGAGGATTTTCTTCACGCCCCATGTCGATTGCCGAATCAGCAGTGGCTCATATAAAGCCTAAAAGCTAATGAAGCTGTCCGAAGAGAGCCGGGCGTTCATGACGTCGAAAACCTTCCGGCTTCCCGATCAACCCTGCCCAAGCTGTAGAGAGAACTCTCTGGCTCTAACTGAATCTGTGGAAAATGTTGACTATTTTGGATCAGTGTTGCTCACCACGATCTACTGTGCCATATGTGGATATCGGGACTCAGACGTATCCTTAGTGGAAGTGGGAGAACCAAGTGCAATTCGAGCTCGAATCGACTCTCGCAAGGATCTAGCAATGAAGGTAGTCAGATCGAATTCTGCAACGATCCGAGCATCGAAGCTAGGCATCTCTATCCATCCAGGAATTTCTGCGCAGGGTTTCATAACGAACGTCGAAGGAGTTTTAGATAGGATGCAACAAGTTCTCGAAGGAATGATCGCTCATCTTCCTCCGAAACGGAGAAGGCGTGCAAAGGTAGTTCTGGCGAATCTGAAGAAGGCCAGACAGGGAAAGCTCAGCTTTGTCTTGGAGCTAAGGGACCCCTCAGGCCGCAGTGCAATTGCAGGAAGCGATATGACAAAGATCAAGAAGAGGCCTCTATCAAAGAAGGAGCTTGAAAAGCTAGGAAACATTCGATGAGTACTCAATTGTGAATGCTCTAACACTTGATCCTATGATCACTGAGGTAAGATCCTTTGAGTGATGTGAAGATCGGCTGGCAGAAAGGAGTTGTGATCTCCTCAAAACAAACCAAGATTATCCTTGACCCTGTAGGTGGTAGAGGTCTAGGGAGGAATACTCACATTTTCATAACTCACGCCCATGCTGATCACACATATGGACTGAGAACTAGCGCCAAGAAACATGCTACAGTCGAAACCATCAGAATCTACGAGAAACTGAACGAAGAGCAACTCAGGAATACTGTTTCAGTTCGTCTGAACAAGCCTGTCAAGGTGGGAGACCTTGAGGTAACTCCACTCAATGCAGGTCACATGTTAGGTTCAACTCAGTTTCTTGTCGAAACCCCAAAGAAAACAATCCTCTACACTGGTGATATCAACTGTGTTGACACTTTGACTACGGAAGCCGCACAAGTTTCCGAATGCGATGAATTGATCATGGAAGCTACGTATGGAGATCCGTTCTATGTCTTTCCGAGTCGTCACAGAACATATGCAAGGATTGTGGAATGGGCCGCTACTCAAGCTAGAAAAGGGAAGTCGCCTGTCTTTCGTGTGTACGCTGCAGGCAAGGCTCAAGAGATCGTTAGGCTCTTTAATGTTTACACGACCTTGCCCGTCGTCACCAATCGATATGTGTCAAGAGTCAATGAGGCCCATACAACCTTCGGAGTGAAGCTGAATTACATAGACATTTCGAGCAGAAAGCCAGAAGTATTCGATGGGACCCACGTCCTAGTCACGACCGTACGGGATGAATCAATCTCCTCTGACAGGTCAACCCGGGCCGTAGCTACAGGCTGGGCTCTAAAGATGCATTCAAAGGACTTTCCCTCGTTCCCACTAAGTAGCCATGCAGACTCCAAACAACTAATGAACTTCGCAAAGGCTACCAGAGCCAAGAGAGTCTACCTGTACACAGGATGCGTCGATATATTCGCTGAGTATCTTAGGAAGAAAGCCGGATTGAATGCCAAACCACTGCCACCACTAGCCCAAACGGAACTAGGCGACTTCTAGATACCTGGCTATCACTATCCATGCTTGTGATGCCTATGAATGGCAAGTGGCCATAGAACTCAGGCTAAGAGTGAGAAAACTGCCGTGTGTTCGCAGTGAGTCCTCGTATTTGAGCTATGGTTTGAATGTGTAGAGAATGAATATGCTTGCCGCTATCAGACTCACAACCATAATCATGACGGCTTCTGGACGTAGTTTGATTCCAGGAGTTTCCTCCTCAAAGAATCTCAGAAGGCCTGCGCTGGCCGCAGGCATAGGGGCCTCACCGCTTCTTCGTTTTTCTCTGCTCAACTAGGCTCACTGGGGTGTTGAGACTTGTTTTGCTCCCTAAAAGTCTTGTCTATCAAATGATGTGTCGAGTACGATGTTGTTTAATCCTTTTCCATAGTGAATTCTTGCAGTGGCCTGGTGTTTATCGAATCTTGATGTATTCGTAGGCGTCGCGCATGGTGTCGAAGGCGAAATGGATTTTCTGGAAGTTGCGGCGGAACTCGATAACATCCTTCTTAACCTGGACTGGTGGTTCCCGTTTGACGACGACTCGCGCTATCAGATCAGCGATTTCCTTCATGTCGCTCTCGGTCATTCCTAGCCTGGTGCATTCTGAGGTGCCACATCTGATACCACCAGGAGCTTCGAAGTGTCTGTTAAACTTCAGGTCGTACGGCAACAGGTTTCTGTTGAGAATTATGTTCGCTTGCTCCAGATTTTTCTCGATGGTTCGGCCGTCACCGTAGCTTGTGATGTCTATTATGAGAACGTGAGATTGCGTGAATCCTTTCTTCTCGCCTAGAACTTTGAATCCTCTCTCAAATAGTGCTTGACCGAGCGCCTTTGCGTTTCTTATGATCTGTTCCGCATATTCCTTTCCGAATGCGTGCATTTCGGCAAATGCAACAGCCTTACCAGCCACAGTATGAAGGTGATGGTTACTCACGCAACCTGGGAAGGTTGCCTTTTTGATCTTGTCGGCGAATTTTTCCCACGAGATGACCATGCCGCCTTGCGGTCCTGGAAGAGTTTTGTGAGTGCTTAGCGTGACAGCGTCTGCCCCTTCCCGGAGAGGATCTTGGAATCTGCCACCTGCTATCAGGCCGCTGACATGGGCAGAGTCGTAGCAGATTGTTGCGCCTACGTTGTGAAATATGTCTGCGAGTTCTTTGACTGGATGAGGAAACGGGAAGACAGATGCCCCGAACATCGCAAGCTTGGGAGGGTTGCTCTCCTCCTTCGCCATTTTCTCGACCTTAGCCTTAGTCTTATCAACATCAATGTTCATTTCGTCGACATTGAATGGGAAATATTCAACCTTCAATCCTCGGACAGCTCCAGCAGTTCCGCCGAGTTCCAATTTGCCTGTG
>JALHTG010000002.1 GCA_022865705.1 Candidatus Bathyarchaeota archaeon | reverse complement strand
ATGTTTCTTGTCTTGTGTTGACTCGGACGTCTCAGTCAGAATTTTCGTCATCTTGATCGGGTTCGTGTTCGATCTTTCTCCGTGCCAAGTCTCTATCAAGAAGCATTCAGCAACCTTCTCAAATTCCATTCAACAATCGCCGCTGGGGAATGCAACAACTCTTCTATCCAACAGCGGGGTTCAACGAGCTTGTCAACTGGCCTTACTCGAAGATCGCAGAGCTTTGGGGAGGGAAGGGCTACGTCTGCGATAAATGCGAGAAACTTCGCATGGCTCTGAAGGATGCAAAGGACAACAAAGAGTTCTCGCTGATCGAGGTCATACTAGAGAAGGAAGAGGTATCGGATGAACTTCTGGGATGGATAAAGGAGATCAAGGGAGAGGGATGATGTCTCCGAGCGAGTTTCGGACCCTATCCAGTTCATTATCCCATCCTCGACCTCCAGGTCAAGCAACAAGATTCTGACATTCTGTGCGTCTGCAACGAACTCTTAAATCTCCACCTGACCAAGACGATCGTCAGTGACGTGATTGGGCTTTCTTGGAAGTCAGGCCCCAAATGCAGCAGACTTGAATGTGATCACACAGATAATTGCATTCTGTTTGCTATTGGCTGGAGTATACTTTGTGAGGGCAGCGAAGATCAAGATCCATAGTCGCCTCATGAAATCAGCCATCATTATCGAGTCTGGAGCCTTGATCATCTGGATGGGCCCATCGTTGATCCTCAACATCGAAGGGCTCAGAAGCTTCACACCAGGCGTACTGGTCACAGTATTGCATGCTTTCGGCGGAGTCTTCGCATTGATTCTTGCAATTAGTGCTGTGTATCATAGGACACTGGGCTCATTACAGCTGAAGTGGACCATGTGGTTGACCTTCTTGGTCTGGGCTTTGACGGCAGTCCTAGGAATCAGTTTCTATGCATACTACTATCTAGTCTAACATTCTCGTTGCTGTCATCATAGGAACTCTCGTACTCTTGTACGCACTTGGAGCACGGATTAAATGAGACAGCTGCGTGCTGAGGACAAGGTCGATCTCGTACTTGCCCCGAAACTTGCACTCCGTTTCTACGCAGACTCTCGGCCACACGTGTCTCAGACAGCGAAACTACAGAAAGGCGCTATCATCGTCTATGACAAGAAAGAACTTGTTGAAGAGGGCCTTGGAATCGGCGTTCCGGTGTGCAGGTACCGAGATGGTACGCGATTTTCGCTTGACGCGGACACGCTCGTCGATGATTCCGAGACGAACCCGACCTTGGTGAAGGTCTACGACATGAACGGTTTAGCCTCGAAGAGATTTCGTGGAGCAATAATAGAACGAGGAAGTTGTCTTGCGTATCTTTTCAAAGTCCTGGAGAAAGGATATCGTGGGTTGCGCAGGTCCAGATCCGGAGCAACTACCGTGCTCAATATCCTCAGCATACTTGGGATGAGAAACGAGTACTTGGTATCCCACTCAAAAGGACAAATCGCGGTTTCGTATCGAAGGAATGGTAGCGATCTGGAGATCAAGGCCACTCTTGACGAACTATCCTGCGAGGGTCTGCAGAGCATCGTCTTTGCAAATGAACAAGGTGGGGTACAGTTCGACGAATACGAGGATGCAGCTGGAATCAAGCTTCATGACAAGCAGATCGAGCCTTGGCGAACGACCCAAGCAGAATGGGCGAGTCTACGTTCTCGAGTGTCAGGCGTAGGATTCAGGCTACGCCGCCCCAGCGGTTGGCTTATTGTAAGAGGAAGAGAAGTGGTCAGAAACCGTATTTCCTGGTCTGGACTAGACTTGCTTTGTGAGGGAACCCCTCAAGCGCTGGAATACTTGGTCGAGATTCACGGAGACGCTTCGCATTGACTGATGTGGTTCTCATCTATCCCTACTTTCGGCCGCCAAGGGATAGATCTCCGTTCAGGTTTCCTCCTCTGGGACTTGGCTACATTTCGTCCTATCTCAGGAATCACGGATTATCAGTGGGCCTTGTCGACTGTACCTTCGAATCAGAAGATTCCGCCGTTCAAACAGTTAGGGATCTGAAACCGTCGATTATAGGACTCTACTCGATGTTCTCCATGAGTGCGCCGACCTTTCGCCTAGCTGGACTGCTAAGAGAGAACTGTGATTTGCTTGTTGCCGGCGGGCCGCTTCCAACGATCTTTCCAGAAGACTACCTGAGGGCGTTTGACGTTGTCTGTGTCGGAGAAGGAGAGGCAACTATGCTTGAACTCGCAGAGGCGCACCTCAGACAAGGGAAATTCTCGAATGTCAAGGGGATCTGCATTAGAGCGAGTCTTGGATCAAATACCGCTGGCGGGTCGATTATCCGAACGCCTGCTCGCCCTCCGATTCGCGACCTTGATTCTATCCCGTTCCCTGCAAGGGACCTGTTTGACAACGATGGCTACAGGGAATACTTCAGGAAACATTTCGGGCGTGAAGAGACCTCGATCATCACAACTCGAGGCTGCCCATTTGAATGTGATTTCTGTAGTCGACCGATCTTCTCAAACCAGTTCAGAGCGAGATCCGTCAAGAATGTGGTCGATGAGCTAGAGCAAATCGCTGAACTCGGATACGATTCTGTATGGTTCTCTGATGATTGCTTTACCTTGATCCCCAGCAGGGTCTTGCAGATCTGTCGAGACATAGTGAATAGAGGCCTTGAACTGAAGTGGGAGTGTCTTTCACGAGTAGACGGCTTCAGCTTGGAAATGGCCAAAGAGATGAAGGAGGCTGGATGCGAACGGGTATTCTTCGGAATCGAGTCCGGCGATGATGGAATACTCAGAGAAATGAACAAACGGATCGATGTCAATCAGGCACGCGAGGCCGTCGAGGCAGCTGTGAAGGCAAAGCTGAAGGCTGCGGGCTTCTTCATTGTCGGTTACCCTGGAGAGACCAACTCAACAATATTGCGAACGATCAGGTTTGCAACTAAGCTTCCTCTCGATTACGTTTCATTCAGTCTTCCGTATCCAATTCCCGGAACCGGTCTCTATGACAAGGTCAAGGACAGACTGCGTGAACAGGATTGGTGCCATTCATCTTGGAGATTGATTGACCATACGCTGTTGTATGACTCAGAGTTCTCTGAGTTCAAGTTGAAGTTCGCGATAGCAAAGGCAGCTGTCCAACATCGAGTATGGAAACATGGCGGGAAATGGGCGTACACATTGTTTGGAACGCCTTTCGAGGCCCTTACTGATCTAGCATTCAAGCGCCTGAGATAGCGAGACTACGATCCGGGTGAAAACGTCGAGAATCCGTTATTCGATCCTTCTGAGTGCCGGAATCCAGCTAGCACTCGGAGCTTTCACAGGGCACCCATATGACGAACGCGTGTTCCTGACCACTGGGTATTTGATAGCTCATGGGTACTCTCCCTATGTTCCAACAGATGTATCTGGAGTATTCGGAGCTTCAATATTCCCAACACCTGTTCCGGGCATAGGGTATCTTCCACCTTGGGGTTTTGTGTTGGCGATGTCCTATCTTCTCAGCTACAATATGATACACAGTCTTCTGTTGTACAACTTGGCAACCAAGGTGCCGATAGTTGTCGGAAACATCCTCCTAGCTCTGCAGGTCGGGAGAATGGTGTTCTCGGAAACCTCAGAGGCATCCTTGTCAAGAAACGCGACTCAGTTCATGCTCTTTAATCCTTACGTGATCTATACAACGGCAATCTGGGGTCAATTTGACACCGTTAGCGTCCTTCTGATGCTCCTTTCGGTCTACTTGTTACCCAGGGGCAAAATTTACCTCTCTGCCACGGCGCTGGGAGCCTCAATAGCTGTGAAACTGATTCCAATCATCATACTTCCTCTAGTCATGTTCCATGTGAGAAAACGCAGAGGGGGTTGGACTTCCGCACTCGGATATTTCTTGGTCGTCCTAGGGGTCGTAGGGCTTTCCTTGGTTCCGTTCTTGCTGGGATGGAGTCTCAATCCGATCATTGGCAACTGGAACGTCCATTTCGTGCGGATTGGCGGTTTCTCGCCCGTGAATCTCCTCCTGCCATTCGGGATCCTCTCGGCCACATACGGATTGGAATTGTTAGGCTATCTCTGGATGGCTGCTCTTCCACTCGTTTACTACTTGCTCTTCAGAAGATCAATTGCCAGCTCTATGGGGCTGATGCTTTCCACTCTCGCATTGATGTTGACTTTCTCTCTCACGAGAGCGTGGGTTTCGGAACAGAATCTCAACTTTGTGCTACCGCTCGTCCTCATAGTGGCAAGTGCTCAGGGCTGGTCCAAAAGGTGGGTTACAGCGACTTGGCTGCTTCCACTAGTCTTCACTTTCTTCAATTGTGCGCCCTTCCTGATGCTATTCCTCGTGATCCCAGGATCTTCAATGAACGCCGCCTATGCGCTGCCGCGTGCCTTCCCGCTTGATCTGGCTCTCATCATGCGAGCGTCAACAACATTGACTTGGCTAGTGGTCGGGGTCATGCTTCTCAAGAGATCTATCGTAGGTTCAGGGTACAACAAGGGAAAGAAAGCAAGAGGGCCTGCATGATCAAGTACGATAGGTCCAATACAAGAACAGGTATGGCCTCATGCTCCTGCTTTAGGATTGCAGCGTTTCACTCGCGTGGCCTTCCTCGCTTCCACGGACGTTTACCTTGAAGGGGATGACGGGCAGGGAGGAGGAGTAATTGTGTGTGTGGCTCGGCTGGTGCGGGCACTTGAATTTGAACCGTCGTTGGTAGGAGCGGTTTTGTGTGTGCTAACCAGTTGACTAGGCAGCTCTTGCCTGTTTCTCCATTCGGCTCTTTATCCGCTTCAATCTGAAGAAGTCTTCACGCTCACGTTCTTCCAAGTGCATCTGGATGTATCTTATCGATCCGAGAACGCGTGGAATTATTATGT